>NZ_JBNBZD010000031.1:0-34083 GCF_049804075.1 Brevibacterium sp. FAM 24630
GGGAGGCGTGTTCGGCGGTGAAGAGGTCGTGGAGGAGTTGTCGTTGTTTCGGAGTTGCTTTGGCGGCGGCTTCGGCGACGACGGTATGGCTGATGCCGGTGTGTCGTCCCGCGTCGATGACGTCTGTGGTCGTGATGGTCATGCTGGTTGTTCCTGCCGAGTAGTGGTGAAACGGTCATAGAGGCTTAAATCGACGTTCGATGCTGGTGGTTCGCTGCCTTGACACAGGCGTCTGGCCAGCATCGGCAGTCCTGGGCCGGTGGGGTCATCGCCGAGTCGGATGAGCCTGTCAGCAGCCTCGACGGCGGTGTTCCAAGACGTGGCTTGGGCACTGGCATCGAGACGGCCGAAGAACTCGGAACGAGCCCGACTATCGGCAGCATCGGCCCAGTCACGGACAGGGTCGGACACCTGGGCACGGACTGGTGAGTTCGACCAGGCTCCGGGTTTGGTCATCAACGCGGCCAGAAGCGTATCGGGAGTGAACACGGTCGGCCCCGGCTGGCCCCAGGCGCGGTCGAAGCCGATGACAGGTTGAGATCGTTCGTTGAGGATGCTGATGGCATCGTGACGGATCGCGACGGTGAGCAGCCTGTTGTGGTAGTCGGGGCCGGCGAGGTAGGAATGACCATCGATGACGATGGTGCCGGTCTTATCGGCCTTACGCGATTCGTAGCGAACCGGGTCGAAGGCGATCCCGGGCAACGCGAGTCCCGCGGCGATGTCGTGGGCGAACAGGTCCTGGATCTTCTGGCCCTTCTTCCAGTGATCCTCGGAGCCGAGTCCGTCGCAGTAGGCCAGAAGGTCCGTGTTGAAACCGGCCAGGGAGACCGCGGTGGGTTCGGGGACCATGAAGTTGCGGCGGATGAATCCGACAGCGTTTTCGACGTTGCCTTTCTCATGCCCCGAATAGGGGCTGCAGTAGCGGGCGGTAGTCCGATAGTGGGCTTTGAACGCGGCGAAGAGTCTGGCTTCGGTGATAATCGTGCCACAGCGTCTGCCAGCACCGGTGGCGTTATCGAGGATGAGTTCGACGGGCACGGTATTGATGTGGTGAAAGATCGTGGCCAGGCCCTGGCCGATGCATTCGCTGGTTTCTCCGCGGAAGGCCTGAGCGAAACGCATATTCGAAAACGGGAACGTAATGACCAGCAGGTGGAGGACTTCACGGATGCCGTCGACGATCGCTTCGGCCTGACCGAAATCGACTTGCGCGTGTCCGGGTGCCCATTCGAGTTCGAAGAAGCCCTGACTGCGGGCCCGGTGCATGGTCTTGTAGTCCTTGATGAAGCGCTGCACGGGTGAGTAGGAGCCTTGATAGTCGTGTTCGGCGACGAGTCTGTCGTAGACCCGTTTGGATGTGTGGCGCTGTTTACGGGGACGGCGGGCATCGTCGGTCAGCCACTGTTCGATGATGTGGGTCAGTCCTGCCAGGACGGCAGCACCGGCCTGACGGGTCGGGGCTGGTGGTTGCGGAGAGAAGTCGTCTTGGTTGAGGTATTTCGCGACGGTTTCACGATCGATGCCCAGATCGGTGGCGATCTGGCGTCCGGATCTTCCTTCGGCGTCGAGGCGCCTGATATTTTCGATGGTAGTCATGGGTGTGGTCATGGTCTTTCTGGTTCCCTTCTGACACCCCGGTTCGATCCTGCTGCAACGGGATCGGGGTGTTCGTTTGGGAACCTAATCGATGAGAGCGGCCACGCCCATGACTTTGTGTTTTCTGGGAGTGGCGCACAGAAGCAGAGACGGGCTGTTATGGCTGGAATCCAGCCGCTGTACTGGCTGGATTCTGGAGCTGAACCGGCCTACTTAAAGTTGATCACACACAACGGGACGGTCACAGCCGTCGCGCACCATGATCGAACGTCTCGCAGGCTATTTGGATGTTCCGCTGCGCGAACGCAATCAGCTGATGCATGCCGCAGGCCTGGCACCGACGTACCCCGAGCGTGGACTCGACGCGCCCGAATCGCTGGCAGTGAGCAGAGCACTGCAGTCGATCATGGATGCGCACTTGCCCTTTCCCGCACTCCTCCTGGACCGCTGGTGGGATGTCGTCGACCGCAACGCTGCGACCGACTTCCTGCTCCATGGCTGTGCGGCTCACCTGGTTGAACCCCCGATCAACGCGTTGCGGCTGACCCTGCATCCTGACGGTCTGGCCCCTCGTATCACCAACCTCGGCCAGTGGCGCTCGCACCTGCTCACCCAGGTACAGAGCAGGTCCGAACGTGATGGTGATGCCCGGCTCCATGAGCTTGCGGCGGAAGTGGCCGCCTACCCAGGTGACGACGTCGGTCGTCCAGTGCTCACCGATGTCGTCGTCCCACTCGAACTCAGAGTCGGTGGCGCAGAGCTGCGCTTCTTCAGCATCTCCGCCGCGGTGGAGTCAGCAATGGATGTCACCGTCGACGAACTGCGCATCGAGGCCTTCTACCCGGCCGACGAGACCACCAGAAATGCCATTCTCGGCATGTCATAAAGGCAGAGGCCCCTGTTGGCTCCTGGATAAATGACCTGTGAGGTTATCGACAACGGCCGCTAGAGGGACAACGCTTAGATGACCAAGGCGGCCATCGCCTCAACCATCAAGGATGTCCACCATGCACTCGCTTGCACAGCACTGGATCACGAATGTCATCCTCCACTCACCCGTCGCACAGACCCTCGCAATCTCGGTGCAATCGGCGGAGATCGATCACGTCACTCTCGCGATGCCGTATTCCGAAGAACTGACGACTACACCCCAAGTCCTTCACGGAGGCGTCATCGCGACTCTGATCGATACCGCAGGAGCCGCCGCCTTGGCATCCGGAATCTCACCCGATGACAACGCTTCCGGTGGCGCTACAGCAAATCTCACGGTGAACTATCTCGGCGCGGCCAAAACTGACCTCACTGCGACGGGAAAGGTTGTGCACCGGACTCGTTCGGCGACTCTCACCGAAGTGCACGTCACAGATGCGCAAGGGACTCTGGTGGCAACCGGACAGGTCAACAGTCGGGTCTTTCGGGATCGGTCCGCAGCGTCTCGGTGATAATGTCCTCCATCGCCGAGGCGGTCAGTTCCCTCCACTGCCGATGTGGCGGTGCGGACGGGATTCGCGGTCCGCGGACCTTGGCCAGGGCCAACTCGGTGATGGGAGAATGCTGAGGGAACGTGTCGAGGGCTCGGAGCCGACGGATGAGGTCCGGACTGCGACACCATTCGTCGGCGATGATCGCCACGGAGACCCCGGCGGGCGGCGTTGCGATCATCAAGGATGCGCAGGTCATCATCTGATTCGGCGGAGTCAAGCGCTCGCGCTTCGGCCGCGAGATCGGCCTGATCGGCATGGGCGAATTCGGCAACAAGCGCCTCCACTTCGTCGCGAAGTGGACAGGCTAGTGCGTCACTGATCGCCTAGTTGCACTTATAAGTGAAACGTTGGTATCGTTGTTCTCTAGATATAGAAGTGAACCCGGGAAGGGGTGACTATGTCAGCACTAGCTTCTTCCGAGCGAATTGCAATCAGCGATCAGACTGTGAAGGATGCCCAAGATACTGTCATACCCAGTGAAGCGTCGCTTGTGCTTCGTTTCGCAGGTGGAGAAGAGGCGGAACTTCCGGCCAGTATCCAGAGGACACTATTGCATGCTCTGAAGCTGATCGCGCAACAGGGCTCCGTTTCTATTGGGCAGCTTCCGACGGAGCTGACCAGTACAGTAGCAGCGGATCTGCTCAGCATTTCACGGCCGACCCTGATGAAATGGGTCGGTGAAGGCCGAATCAGTTCGTTTAAGAAAGGCTCACATACGCGTTTCAGCAGAGACGAGGTATTGGATCTTCGAGAGCGTAATGTGGCTGCTCGCCGGTCTGCTTTCGACGAACTGCGTCAGCTGGATGAGGAGCACGAAGAGTTCCTCACTGACTGAGACGAATCACTGACTAGCTGGAGGGGGAGTATCCACTCCAGCTAGTCTGTTTCTATGCCCCAGCGAGTGTTTGTCGATGCCAACATCTTCTTTAGTAAGACCCTCCTTGATTGGATGTTTCATTTGAGGCAGGCCAACGAAGGTATGTTTCAACTTCATTCGACCGAGGATGTTTTTGCCGAGGTGCTGGCAAATATGCGCAAAGAACAGCCCGAAGCGCCTGGGCATCGGACTCGTCACCGTCTCGAACTCATACGAGCTTGTGTCGACGAGGTGGTACAAGACTTTCCGGGCAATGTTGAGTTCACAGGTGAAGACCCAAATGATTACCATGTTCATGCGGCGGCGCTGGCAGCCCGCTCTGACCTTGTAGTCACGTCCGACCGTCCGACCGGAATCACGACTACACCGGATTCCCAGCCATATGAGGTCATTTCTCCGGATGATTTCTTCATGCTCGTGGTCGATTCTGCGCCTTCATGCCTTCGCCCGATAGTCCGTGACCAGTTCGAGTACTGGAAATCCAAGCCGAAATTCCGACAGCTGGACGAGGCTCTTGACAGGGCTGGATGTCAGCAGTTTGCACTGCGCGTTCGTGAAGCATTGAGCAACATAGCGCAAACCGCCTATTGAATCTCGTCAGTGCAGAACGACATCATCACGTAAATGGATCAGTTCTTGCCCGCGGTCTGTGCGTTCATGAGTATGTCCTCCATTGCTGAGGCGGTCAGTTCCCTCCACTGCCGATGTGGCGGTGCGGACGGGATCCGCGCTCCGCGGACCTTGGCCAGGGCCACCTCGGTGATGGGGGAATGCTGAGGGAACGTGTCGAGGGCTCGGCGACCTGCCTCCTCCTTGCCGATGATTTCGCCGGTCATCAGCGTGTGGTGCATGCGGGCGGGGCCGAGCACGCACCACACGACGGTGCTGGCGGCGAGTCCCCGCGGGGACGTGAGAATGCGGCGGACCAGAGCCCGAACACTCCGTAGCGGCCGGGCGCGGAGCCGAGCCGCCAGGGGAGACCAGTACTCTCGCAGATTGTCCGTGACCCATGGACGCAGTCGATCCGGTTCCGGGTTGAGGCACCACTCGGTGAACGCGCGGCCGCGGACGACGATGCCGCCGTCGACGAGTTCCTTCCAGACGACAGGGTTGACGTCGAACGCCCGGTTCGCCTCGAAGATCTCACCCGTATGCGAAGCGATCGGACGGATGCCGGTGACGGGCCGCGTGAGGTCGGATTGCCAGATGAACGAGACGTTGCAGCAGGCGCTGAATCCCCGACCACGTGCTGCGCGCAGAGCCAGTCGCGGAAGCTGCGAGAGGTGGAGAAGCCGCAGCCGGACGATGAGATCACGCCGATCCCGCCAGTCATCACCGATCACGGCGACGATGTCGATATCACTGCGATTCGGTCGATAGGCCCCCAGGGCAACCGACCCGGCCACTGCGGCCGCGATGACCGCGCCGGGAAGCAGACGGTCGGCCACCCCGAGATACGACTCGATCGCGCGGGAGACCTCGGTGGGCAACGTCATCGCCATGGGGCAACGGTGCTGTCAGGAATAGGAGGGTTTGTCGACGCTGGTCACCGTGGTCAGCAGGAAGGCGCAGTCCTCCAGCGCCAGCACCGAGTGGCGCTCATGGGTGAGGATCCACAGTTCGCCGGCCCCGAACTCCCCCTGCATCTCCTCGCCGAGTTCGACCCGGATGCGTCCGCTCAGCACCTGGATGCTGGCGGCAGGAGGCGAGTTGTGAGCGGGAAGTCGCACTCCGTCTGCCAGAGCGATCACGGTCTGGCGCAGCTCGCCATCGTGAGCGACGAGTTCGGCACTGCGCCCGTTCTCGTTGTCCCGTGCCTGGGCCACATGGGTGTCGGTGAGTTTCTTGAGATCAGCCACGTCAGTCCTCCGTGTCATCAGAATGTGATCCACGATACCCGACCGACCCGTCAGGGGACCTGAGAGCAGCGCAATCGTCACTCGGTGGTCTGTTCGACCGCGAGGGGAATGTGTACGGTGGGACGCATCGGCGAGGGACATCCGCTCACCGAGCATCTGGTCTCCATCGGGTTGGGAAGGAGATGAGCTGATGAGTGAGGATTCGCCCGCACTGTTCGGGGCCGATGAGTCCACGCGCCCCCTGGCCGACAGGCTGCGGCCGACGACTCTCGCCGAGGTGGTCGGCCAGGAGCATCTGCTCGCCCCGGAGAGCCCGATCGGACGGATGGTCTCCGAACACCGACTCGCCTCTATGGTGCTGTGGGGGCCTCCCGGGTGCGGGAAGACGACGATCGCCCGCCTCCTCGCCGAAGGAACCGATCTCGTCTTCGAGCCGCTGTCGGCCACCTTCTCCGGAGTCGCCGATCTGCGGAAGGTGTTCCTCGCCGCGCAGAAGCGGCGCGAAGTCGGACAGGGCACGCTGCTGTTCGTCGACGAGATCCACCGATTCAACCGCGCCCAGCAGGATTCCTTCCTCCCGTATGTCGAAGACGGGACGATCGTGCTCGTCGGGGCGACGACCGAGAACCCGAGCTTCGAGCTCAACGGCGCACTGCTCTCCCGCTGCCAGGTGTTCGTGCTCAAGAGGCTCGATGAGACCGCCCTGACGACGGTCGTCGAACGAGCCGAAGAGGCGATCGGCAACGCACTGCCGCTGGATGCGCAGGCGCGGCAGTCCCTCCTCGCCATGGCCGACGGAGATGGACGCTATCTGCTCAACCTCATCGAGATGCTGTCGACCGTGCACGAGCCCCTCGATCCGGCGGGCCTGGCTCAGCTCGTGCAGCAGCGCGCCCCGCAGTACGACAAGTCCCAAGAGGGGCATTACAACCTCATCTCCGCCCTGCACAAGTCGATGCGCGGTTCCGACCCCGACGCGGCCCTGTACTGGTTGGCGCGGATGCTCGACGGGGGAGAGGACCCGCTCTTCATCGCCCGGCGCCTCGTCCGCTTCGCCAACGAGGACATCGCCATCGCCGACCCGCAGGCCGTCCACCAGGCACTGGCCGCATGGGACGTCTATGAACGACTCGGCTCACCCGAAGGGGAACTCGCGATCGCCCAATGCGTCGTCTACCTGGCCACCGCACCGAAGTCCATCGCCGTCTATCGCGGGATGAACCGGGCGATGCGCGCGGCCAAGCAGTCCGGCTCGCTCATGCCCCCGGCTCACATCCTCAACGCTCCGACGAAGCTGATGAAGGACTTGGGATACGGGGAGGGGTACGAATACGACCCGCACACCGAGGCGGGCTTCTCCGGCCAGAACTACTTCCCCGACGACATGCCGCGACAGACGTTCTACGAACCGACCGACAGCGGCGAGGAACGGCTCATCGCCGAACGGATGCGCCGCTGGGCCCGACTGCGCCACGACTCCGCAGGTGATGGTCCCGACCCTGGCGATGACGGTCCGCGCTCGACGGACGGTTCACGCTCGACAGGCGGATCCAACGGGGACTGAGCGCGATGCCGCGTCGAGAACACCGGCTTGGCACTCATCGAATTCGGCGCACATGTTCACTCCTCACTGACGTTTCGTTGCAGGGAGACTGAGCCACCTATGTGTCTCTATGCATTGAACCGGCGCGGTGCGTCCGACAGGGTTGTGATGGGCCATTTCCAGCCCCTTCTGTGCCGAACGCAGCAGGCGCGGCTGTGCCCATCACAGTGAGGACGGTCTTTCAGGCTGCCGGCCCACACCTACAGGAAAGTGAGAACAGATGAATCGTGTACGCACACTTGCGGTGACCGCACTCTCCGCTGCCGTCATCGCTGGAGGCGTCTCCCTGTCGACGGCGACCTCGGCTGCCGCCGACCCGACCGGAGGCATCGACGACCCCGACGAGCTGACCTCCGAACAGATCGACAATGCGCGCACGATCATCGGCGTCGGAAAGGGCGCGGACCTGTCGAAGGACGCGCAGACGATCGCCGTGATGACGGCACTGCAGGAATCGAGCCTGCAGAACCTCGACGGTGGAGACAGGGACTCCGCCGGAGCGTTCCAACAGCGGCCCTCCATGGACTGGGGATCGACCGATGAGGTCACCGACCCGGTCTACTCCTCGAAGGCCTTCTACGGAATCAACCCTGAAAGCCCCAATCCGGGTCTCACCGAGATCGACGGCTGGGAGAGCAAGGATCCGGGTGCCGCCGCGCAGGACGTGCAGGCCTCGGCCTACCCCGACGCCTACGCGAAATGGGAACCGCTGGCCGAACAGCTCGTCGACGAGAACCAAGACGTCGACGACATCGAGTGAGGCCCGCACCCGGCCCGTGTCCGGACCCGGCACGCATCCGGGCCACTCCCGGACCCGGCCTCAGGCCAGCGCGCCGGCGGCGAGGCGCCGGACCACCTCGGTGAGGTGATGCAGTCCGGAGACGAGGTCCTCGTCCTTGGTGAACTCGGACAGACTGTGTGAGATCCCGTCGACGCTGGGGATGAAGAGCATGACTGTCGGCACTGCATCCTTCATGTTCGTCGAGTCATGCCCGGCCACCGTCATCACCCGCGCCGAGGTGAGTCCCAGGTCATCCGCGACCGTGCGGGCCAGCTCGACCCCGTCCTCGGAGTACGGGTTCTGATCCCAACTGTGCTCGGCGACGATCTCGATATCGACCCGATCCTCCTCGCACACCGTGGCGATCGTGGCCATGAGGGACTCATGAGCGGCGGCGATCACCTCGGCGCTGGGAGAGCGCAGGTCGAGCAGCAGGCGAACCTCGCTGGCGACGACGACCGGGGAATTCGGATAGACGGTGAGCTGACCGCACGCGGTGTGCAGGGCTCCGGGCTCGAATTCCTCGGTGAGCTCACGGGCGGTCACGACGAGACGCGCCGCTCCGAGCAGAGCATCCTGACGGTCGTCCATGAGCGTCGACCCGCTGTGGGCCTGTGCACCGGTGACGACGAATTCGTACTTGTGCGCCGCCCACGTGGCACCCACCAGCCCGATCGTCACCCCGTCCTCCTCCATGCTGCGGCCCTGCTGAACGTGGATCTCCGCATAGGAGGCGATCTCGGGGAGGGTGAAGTCCCCTCGCTCGCCGAGGGCATCGAGCGCCTCGGCGACGGTGATTCCCTGCGCATCGGTTGTCGCCAGGGCGGACTCGAGTTCGGCCTTGCCGGTGAAGACATTGCTGCCCATCATCGAGGGCTTGAACCGCGATCCCTCTTCGTTGAACCAGTTGACGACGGCAAGATTGAACCTCGCCTTCGAGGGGTCCGCGCGCAGTTCATCGGCGACGGCGAAGCAGGCATGCGCCGAGGCCATCACCCCGTAGGCACCGTCGAAGCGACCGGCCGTGGGTTGGGAATCCATATGCGAACCCGTGAGCACATAGGGGGCACCGGGCACGAGTTCGAGCAGCCCGAACTGGTTGCCGATCGCATCCCGATGCACGCTGAAGCCGTGCTCGACCAGCAGCTCTTCGAACCATTTCCGCTGCTGCCCATCGGCCGCGCTGGCCGCCTGCCGGTCGACACCGTTCGTGCCCTCCACCGCGCCGAAGCGTGAGTGGACGGCCCAGTCGGCGAGGAATTCGGCCTCACGATCCGCGCTGATCAGAGAGGGTGTGACGGTCATGATGGGTCCTTTCGAGATGGTTCGGCCACGGGTGGGCCCCGCGGAGTCGCGGTAAGGATGCGGAAGAGGGCTGCGGTGTCGGCAGGGTCGGTGTCAGGAGGTCTCGTCGGCCGCCGGCGGCATCGTCGCCGGATCGATGAGCACGTGGATGAGCGCGGGGCCCTCCGCTGCCAGGGCTCGGTCGAGCGCGGGCCCGAAATCTTCGGTCGTCTCGACGCGTTCGCCATGCCCGGTCAGCCCGGACACCGAAGCATCAGCCCCCGGCGAGGCGGCCCCGGAGCTGCTCATATCGAACGCCGTCATCCACTCTGCGAAGTTCGGGTTGACCATCCGTGTGCCCGAGGGCCTGCCTGGATAGTGGTTCTCCTGGTGGGAGACGATCGTTCCGTACACGCCGTTGTCGACGACGATGATGAGCGGTCGGGCCCCATGAGCGAAGGCCGTGGCGATCTCTTGGCCATTCATGAGGAAATCCCCATCGCCGCAGATCGCGACCGCGCGCCGGTCCGGGAATGCCAGGGACGCGGCGACCGCGCCGGGCACGGCGCTTCCCATCGCCCCGTTGCGGGCACCGACGAGACTGGCCGGCCGATTGTGACGGATGAACCGGTGTCCCCAGATCGTCGCATTTCCCGCCCCGTAGGTGAGCATCGCCTCCCCGCCGAGGCGGTCGTCGAGGATTCCGAACGCCACCCCGAGATCGACCCCGGAAACCGGCGCTGCGTCGGCGCGGTGAGCGGCGAACCGGGACTGCACCTCCGTGCGGTCCCGCATCCACTCATCCGAACGTTCGCCGCGTGCACCGGCGGCATCGAAGCCGGTCAGCGCCTCGGTGAAGGACTGCGGTGAGGCGAGGATCTGCTGGTCGATACGTCCGGCATGCTGGGTGGCCTCCGGGTCGAGGGACACGAGCACGGTTTCGGCATCGAACCCGATCGTGTACCCGTCGCTGGCCACATCTGAGCGGGTGCAGCCGACGAAGACGAGCAGGTCGGCCTCGGCGAAACCGGCGGCCACCGCATCGGCGCGACCATAGCCGAGCCACCCGGCCCACGCCGGGCAGCTGTGCGGCAGCGCATCGTAGGCCCGCCAGTCGCAGAAGATCGGAATCCCCGCCGAGGCGGCGAACGCCGCAAGGTCGGCACCGCAGCCCGAGTGCCAACCGTCTCCGCCGAGGACGAAGGCGGGACGCTTCGCTGCGGCGAGACGGGCCCTCAGCGATTCGATCTCAGCGGTCGCCGGTGTCGGTGGGGCCGCCTCGGCGAGGGTCGGGGCGGTCGATTCGGTGAGGCGGACGAGGACGTCTTCGGGCAGGCCGACGACGACGGGTCCGGGCCGGCCGGCCGCGGCGATGCGCAGGGCATCGGCGGTGAGTTCGCCGGCGCGGTGCTCGTCGTCGATGGTGATGACACGTTTGGCCGTCGAGGAGAACCACTCGGGCAGACTGAACTCCTGGAAGGACTCGCGGGCTCGGTCGGTGAGCGGGACGAGGCCGACGAAGAGGACGAGTGCGGTCGCATCCTGCCATGCGGTGTGGATGGCGATCATCGCGTTCGCCGCCCCGGGCCCGCGGGTGACCATGGCGATTCCGGGGCGGCCAGTCAGTCGGGCCTCGGTGAGGGCCATGAACCCGGCCCCGCCCTCCTGACGGCACACGATGGTCTCGACCGAGGAATCGTAGAGGCCGTCGAGGACGTCGAGGTAGGACTCGCCGGGGACCGCATAGACGCGTTCGATCCCCGCGTTCTCCAAGGTGTCGACGATGAGGTGGCCGGCCGAGTGCGACATGGTGTTTGTCCTTTCGAGGGGTGGTACCTGACCCCGGCGGGCAGGTGTGCGGTTGAGCGGGTCCGGAGACGGGCTCAGTGTTTGAAGCCCGGCAGGTCGACGCTCAGCTTCGGGGCGATGATTCCGGCGAAGGCGGTGAACAGCGACAGGAAGGCGAGCATCGCGGCGGCCGGCCACCAGTGATCTCCCGCCGAGGCGACGAAGCCGGTGGCCAGCAGCGGAATGAATCCGGAGAGCATACCGGCGGCGTTCTGCGACATTCCCACGCCTGTATAGCGGGTGTTGGCCGGGAACAGGCCGGTCATCACGGTCCCCGAGGCGGCGTAGGGCAGCGACAGGGTGCCCACCGCCAGGGTCATGGCCAGGATGATGAGCACCGGCTGACCGGTCACGAACAGCAGGAACGCTGGGACCGAGACCAGCGCCGAGGCGACTCCGCCCCAGAGGACGACCTTGCTGGCACCGTACTTCGCCCCCAATGCTCCGCCCCAGATGAGGACGAAGATCTCGACGAAGGCCGCGACCATGCTGCCCAGCAGCAGGAGCGAATCGTCATAGCCGAGGATGTTGACGCCGTACCAGACGCAGAACGCGGTGACGAGGTAGAAGCCGCCGACGCCGAGGAGGGCTGCGGCCATACCGACGATGACCTGCTTCCAGCTGTCACGCAGAGTCGTGCTGATCGGGCTCTTCTCGACCTCGCCGGACTCCTCGAGCTGACGGAAGACCGGCGACTCCTCGAGTCGAGAACGGAGGTAGACGGCGACGATGAGCAGGGGCAGGGCGATGAGGAAGGGGATCCTCCAGCCGAAGGAATTGAAGTTGTCCTGCGAGAAGACGAGCGTCATGATGAAGAAGCCGCCGGAGGACAGGATGGTGCCGATCGGGGAACCGATCTGCGGGATCGCCGCGTAGCGGGCGCGCAGGTGCAGGGGTGCGTTCTCGACGACGAGCGTCATCGCGCCCGACCATTCGCCACCGACGAAGAGGCCCTGGAGGATGCGCAGCAGCACGAGCAGGGCGGGGGCGGCGAAGCCGATGGCGGCGTAGGTCGGCAGCAGGCCGATGAGACCGGTGACGACGCCGATGCCGATGATCGTGATGAGCAGGACCCGACGGCGCCCGAGCTTGTCGCCCATCCGGCCGAAGACCAGCCCGCCGATGGGGCGGGCTGCGAGTCCGACGCCGAAGGTGGCGAAGGACGCGAGAGCGGCGGCGGTGGCGTTCTCGTTCGTGAAGTACTGGACATTGAAGATCAGGGCAGCCGCGGCGCTGAAGAGGAAGAAGTCGTACCACTCGAGGGCGGTGCCGATCAGCGCCCCGGCGGCGACCTTGTTCGCATCCTTGATGCTCAGCTCAGTGGTGGCGTTGAACTCGGCGGCCGCCGTGGTGTTCTGCTCGCTCATGGTTCTCTCCGTTGAGTCCGGGGGATGCGGCCCGGTTCGGCCGCATCTGTGTGCGGGTGAGGCACCGGGCGCCGCGTGCGCATGCAGGAGGAGTGCCCCGGCATACGCTGCGTTGGCCCGGCAGGTACCGACCTTACAGAGTGCCACATGCCGTGCTCCAGGCGCATTTGCCGCCGAATATCGGTCACAACTTGTGCATATGCACATATGCTTGAGAGGTGGTGAATGAGCAGGAGGGAAATGTCGACGACCGGCAGCTGCGGGACCGGCCGGCGCCCGGGGACGAGCAGCGATGGCTCGAACTTCTCGATGCGCTCGACCTCGATGAGTTGACCGAGAGGTTCATGTCCCGCGTTGTCACCGTCTCCGGATACGACCCCGCGCCGATCCCCGTCTCCGAGCTGCGCCGGACCGGACGGCTCTCCTTCAGCACCTTGGTCGAGGGACTGCGGGCCGGCGGCTTCGATGGACCGGTGGCGATCTCGACGGAGGTCGGCGTCTCGCGAGCCCGGGCGGGCATTCCTCTGGAGGCGCTGATGACCGCGATCCGCCACGACTTCAATGTGCTCTGGGAGGTGCTCACCCGGGTGGCGAGTCAGGACGATGCCGAGCTCGTCATCCGCCACACGGGCATCGTGCTCAGCACCGTCGACGAATACGTCTCCCAGGTCCAGCAGGCCTACACGGCGGAGCTGGCGCGGATGCGCGCCGAAGAGTATTCGGTGCAGACGGGACTGATCGCCAGCCTCTTTGACGACCCCGACCCGACCAGTGAGCGCCTATCGACGATTGCGACCGGTCTCGGCCTCGACGCGGACTCACCGCTGTTGGTCATCGCCGCGGCCGGGGAGGATCTGCGAGCGCTGCGCGTGCTCATCTCCGATTACGCCCGCGCGGGCGGGACCATGTTCACGCACCACCTCGGCGAGGTGCTCATTGCGTTCACCCGCGATTCGGAATCTCGCGGTCGCCCCGGCGAGGCGTTCGAACGCCGGGTCGCTGAGGCGCGGGTGGGATACGTGCGGGCCGCGGGTATCGGGGCCCTGCGGAGGTCGGCACTGACGGCTCGCGATCTTGCCGAAGTCATCGCCCCTGATGAGACCTCGGCGATGACATGGCGACGCGGGTGGGCGCGCCTGGCAGCCCGGTCGCTCAACGCTGCCGGCAACCCGATCCTCGGCGATGTCGATTCGGCGCTCGCCGACTGCGGCCGGGTCGAACGCGAACGCCTCATCGAAGCGGTGCGGGCCTATCTGGCCTCGGGAAGCATCGGCGCCAGTGCGACCGAACTGTTCTGCCACCGCAACACCGTGGCCAATCGTCTGCGCCGTTTCGCCGAACTCACCGGAGTCGACCCGATGGTCCCCGCCGAGGCGGCCCGCCTCGTCGTCGGTTGGGCGTGAGGACAGCCGGCCATCACCGATGACGGACTCAACGAGGTGGGAAAGTGCGCTGAGGAATGCATCAGGGTGCCTTCCGAAGGCAGTGCACGGGCTCTGCCCTACATCAGCCCCTCATAGCTCTGCCCGTGTGGACCGGTCAGTGCCGTGGCCCTGCCGTCGACGGCAAGGACGAAGCGACCGTCCGGCTGGACGCCCAGGTCGCTGACCTGCGCGAGAACGTCAGGCAGCACCCCACCGCCCTCATTGCTGATCCACACGATGTCCTCGCGCTCGCGCATGAGGGCGGCGAACCGCTCGCGTACGGCGGGCTCGACATAGGCGAGCACGGCGCTGTGGAACACGACGGTCTGCGTGTTCGCAGGAGCCTCGGCCGCCAGCGATTCGACGGTGTCGAGCAGATCCCCGGGGACCAGCCTCGGCGGATCCGCCGCGACGAGTTCCGCGGCGGCACTCAGCCGAGCGCGTCGTTCGTCGTGCTCGGGCCAGATCAGCGACTGCAGCCATTTCTGCTGGTCAGTATCGGCGATGTCGATCGGATTGAGGTCGATCCCGGCGCGCCAGGCGACTTCGGGGACACGCGTCGGGGGCGCGGCATGTCTGAGCTCGCAGTCCAAGGTGACGCTGCTCGGACCGGTGACTGGGTCGCACCGGGTGATGCCTGACTCGCTGCGATACGTGTAGCTGTACCGATCGGGATACAGGCACAGCCCGGCCGAGGCGCCGACCTCGATGAGCGACAGCGGGCCGGAGAGCTGAGCCAGGGCCGGTAGGAGCACAGCGCAGCGACCCGCCTCGTTCGTCTGAGTCGAACGCGCAAGCATGAGTTCGCGGGTTGGTCTCCAGTTCTTCAGCAGCCATTCCCTCAGGCTCGAATAGTCACCATTTCCGGCGCCGAGGTGGCGGGCCGCCGCGAAGAGCAGGTTCGCCTGACGTTTCGGTGTAGGAAGCTCGAGGAGCCGAGCGATGATGACCTCATCCTCGGCCACGCCCCGAGCCCACTGAGTGTAGATCGGAGAGCTCTCGGCGGCCTCCAGGAGAGCGAACTTCCTGTAGTACTCACGCAGGCTCGCGGCATCGAGTTCGGTCATCGGCTGCATGGTGTCCCCCTTGTCGCTCTGCTCCAATCGTAGTAGTCCGCAGTCGTCCCGGTATTCGGCACTTCCGCCGCGAACGCTAGGCGAGGCGGGCGAGCTGTCGTAATGTGTTGCCGTAGTGCGCAGAGAGCCGTCATCGCGGCGAATCCCGAGCCACCACCGTGGCCGGACCAGATCGAAGGAGATCCTATGTCATCCGAGGTGAGCCCGTCCGCAGCCGGACAGTCACCGTCCGGCACCGTGTTGGAGAAGCGGACCATGCGCAAGGTCCTCATCCGGCTCATTCCGTTCATCATCGCGATGTACTTCATCAACTACCTCGACCGCACGAACCTCGGCATCGCCGGCCCCGGCGGAATGAATGAGGACCTCGCGATGAACGCCACCCAGTACGGGTTCGCCGCGGGCGTGTTCTTCTTCGGCTACCTCATCCTCGAGGTGCCCTCGAACCTCGCGCTGCACAGATTCGGGGCGCGCATCTGGCTCGCCCGCATCCTCATCAGCTGGGGGATCATCGCCGCCGCAATGGCGTTCGTGCCGAACCACGGCTGGCTCTATGTGCTGCGGTTCCTCCTCGGAATCGCCGAGGCGGGATTCTTCCCCGGTGTCATCCTCTACCTCACCTACTGGTTCCCGACCACG
Organism: Brevibacterium sp. FAM 24630; assembly: GCF_049804075.1. Lineage (NCBI taxonomy): Bacteria > Bacillati > Actinomycetota > Actinomycetes > Micrococcales > Brevibacteriaceae > Brevibacterium > Brevibacterium sp. FAM 24630. Next base: position 15,842 of record NZ_JBNBZD010000031.1, read on the forward strand.
ATGCGTGCCCGGGCGACTGCGCTGTTCATGCTCGCGATCCCCCTGTCCAGCGTCGTCGGATCGCCGCTGTCGTCCTGGCTGATCTCGAGCGGCAATGCCATGTTCGACAGCTTCGCCGGTTGGCGCTTCATGTTCATCATCGAAGGCGTCCCGGCGGTGCTGTTGGGCATCATGTGCATCGTCTACCTCACCGATCGTCCCCGCGATGCCAAATGGCTGACTGTCGAAGAGCGCAACTGGCTGCAGGCGACCATGGACGCCGAGGAGAAGGACAAGGAGCAGACCTTCCACTACCCGGTCCGCCGCTCCCTCCTCCAACCGCGTGTGTGGGCCCTGTCCTTCGTCTACTTCGGCATGGTCTACGGCCTCTATGCGATGAGCTTCTTCCTGCCGACGATCATCTCCGGGTTCCAGGCGACCTTCGGCGTCGAATACTCGATCGTTGAGATCGGCTTGATCACCGCCATCCCCTATATCTTCGGTGCTCTGGCCATGTACTTCTGGTCCCGCCACGGCGACCGCAGCGGCGAACGGGTCTGGCACGTGGCCCTCCCGCTCTTCATCGGCGGTGTGACGATCCCGATCGCGCTCTACCTGTCCTCACCGTTCACCACGATGATCGCAGTGACGATCACGTGCATGGCGATCTGTGCGGCCCTGCCGACGTTCTGGCCGCTGCCGCAGACCTTCCTCGCTGGTGCCGGAGCCGCCGCCGGTCTTGCGCTCATCAACTCACTGGGCAACTCGGCCGGATTCTTCGCCCCCTACATCACGGGCTGGCTCGCCGACCTCACCGGGACCCAGAACGCGGGGATGTGGGTCGTCGGCGCCGCGATGGTCACCGCCGGCATTGTGACCCTCATCCTCAAGGCGGCACCGGCGCCCGATAGCCTGGAGGCGAAGCTCAAGTAGAAGGCTGCACGACCGTCGACACCCATCGCCGAGGCGGACGACCGCGACGTTGCGACGCCGACCTTCGCTGCCGCCACCGATGAACCGAGGAGCACGCATGTCGACCCTTCCGACCGCAGCCGCGAACCCGACCACCGACTTCCCCACTCTTGATCCGGCCGTGCTCGCTGACCTCGCCGCCCGTCTGAGCCCGGGCGCACTGACGACCGACCCCGACGTCATCGACGCCCACTCCAGTGACGAAGCCCTGTTCTGTCCACGCGAGGGTGCGATCGCCCTGGTCAGGGCCGCCTCGGCGGGGGATGTCCAGGAAGTCATGCGCTTCGCCGGCGAACATCGGGTCCCCGTCGTCCCGCAGGGCGCACGGTCCGGAATCTCCGGCGGAGCGAACGCCTCACCCGGGGCGATCCTGCTCAACGTATCGAAGATGAAGGACGTCGTGGCCGTCAACGAGGCCGAACGACTCGTCACCGTCCAGCCGGGCATCATCAACCAGGACCTCAAGGATCACCTGGCCCCGTACGGGCTGTCCTACCCGCCCGATCCCGGATCGGTCGCGCTGTCGTCGATCGGTGGGAACATCGCCACGAACGCAGGCGGCCTGTGTTGCGTGAAATACGGTGTGACCAGGGATTACGTCCGGTCGCTCAAGGTCGTTCTCGCCGACGGGAGCATCACGACGCTCGGCCCGCAGACGGCGAAGGGCGTGGCCGGACTCGATATGCGCCACCTCTTCATCGGCTCCGAAGGCACCTTGGGCATCGTCGTCGAGGCGACCCTGCGCCTGGTGCCCGCTCTGCCTGATCCGTTCACCGCGATTGCGACATTCCCCGATGAGCGCAGCGGACTGCAGACCGTCGCCGACTTCGTGGCCGGAGGAGGGGTGCCGAGTCTGTTCGAGTTCCTCGACGGGGCAAGCCTGCGCATGCTCAACGACTACGGCGACTTCGGTCTCGACGGCGATGCCGGGGCGATGCTCATCATGCAGGTCGACGACAACCCGACGGATGCGGAAGCCGCGATGTCGACCTTCACCGAGGTGGCTCAGCGCTGCGGTGCCCTCGACGTCGCGTACTCCGACGACCCGACGGACTCCGCGGCCCTCATCACCGCCAGGCGGATGATCCAGCCGGCCTACGAGAAGTTCGCGAACGCCCACGGCGGTGGGCAGCTGCTCGACGATGTGTGCCTGCCGCGCACGGCCGTTCCCGAATTCTGCGACCGGCTGGCCGAGCTGCGGGCATCCTCCGGACTCGAGATCGCGCTCGTCGCTCATGCCGGTGACGGCAATATGCACCCGTCGGTGTTCTTCGACTCTGCGGATGCGGCCGAGACGGCGAAGGCCGAAGAGGTGTTCGAAGAGATCATGCGCGTCGGCCTCGAGCTCGGTGGAACGATCACCGGAGAGCACGGGGTCGGCTTCCTCAAACGCGCGTGGCTGCCGAACGAACTCGACGAAGGATCACGACGGATCCAGCTGGCCGTGAAGAACGCCCTCGACCCGCAGGGCATCCTCAACCCCGGAAAGATGCTCGCCGAGATCTGAGCGCGCTGTCTGCTGAGGGGCCGAGTGCTCAGCCCTCGGCCTTGCCCTGCCGCCAGTAGCCCATGAAGGCGATCTGCTTGCGGTCGACCCCGACCTCCTGGACGAGGTAGCGGCGCAGACGCTTGACCGGCCCGGCCTCTCCGGCGATCCAGGCATAGAAGGGACGGGTGTCCTTCTCCGTCGCACTCGAACTGTCCTGGGCCGCCTCGGTGAGGGCCGCGGGAACATCCCAGAGGATCTCCTCGTCGATGTTGACATCATCGAGTTCCCGCACCTGACCATGCGGCCCGCCGGCCGACCCTGCCGATCCGGCCCCCACTTCGGCGGGGATCCGGGTCTCCGAACGCACCGCCTCACGGACGGCGGGTTCGAGCAGCTGTCCGAAATCGGCGTTGCCGCGCGGCAGCCATTCGATCTCGAAGCCGGCGGGAGCGGTCATGTCGATGATGTCCTCGGCTCTCGGGACCTCGAGCACGGCCTTGCCTTGGGCCTGACTGTCCTTGAGCGAATCGAGGATCGAGGCGATCGCGGGCACGGCGGTTTCGTCGCCGGCGAGCAGGATCTGGTGGGCATCGCCGGGGGCGAACTCGATTCCGGCGCACGGGGTCTCCGAGGCACGGGAGGGGCCGATGATGTGGAGACTGTGCCCCACCTCGGCGGATTCGGCCCACTGAGCCGCCGGGCCCGAATGACCGTGCTCATCGGTGTGGAGGACCATGTCGATGACGAGTCTGCGGTCGGCATCGTTCCAGTCCCGCACCGTGTAGGTGCGCATCGCGCCGCGAACCTCGGGATCGACCTGCAGCCAGGCTCGGTACCAGGAGACACCGGCAGCTTCCTGCTCGGTGAGGAACGCGGGCAGGTCGAACTGCGGTGTGGCCGCTCCTGCCGGAGGGATGACGAGTTTGATCCGCAGGTCACGAGGGTGCGTGTTCGGACCGAATTCCTCGAGTCCCGCACCCCCGAATGTCACCCGACGGAAAGACGGGCTGAGGTCTTCGACGGCGACGACCTCTGCTTCGAAAGCACCGATGGGGGCTCGTGACACTGATTCTCCTTCGCATCCCACGACCACAGGGTCTTGGGTGCGTCCCCGCGGGGACGCGTTCTGTTCGTGTGTGCAGCTGTCGAGGACGTGCGAACATCCACAACACTGCTCTACTCTAATTCAGTAAGGCTAGCCTTTCCAAATAGTGTTACGGTGGTCCCGGCGTCGCCTCAGGCCTCATCAGCCAGGCCGGCTGAGCAGCGCGCCGACCAGCACTTCCACCGTTCCACCTCGTCCAACGTCCCCGCGGGGACGTGCCCGATCCGTCCTCGCCGGGACGCTCACCGAAAGGCTCTCGATGCGTCGTCGTCAGCTTCTTGCCCTCTCCGTCCTCGCCCCGTTCGCCCTCGTCGCCTGCGACGGTTCGACGACCGACGACGCGCCGTCTGCGGCCTCCGGAGGCGGCGGCACGGAACAGAACTTCCGCTACTCGCCCGAGGGGTATGACGGGCTGACGATCGAACTCGACCGTCCGGCCAAGCGCATCGCCGCGGACTTCTACTCCGCGGCCGGTCTGGCACAGTACGGGATCACCCCGGTCGCGGTCTTCGGATTCGGGCAGAACGAATCACCGGGGAAGGCCTTCGACTCCACCGGAGTCGAGGTCGTCGGCACCGAGATGGAACTCGATATCGAAGCCCTTGCGCTGACCGAGCCGGACATCCTCGTCGCCTACGGCAATGACGAGGGCGACGGCTGGACCTGGTGGGACGACAAGGTCAATGACCAGGTCAACGACCTCGTCGACTTCGTTCCCGTCAAGCTGAGCGAGCAGAGTCCGGATGCGATGTTCGCCCAATACGCCGCGATCGCAGAGGCACTGGGCAAAGACACGGAATCCGGTGCCGTCGCCGAGGACCGCAAGGCCTTCGAAAAGGCGCGCAAACGCATCCGCACCGTCGCCGAGGACAATGATTCGCTGACCGTGCTGCTCGCGAACTTCAGCGCCGAGATCAACTACGCCTCAACCTCGCTGGGGATCGCGCAGATGCTCAGCGAGGACGGACTCACCCTCGTCGGGCCCGAATCCCCGGCCGACAGCGCCTGGGCTGAAGTGTCCTGGGAGAAGATCTCCGACTATCCGGCCGACGTCCTCCTCGTCCACGACGCGTCGGCCGACTACGAGGACAATCCCGTCTACCGACGGCTGCCTGCCGTCAAGGCCGGACAGCTGGGCACCTGGGACGACAAACGCGCCTACACCTATGACGGCTACGTGACCTGGCTGAACGAACTCGCCGACGTGCTCGAGGATGCGAAGAAGATCGTCTGATCCTTGCCCGAAAGTCCGGCTACGATCAGGGCATGACTGAACTTCCCACCGATCTTCGCGACGACGACGTCATCCGATCCTTGGCATCAGCCCAGGCGACCACATGGGTCCGGCGAACCCCCGCCGAGGCGGCCCTGCCCGATCTCGCCGACGTCATGGATTCCGCGGCGGCCCGGTTCGACCGCTTCGCCCCTTGGTTCGCCGAGACCTTCCCGGAAACGGCAACGGTCCCCGTCGAACTCGCATCGGCATTCCCCGAGGCCCGCGGCGGACTGATCGAATCGCCGCTCGTGCGGGCCGCCTCGGCGCAGGAGCGACTCGACGCGCTCTTCGGAACCGAACTCTCCGGTCAGCTGTGGCTCAAGCGTGATGACTCTCTGCCGGTGAGCGGGTCGATCAAGGCGCGTGGCGGTTTCCACGAGGTGCTCGAATTCGCCGAGGCGGTCGCCGCCGACCACGGCCTCGACGCTCATGATCCCGCCACCTACTCGAGCCCGCAGTTCCGGGAGATCGCCGCAGACCACCGGATCGTCGTCGGCTCGACGGGCAACCTCGGACTGTCGATCGGAATCCTCAGCGCACGGCTGGGATTCGCCGCCTCCGTGCACATGTCCGCCGACGCCCGCGAATGGAAGAAGACGATGCTGCGCGACCACGGAGTCGACGTCATCGAACACGCCGGGGACTTCGTCGAAGCCGTGGAGGCCGGACGCGCCTCGGCGGAAGCCGCCGCGAACACCCACTTCGTCGACGACGAGGACTCGATGAGCCTCTTCGCCGGGTACTCGGTGGCCGCACTGCGGATCAGACGCCAGTTCGACGCCGCGGGGGTGACCATCGATGAGCAGAATCCGCTCACCGTCTACCTGCCGTGCGGAATCGGCGGAGGGCCCGGGGGAGTGACGTTCGGGCTTAAGCGCGTCTTCGGAGCTGCGGTGCGCTGTGTCTTCGTCGAACCGAGCCAGGCACCGGCGATGTTCCTCGGTGTACGCACCGGTCGGCACAGCGACATCTCCGTTCAGGACATCGGACTCTCCGGAGCCACCGCCGCCGACGGACTGGCCGTCGCCCGGCCCTCACGATTCATCGGACCGACGATCGGGCCGCTGATCTCCGGTTTCGCCGCGGTCCCCGACGAAGTCATCCGAGCCGGAGTCGGTGTGCTCCACGAGACCGAGGGCATCGACGTCGAACCCTCGGCAACCGCCGGGCTGACCATTCCGTGGCGGATGGGTGATGCGGCGGCTGAGTCTCCGGCGGGCGTCCACCTGGTGTGGCTCACCGGCGGGGCGATGGTTCCCGAGGGAGAGCGGGCTGCCTATGTCGAAGAAGGACGAGGGCTGGTGGAGAGGATCGGCGACACCTCGGCGATATTCGTCGACTGAGGTTCGTCGGTCACCAGTCCCAGGGGTCGTCGGTGACGGTGATGACGACCTTGTCGTCGACGATCTCAGCCGTGCCGGTGAGGTCGAAGGTCACGGTGTCATCGAAGGGTTCGGACTCGTCGAACATGTCGTAGCTGCCGGTCACAAGCGCCTCACCGGAGGTGTCCGAGGAGATCAGCCACGCAGGTCCGCCGTTCGGACCGGTCGCATCCGCGGGATCCGAATACTGGTCGGCGCCCATGGAGTCATCGGCGACGGTCACCGTCGGATATGACGAGATCGACCACTTGAGGCCGGTGGCATCGTAGCTCTCCGCCAGCGAGGAGCCGAACGGGCACCCGTCAGGCTGCGCGACGGTCTTCTTCGCGCAGCTGTCGATGAGGGTCTTGACCTGCTTGTCGACCTCACTGCGGAACGCGTCCGAGGGGTGGGCGGCGAGCATCGGTGTCTCCTCACCCTCCCTGTCCGCGTCATCACCGAGGAACGCTCGCACCTCGACCTCGTCGGCAGTGATGAGGTCGGACTTCTCAGCCACATCGATCGTGTAGAGACCGGGGAAGGCCGGCAGGGACAGCGTCGACCCGTCGCTGTCGACGTCGATTCCGTTGACCTTGACCTTCTTGAGGCCCGGAGTGTCGACGGTGAGGGTGAGCAGATCCGGGCTCTTGAGCGCCCAGTCGTCGAAGAACAGAGCCTTCTTCCCGGCCCGGTGCAAGGTCAGGGTGCTGTGGCCCTTGGACCCTCCGACGTCATAGGTGACCGCGACCGTCGCCGTGTCGCCTGAGATCTCGGCATCGTCGACGGTGACATCGTCGGGCAGCGCCTTGGATCCGCCGAGCACGTCGTTCGTCAGCAGGGTCCGTGACTCCTGTGGAACATCGACGTCGGCGACCTTGAGAGCCCCTTCGGCGTCGCCGTCGGAGAGTTCCGCGAAGTACTTCTCCACTGTCGCTTCAGGACCGAACATGTGCCCATTGACCTGGGTGACGACGATGAGCGCGGCGACGAGGAGGAGGACGGCCCCTCCGGCCACGACCGATACGAGAGTCGTCTTCTTCTTGTCGAAGGGTCTGGCCGGACCTGCAGGCGGCTGTGCGGCGTACATTCCCTGCGGCACCGGGTGCGACTGCTGCCTGGCCGAACCCTGTGGCGCCGAATAGGCCTGCTGGCCGACCGAACCCTGCGGGTAGGCGTAAGGCTGCTGGTCTGACGGTCTCGGATGCTGCTGCGGGCCGACCGGGGCGGAGAACTGCTGCGGACCCTGCAGGTGGCCCTGCGAGCCGAACGCTTCAGGCGATGCGGGCTGATCCTGATATCCGCCGGGCGCCTGTTGCCCGACTTCGCCGGGTCCGGGGGCGACCGGCGGCGGCGTCGGAGCGGTTGTCTGAGCCAGGTCGGGATGGACGAAGGCGAAACGCGGTTCGCTCATGCCCAGGTGCGGTCCCCAGTGCGGATGCACGGTCCGTCCGGCGGCGATCCGGGCCAGGGCCGGGAAGGTGAGAGCGAGTCGTGGACCGAGGGTGCGGGAGAGCACCTCGATGATCCCACCCCAGACGGCGAAGATGAGGAACGTCCAGGCCAGGGGGCCGATTCCGGCACGGGCAGCACCGGAACCGCCGAAGTACATGGCCGCCTCGGCGGATCCGGACATCGACAGGTGCGCAGGAATCGCCAGCAGCGACAGCAGACCCCACACGAGGCAGAACGCCACCGGCAGCTTCCAGGCACTCGACCACTGCTGCTTGTCCTGCTCGACGACGGTCCAGGCCGGACGTCGGGTGACGGTGGCGACGACCGTCGCGATCAGCACCGCGACCGCAACTACGAGCAGTCCCAGCCACAGCAGGCCGGGAGCGTCGCGGCTGAACAGGGTGAGGCTTTCGCTGAAGGTGTCCGAGTAGACGCCGAAGTCACCTTGGGCGGTGGCGCCGATTCCGCCGAGGTGGGTCAGCGAGGTGAGGAAGAGACCCATGTTGATGAATGTCAGCGGTACCAGCTGGCCCGGCATCTCGACGGACAGCGGCAGGACGAAGAGCGCGACGATCGAGAACACGGCGGTGCAGAGGGCAAGGTGGACCCAGGTCACCAGCAGCGGTGGGACCGCCCAGCGCAGAAACGGTGCGCCGATCGCCTCGGTGCCTTTGAAATGTCCGGCGATCCGGCCGGCGATGCTCGTGATGAGGATGACGAGCAGGGGCAGGAAGAACGACCGGACGGTAACCGCCGAGTAGGAGAAGGTGAGCGCACCGTCTTCTTCGAACGAGGAGAAGCGCGCGGCGAAGATGACCTGGAGGAGGAAGAGCACGAGCGTCATCGCCAGGGTCGAGACCCCGATGCGGATCCACGTGGACACCCGGTTGGGTGCAGGGGAGCGGCGTTCGCTGATCTTCGTCATCGACCACAGCAGGCCGACAATGATGATCGTCACGACCAAGGGCGCCCCGGTCGTGAAGATGCTCAGCTGGGCGTTGAAGCTGTCAGGAGCATTGATATCGAGACGCAGCGCCGCCGAACCGAACAGGGACAGTGCCATGAGGACGAAGGGCAGAGCGTAGCTGAGGCTGTCGAGGTTGAAGCCGGTCTCCTCGGTCAGAGCGCTGAATTCTGACATCGACGTGAGGATGACGGTGAGGATGATGGAGACGATGATGCCGCCGAGGAGGGCGATCCCCGGCGGGATCAGGGCCGTTCTCCACGTGGAACCCTTCGCCAGCGCCGAGGCGAACTTCGACTTCGGGACATGTGCTGGGTAGCCAGGCGGTGCGGGATACGGCACGGGACCGGATTGGTAGGGTCCTTGCTGATAGGGCCCCTGCTGATAGGGGTCTTGCCGATAGGGATCGTGCTGATAGCGACCCGAGCCTTGAGGGTGGGCACCCTGCTGGTGGGGAGCGGACCCTTGAGCCTGCGGCCCACCGGCGTGCGGAGGGGCACCGGGGGCTGGAGGGTACGGTCCGGCTGCTTGCTGATAGGGGTCGACTGTCTGCGGGGAGGCGGGCATCCCGTCTTTCGGCGGCGCCCAGCGAGCAGTCTCTTCGGTGGAATCGGGCCGATCGTCGGCCGTGGGCTCGGGCCCGGGTTCGGGCTCGGGCCCTGGCTCGGGACTCTCCTGGTCCTCGATATCCCGATCCTTCGGATCCTCGGCGGCGGTCGGTGTCGTCTCGTCGGATTCCTCGTCCATACCCAGTCCTCAAGTGCAGTTGCTCGACAGCTCCGCGATGTAGTTCAAACCGAAACAATCAACTGATCAGGTCAAGCATGTGTAGTTCACAACTTATATTAGGCTGTTAATGCAAGAGAAGTTCTCTATCGGGACTTTTTCTGAAATACGGCGTGATCGATCTGGAGTTGCGGATGAGTACGAACCCTCCCGGGCGCGGGGATGAGAACGAATGGGACGTCAACGACCAGTCCGACAGTCAGTGGACGTCGCAGCCCCGTCCCCAGGGGAACACCGGCTGGGGTGCGCCTCCGCAAGGGCAGCCACCCTATCCGCCGCACCCGCCGGCCCAACCCCCTCACCAGCAGAGCGGTCCGGCCCACCCGCAGGCCGGGCCGCAGCATCCGCACGGTCAACAGGCCTACTCGCAGAATCAGTACCCCTATCCGCAGGGACCGGGCCCTTATCAGCAGCCGGCGGCAGCACCGAAGAAGCGCGGGCCAATGATCGCCCTCTTCGCCGTGATCGTCATCGTCCTCGGCGTGGGCATCGGCTGGGGTGCTGCGACGCTGTTCCCACGCGATTCCGATGAACAGTCCACCGTCGCCGCAAGTGAGGAATCGACGGCCGACGAGACCGGCAGTGACGGTTCGGCCAGCGCTGAACCAGAACCCACCGAGGAAGAGACGCAGCTGCCCGACGACCCGAAGAAGGCACTCAAGCAGCTCGCCGATGCGGACGGCAAGGAGGCCACAGACGACCTCAACGGCAAATGGGTGCCCCAGCTGAGCTCGAAGAAGGTCGGGCTCAAAGCCGAAGGCAGAACCTGGGACGAACAGGCGATCCTCGACGAGCATCAAGAGCTGCGTGAGGAGTTTCCTCGCGTCAAACTCGTCTGGAGCGGTGACTTCACAAGCTTCAAGGAAGGCAATTTCTGGGTCACGGTCGTCGGAATCGGCTACAACGACCCTGATGATGCCCTGTCCTGGTGCTCCTCGCACGGACTCGGTCCCGACAGCTGCTACGCCAAGCAGCTGAACACCTCAGGCGGCCACGAAGGCACGACTCGTCTGCAGGACTGACGGTCCACCACTCCCCGAGGCGGCTCAGCCGCGGATTCGCCGCCGGTTATTCACCGCGAACACCGCAATGCCGATGAGCAGCCAGATTCCTCCGATGAGGAGCGCCAGAGGATTCGCGCTCACGAGCACGGCGATGAGCAGTCCGGCACCGATGATCGGAACAACACCGTGTTTGAATCGATCCGGTGCCTCGCTGCCCTGTTTCCTGATGAGGAAGAAGCCGACCACCGAGGCCTGAAGGAGCACGAACGCGCTCAGCGCTCCGACGTTGACGATCGAGGTGAGCTGGTCGAGGCCATCGGCACGGGTCGCCGCCCACCCAGCCACGATGACATTTCCGCCCGCAGCCACGAGGATGCCCTTCCATGGCACACCGGTCCTCGGGGCCACCTCGGCGAGGAATTTCGGGACCTGCCGAGCCCGGCCCATGTCCATGAGGATGCGGGAACCGGCCGCCTGACCGATCATCGCGGAGAACGCCGCGCCGACGGCCTTGGCCAAGGCGAGCAGCCAGTGCAGCCACGGACCGACCGTCGCATCAACCGCGTTGTAGTACGCGGCGCCTTCCAGCGAGGGATCGGCCTGCAGATCCGCCGGTGACAGCGGTGACAGGAGACTGCCCACCCAGGTCTGGGCAACGAAGAGGACTCCCGCCAGGATCAGGCAGATGAGAGTGGCACGTCCGACGATGCGAGGTCCGCCCTTCGCCTCCTCGGAGAAGGTCGCGAGCGAATCGAAGCCGAGATAGGACAGCACCGCCACGGACACGGCCGCGAGCACCGCCGTCATCGAGAAGGCGTCGACCCCGGTCAACGGGGTCAGCCACCCGCGGGTCGGACCATGCGAGACCAGATAGGCGATGCCGAGGACGAGGACCAGCGCGAGGACGGCCACCTCGGCGAGGACGACCCCGGTGATCACGCGCGAGGCGATCTTCACCCCGGCGAGGTTGAGGCCGGTGGTGAGGACGACGGCCACAGCCACGAACACCCAGACGGGCAATGCCGGGAAGATCGAGTTCAGCGCGATTCCGGTGAACAGGTAGGCGACCGAGGGGATGAAGAGATAGTCGAGGAGGATCATCCACCCGGCGATGAAGCCGGCCGGCTTCCCGATGCCCGCCGAGGCGTAGGCGAAGACCGTGCCCGCGCGCGGGACCTCCCGTGACATGCGCATATAGCTGACCGCGGTGAAGGTCATGACGATCGTGGCGACGATGTAGACGAGCGCGACAGCACCTCCTGAGCGGGCGTCGAGGGTGCCGAAGACCCCGACGGCGGCCGCCGGTCCGATGAAGACGAGACCGAAGAAGACGAGTTCGCTCAGTCCGATCGTCCGCCGCAGCTGCCCAGTTTCCATGATTCTCCTCGTATCCGATGCGCCTGGTCAGTATGTCATTTCGCCCGCTGGACCACGTCGGCGGACACCGACTCGAGGGTGGCCAGTGCCGCGGCGATGATCGGCTGCGTGCCAGAGCCGGATCGGATGCCGGTGAGGATCTTTCGCGAGGGGACGGGGTCACCGCGCAGCGGGACCCGCACGACGTCGAATCCGTCGGGCAGCCTGGCCAGGCGCGGGATGAGTGCGACGCCGAGCCCCGCCGAGACCAGGGCCGCGCCGGTCTCCCACTCCCGCGATTGATGGGCGTGATCCGGCTGGAAGCCCGCCGCCGCGCAGGCCGTGCGCACCAAGCGGTGATACGGCGAGCCGGGGCGGTCGAGGATCCACGACTCTTCGGCGGCCTCACTCAGCGGCACCGCTGCTCGGCTCGCCAGGCGATGTCCCGAGGGGACGAGGAGATCGAGCCGATCGCTGAACAGAGCGGACTGTTCGAAGCGAGAGTCACCGCGGGGCGGCAGCGGGTCGGTGGCCACGACGACGGCGACATCGGCATGATCGGCAACGAGCAGATCGAAGCACTCCTGGGGTTCAGCTTCGCTGATCGTCACCTCGGCGCCGGGGAAACGTTCCAGCACCGCCAGGGCGGTCGGAGGCAGCAGGGTCGCCGCGGCAGTGGAGAACCCGCACAGACGCAGCCGCCTGCTCCGCGTGTCGAGCCCGGAATCGAGACCGTCGAGTTCGCCGCGGATCTCCTCCCACCGGGTGAAGAGCTCCTGCGAACGCTCGAGCAGAACCTGGCCGGCGCGGGTGAGGACGAGGCCCCTGCCGCGAGGTTCGACGACGCGTACGCCGAGATCTTTCGACAGGGACTTCAGCTGGTGGGACACGGCCGAGGGCGTGTACCCGAGACGGTGCGCCGCCTCGGTGAGGGTGCCGACTTCGGCGAGGACCCGAAGGACGTGGAGACGTGGATCGATCATGCAATAGTATTGCACGTTTCGGATGAAGAAGATTCGCTTTTCTTCAGCAAACCTCTAGCGGACACTGGGGGCAAGGAGCACAGACTCCGGGGCTGCGGCCGGCGAAGGGGCCGGCAGGAGAAGCGGCCGAGACGATCACGACGAGGTGGTGGACGAATTGACTCTGGCCCCAGAGCAGAAGAGAACCGATTCCGGAGTGAGCGGCCGGGGCATGGCCGCTGGATCGGGCGGGCACGGCAGGACCGACATCGACCGACTCATCGACGAACGCGTACCCGGCTACTCCTTGGCGGCGCCGTTCTACATCAGCCCGGAGTTCTTCGCACGCGACCTCGAGGCGATCTTCGCTTCGACCTGGATCTTCGTCGCCTCGACCGCCGAAGTGCCCGAAGCCGGTGACTACCTCACGATCGACATCGGCACCTACTCGGTCATCGTCATCCGCGATGACGATGAGGAGATCCGCGCCCACCACAATGTCTGCCGTCACCGGGGCACTCGGCTGCTGGGCGACCTGTCCGGTTCGGTGGGCAACATCGTGTGCGGCTACCACCAGTGGACCTACACCCCGGCAGGCGAGCTCATCTCCGCGGGCGTCCAGGCTCCTGGTTTCGATCGGACGTGCTTCTCGCTGCGCTCGGTGAACGTCCGCGTCATCGGCGGGCTGATCTTCATCTGCCTCAGCCCCACCCCTCCCGATGACATCGACGAGGTGGCCAATGTCATCGAACCCTATCTGGCAGGGCATGACATCGCCGGGACGAAGGTGGCCGCGCAGAGCGACCTCATCGAGGACTCGAACTGGAAGCTGGTCATGGAGAACAACCGCGAGTGCTACCACTGCGAAGCCGGTCACCCGGAGCTGACCTGCACATTCTTTCCCACCTACGGCTACGAACCCGAGGAGATTCCCAAGCGTCTGCAGCCGGCCTACCAGCGCTACCTCGATGCCGAGGAGCAGCTGCGTGCCAACTGCGATCGCAATGGCCTGCCCTATGCTCTCGTCGAGCAACTGAGCGGACGGCCGACGGGCTTCCGGATCGAACGGGCCGCTCTCGACGGGTTGGGCGAGTCGTACACGATGGACGGTTCGGCCGCCTCGGCGAAACTATTGGGTGACCTCGACACCTTCGTCCTCGGTCGGGCCTCGCTGCACGTGCAGCCGAACATGTGGTTCCACGCGATGGGCGACCATGTGGTGACGTTCAGCCTGCTGCCGCTGGCCGAGGACAAGACGCTGGTGCGCACGACCTGGCTCGTCCATGCCGATGCGGAAGAAGGCGTCGACTACGATCTCGACAACCTCACGAAGGTGTGGATCAAGACAAACGAACAGGACGCGACCTTCTGCGAACGCGGGCATCTGGGAATCTCGTCGCCGGCGTATGAACCCGGCCCGTACGCACCGACCGAATCGCAGGTGGATGACTTCGTCACCTGGTACATCGAACGACTCAAGGTGCATAAGGAGCTCAAGGCGCACAAGGAGAAGGGGGCGCAGCGATGAGGTACCGTCACTCGACGCTTGCCTCCAGGCTCGTCGACGCAGCATCTGCGGCGGTCACTTCGGCAGGGGGTCCGGTGGCAGAATCACCGGCAGGCAAGGCGACCTTCCGTGTGCCCGCGAGGACCGGGCGGGCATGGGCCGACTGGCCCGTGCAGGCGGGACTGGCCGCTCCGGCGGTCCCGCCTGCCCAGATCGGCCAGCTGGCCGTCGTGGCGGAGCCGCTCGATCCGGAACTGCTCACTGGACCCGTCGAGGTCACCGGCATCACTCAGGTCACCCATGACGTGAAGACCTTCGAGCTGCGGGCGGGGTGGATGTCCGCTGTCGACTTCGCCCCCGGTCAGTACGTGACGATGCGCTTCCCCGAGCTCGGATGTGAGCGCTGCTATTCGATCTCCTCGGCACCCTTCGGCACGAACATCTTCACCATCACGGTCAAGCGCGTGCCCGGGGGAGTGGTCTCGACTTACCTGCACGATTCGGTCCGAGTCGGTGACCGGGTCCACGTCGACGGTCCCTATGGACTCTTCAGCACAAGCTTCCACCCGGCAGCGCGTCACCTGTTCCTCTCCGCGGGCTCCGGGATCACCCCGATCATGTCGATGGTGCGCAGCCTGCTGGCCCGCCAGGGAGGGTTCGGCACCGACATCGTCTTCGTCCACAGTGCCTCGACGCCGGCCGACATCATCTTCCGTGCCGAACTCGAACAGCTCGCCGAGGTCGCCGGGGTCAGCGTGACCATCCTCTGCTCCCGGGACGCAGGGACGGAGACGTGGACGGGGCGCCGTGGTCGGATCGATGCGGCCGCCCTCGCAGAGGTCGTCCCCGACGCGGCCGAGCGTGAGACCTTCGTCTGCGGCCCAGGTCCGTACATGGACGCGGTGCGTCCCCTCCTCGCCGAGGCGGGAGTGCTGCAGGCTCGGACGCATGAGGAGTCGTTCGTCTTCGCCACCTCACCGGCCGATCGTTTGGCCGGGGCCGAAGCGAGGGCGAGGGCCGCGGGAGCCGGGGCCGGTGCATGCGGGGCCACCGGTGTGAGCCATGCGATCGAATTCGCGGCCTCCGGGCGCGTAGTCGACTGCGATGAGTCCACGACCGTCCTTGACTCCGCTTTGGGCGCCGGACTGTCGGTGCCCTCATCCTGCTCGGAAGGCGCCTGCGGAACCTGCAAGTCCGTGCTGGTCAGCGGTGAGGTCGAGATGAATCACGCCGGAGGGATCCGCCCCAAGGAGATCGCGGCCGGAAAGTTCCTGCCCTGCTGTTCGACTCCCTTGACCGACCTCGTCGTCGAGAGGTGAGTGGGTCCGTCGCTCAGTGCTTGAGCTTCGTCTCCTTGGGCCGTAGGTGCCGCGCACATAGGGTCGGAAGCCGACGACGTCCTTGCTCACCCCGTACAGCGCCTTCTGGTAGGTGACGGGGACGATGGGGGCGTCGTCGGCGACCTGCTGCTGGATCTTCGCGTACAGCGCGTTCTTCGATCCATCGCCGCGGCAGGCGCATACGCGGAGAGTGCTGGTGTCGGTAGTGGGTTCGACGGTGATGGAGTGGAGCGTGCCGCTTCGGCATCGACAGAGCGCTGCAAGGGTCGGCAGGGTGTCGATCTTGCTGAGGTCGCTTACGTTGAGGTTCGCTGTATTCGGGCGCGCACTGACTGTGCACTAACGGTGACGCACCATATCGTCAGTCAACGACGAAGTTGCTCAGTCCGGCGAGTTTGAGGATGAACGGTGCGATCGACATCAATACTAGGAGCGAAGAGACGACCCAGAGCCACACCATTTTCGTTCTGTGCGTCCTGACGCTCGTGCTCAAAGCGAACAATGGGCTAAGCAGCGGAAGGCCATAAAAGATAGGAGTCAGCAAGAAAGCGAGAACGAGGAAGCCAATGAATTTCCACTCTGACGCCGACATGAATCGCTCACGCTGTTCGGTCGCCATGTCTTTCACCTGCATCCGTCTCGTCCTGACTGCCTCCAAAAGTGATTCAATCTTAGCCGCCGACCTGCCATGAGCCTTCTGAGTGGCAAGTGTGGTACCCAGTCTTACCTTTATATTTCTTCACCCAAGCCTGAGAACCGTTCCAGTATGTTCTGCCAGCATGCTTCTCGTAATTGGAGCCACCCCAGTAGGCATGCTTCCATTTCCGGCTCTTGATCTTTCCAGCTTTGGCCGCTTCGACGACTTGAGCAGTTTCGTGCTTGCTCATGTCTTGGGTAGCAGCGAGTGCTTTGGCCTCTCCGACGTCGACTGTCTCAGTAGATCCTTCTTCGACGGTCACATTCCCTTTACAGATCTCGAGGTCGTCAGCACTCGCCTCTTGCCCGACCTTCTCGTAAGCCTGCTTGACTTCTTTCATGCAGGATTTGTCAACGAAGCTCGTGCTAGAAACCTTGTGCAAAGTGGTAGGCACATCTGCTTGCGCTGAGGTCGAGATGAAGCATGCCGGAGGGATCCGCCCCAAGGAGATCGCGGCCGGAAAGTTCCTGCCCTGCTGTTCGACCTCCTTGACTGAGCTCGTCGTCGAGCGGTGATCGACGTCGCCAATTGATATGTGCCCATGCAAGATGCCGGACCCGCAGTCGGGAGATGCCGGGCACGGCGGCTGCATCGACGGTAAGGTTGCTGACGATCGAGATCTTTGGTCAGAAGAGCGGCTTCTGCAGCCTGCGGATACGCGAACGTGGGCGATGAGTCCGTGACGACGGCGGCCAGCTTCAACTGAGGGTGAGGGTGATATGTCGAAGCCATATGCACTGGCTGGTCTCATATTCGGTTTGGCAGTGTTTTCAGGAATCTTCATACTTCTGTTGCCCGGTCTGTTCGACAATGCTTCTTCTGGACGAGTCTGGGTCACCTGGGTGATATTCGGCATTGCCGTGACGTTCGGGTCAGGATTGGTCTTGGCACGGCGGCGGTTCGAATAACTCGGTCAGCGATTCTGCAACGGGTCAAGCAGGCATTGTTTTGGGTACGCCATCGGACGATTCGAGATTCATGGCTCGGAGAGCGGACTCCATGCTGAGCCGCAGTGTGCTCAACAGCGCCAATTCGCAACACTCCGCTTCTCAACAAGTAGGGCATGGAGAGACAGCCGGGAATCGAGTATCTCTGGAATCTGGAGGCGGCTGTCTCAGCTTTAGAGAATTGATGTTTTGAGCGCAGAGGGCGCGAGGAGATTCAGATCGGGGCGCTGGATGTTCTCAACTTCGAATCGACGAAGTAGTCCAGGACGGCTCACCGCAGCACGAACCCGGGCACGAGGTCATCGAGCGGGTCGATCTCCTCGAGCACTCTCGCCCGAAAACGCGTGCCGACGATCGACTCATGAACCAGCGTCTGCCCGGGTCGAAGCTCACCGGTGGCATGGAGAGCGGCCAATCGAGCCGCTGTTCCCGAACCGCACGGGGAGCGGTCCACCTGACCATCGGCGAAGATCGTGACATTGCGCTGGTGCAGCGCCCCGTCGGGCACGGTCCCGAATCGGTCGACGAAGATCGTGCCGTAGACGCCGGAGAGGCGATCGTCGTCCGGATGCACGGTCTGCGGGCGACCGGCCAGACCCGCCTTGCTCTCACGGCCGAGCCCGATGAGCGCGGTGAGATTCTCCGACAGAATCACGCCACCGCTCCCGTCGCCTGTTCCGCTGTCATCTGAGTCTCCCGGTGGCGCCATACCGAGCTGCGCGCCGTCAACGAGGGCATAGATCGCCCCACCCCAGGCGAGGTCGACGCTCACCGGTCCTCGGCTCGTGGGAACCGAAATGTCCGTGCCGATGAGCCTGCTGGGCACATTGACGAAATCCATCGCGGCGGCCCGTCCCTTGCCGTCCGTGTGCACATGAGCCTGCACCCTCCCCGAGGGCACATCAATCGTCACTGTCGTAGCCTTGATCCACCGATGTAAGTAGCCGGATCAAGCCGTTCGTGGAATGGAAATGCCCCTCCTGAGCTGGGAAAATGGTGATGTTCTAAGTCAACATTCCCGGCCAAGAAAGGGGCACCTCTCAGG
>NZ_JBNBZD010000032.1:0-32525 GCF_049804075.1 Brevibacterium sp. FAM 24630
CACCACAGACGGGGTGATTTCTGGGATTGGGCACTGAACATGGTTGCAGAGCATGTTCAATCCAGTCTTGCCCTACTGGCTACTGGGCAAGCAGGCTATCCTGTACACACATTTTGGCCTATAACCCGATTCCACCCCCACTTCTCATCAAAAGCGGCTTCAAAGTGCATTTGTGGTGATCGTGATCGGGGCGCATGAATTTCGAGCCTGCGGGTGCTGAACCCGGAGTTCATCTTGATATACGTGCTGTGTAGTGAAAGTTCACTTGTCCGAGGTAGGATGATCCGCGACCATCCCCGCCACCGGAGCTGACCAGGACAAACACGGCTCCGGCGACACTTGAGGAGATCTCTATGTCCCCGATCAGCAGGACAGCTCTGTCCGCTGCCGCAGCCGTTCTCGCGCTGACACTGACCGCCTGTTCGTCCGGCGACGATGCGGACAAGCAGAGTGCTGACGATGCACAGACCCAGGAATCAACGGAGGAGTCCAGCGAAGCCGCTGGTTCCAAGGGGGAATCCGGATCCGCCGAGGCGGCCGGCCTCGACCCGAATAATCTGCCCGATCCTGTCGCCACTCAAGACATCCCCGCGACCGTCAAAGGTGACGACGAGGCAACGATGACTGTTCAGCTGTTCCCATTGAAGCGGAAGGGCGAGACTCTCGTGGCGCAGTTCGCGTTCACCGTGAACTCGGAGAAGGCGGCCGATGAGGATGATCCCGGCGACAATCTCTACGGTTACCTCGGCAATGGAAGCTGGAGTCCGTTCCTTGTCGACTCTCAGAACCTGCGCAAGCACCATGTGCTCAAGTACAGCGTCGATAAAGCACAGACGGACTCTGTGGGTACGAACTTCAAGCCCGGCCAGACCCACTACGCTTTCGCTGTCTTTGCCGCACCGCCACCGGACGTCGATGAAGTTGAGGTCTCTGTCGTCGACGGGATGAATCTCGTTACCGGAGTGAAGATCTCGTGAAGCACGCAGCTGCCGGACCGGTCGCGGTGCTGTTGGCTGCCGGCCTCGTTGTCGCCGGTCCAACCGCATCTGCATTCGCTGACCCTGTGACTCCGCAGGATATTGCCGATCGCGGTACTCCGACACCGGATGACTTCACTGATCCTGACCAGTCGCGGATCGACGAAAGTATCGTCGAACTCGAACCTGGCATCCATGACCTGGAGAAGGGGATCGAAGACGTTGAGACGACGAAGGTCAGCGGCGGCGACACCGTGGTCACCCTCGATACCGATATCCTTTTCGACTTCGACTCGGCCGAACTGAGCGAGGCCGCGAAGAAGAAGATCAAGGAACTCGTCAAGGACCTGCCCACCGACTCCGAGATCATCGTCGGCGGACATACGGATTCCAAGGGCGAGGACGACTACAACAAGAAGCTCTCCGAAGACCGTGCGAAGGCCGTGGCCGACGTGCTCACCTCGGAGAACTCCGACCTTGACGTGGCGGCAAAGGGCTTCGGCGAGTCCGAGCCCGTCGAGTCGAATGAGAAGAACGGCAAAGACGACCCCGAGGGCCGGGCGAAGAACCGTCGCGTCGAAATCCGCTACGAAGACTGAGCCTGATCTTGGGCTGTTCGGGAAGAGCGGCTGAGACCATTGACGAACCTGACAGCACTGCATAGCGTCTCTTTCAATAGATGGTCATACATGAGGCAACTTCGGTGACGTCGGCCCTGATCCGGCGGCGAAGCAGCCGGTTCGGGGACCAACGGAGGGCAACCGATTGAAGACAGTCATCATCGGAGGCGGCGTGGTCGGGCTGACCAGCGCCTACGAACTGGCGCTGAGTGGACACGACGTCACCGTCATCGAGGCTGCCCGATGCGGTGCGGGTGCCTCCCACGGAAATGCCGCAAAGATCGCTATCGCCGAGAGCACCCCGGTGCCTGCCCCAGGGGTGCTGCTTCAGGGGATCCGATGGATGCTCAAGCCCGACAGCCCACTATCGATCAAGCCGTCCCTTGCGCCCGGCTATCTCAAATTCCTTTTGCAGATGGCCAGGCACTGCAACGCACGTGACTTCGAAGCCGGACTCGACCTCCACCTGCGCCTCGGCGAGGATGCGAACGATCTCTTCGATGAGTACCAGGCTCAAGGCATCGACTTCGAGATGCACGACCGTGGTGTGCTGCTGGCTTTCGAGACTCGGGAACGCTTCGACGAGCACTGTGCGAGCCTGCCCGCTTTCGAGGCCGCGGGCCACCGGCCGCGGCGACTGCATGATGACGAAGTCCGCGAGGCCGAACCGGCTCTCAGCGATCGAATCCGCCACGGTCTGTCCTTCTCGGCTGACCGACAGATCGAACCCGATTCTCTGACAGCGGGCCTCCTCGCGAAACTCTCTGATCTCGGCGTAGTCGTGCGAGAAGACACTCGGGTCGGACGCTTCGTTCGCTCCGGCGACGCTGTGACCGCAGTTGTCACCTCGGACTCGGAGGTCATCAAGGCCGATGCACTTGTCATCTCGGCCGGTGTCCCGTCCGGCGTGTTGGCCGGGCAACTCGGTCAGAAGGTCCCGATCTACTCGGGCAAGGGCTACAGCATTGACTACTCACCCGCTCCGATTCAGCTGCGCACATCCCTGACCCTCGAAGATGCTCGCGTCGCCCTCACTCCGCTGAACGGCATGCTCAGGCTCGCGGGCACGATGGAGTTCGGCAGCACGGACGACGACGTCAACGAGGTCCGCGTCGGTGCGATCCGCCGCGCGGCTCAGGAAGCATTCCGTGATTGGGGCGACGGTCAGGGAGAACTGGCTCCATGGGCTGGGTCGCGCCCCATGACTCCTGACGGCCTTCCCGTCATCGGGCGCCTGGACTCCGTGAAGAACGCCTACAACAACTCCGGAGATTCGATGCTCGGTCTGACATTGGCACCGGGATCTGCTCGGCTGCTATCCGGACTCATGACTGGTGGAAGCTCGACGCTGCCCGGTGAGCAGCTCGCTCGTGTGTCCCCGAATCGTTCCTGAACGATTTACGTCAACGCCGCACGGGCCCGAACTCACGAGGATGGGCTCATGACCACACAGCAAGTCGCCGGCAGCGAAATCGTGGGCTGAGGCCCGCCCGAGCAGAGACGAGGGAACGTGAAGAACAGACAGCTCATCCAGGCCGTCGATGTTCACGCGGCCGGCGAACCCGGTCGCGTGCTCATCGGCTCGGGACTGCGGGTCAAAGGTGCCACGATGGCCGAAAAGCTCCGATACTGCGAAGAGCACCTCGACGACTTCCGGAACCTCATCCTCCACGAACCCCGCGGCTATCCCGGCCTGTGCTCGCCGATCGTCGTGCCTGCGACAGATCCGAGCTGCGATTTCGGAATGATCGTGATGGAGCAGGGCGGGTTCAAGCCGATGTCGGGGTTGAACCTCATCTGCACCGTCACGGCGCTGATCGAGACCGGATCCGTCGACGTCAGCGAACCGGTCACTGAGCTGCGCATCGATACCGCCGCCGGCATCGTCACGGTCCGCGCCGAGGTGGAAGCGGGCCGAGCAACGTCGGTGACCTTCGACAACGTCCCGGCATTCGTCCACGGACTCGACCTGCCGCTCGAGGTGCCGGGGTATGGGACGATCCCCGTCGACATCGTATTCGGGGGTCAGTTCTACGTGCAGACTGCGGCGGACAGCCTCGGCGTGGACCTTGATCCGGGCAATGCCGAGGAGATTATCAGAGCGGCCAGCGTGATGCGGCAGGCGGCGAACGAGACCTTCGAGGTGAGGCATCCTCTCATCCCGGAGATCGACGCGATCGGTCTGCCGCTGATCCACGGGCCCGCCCGCACAGCGGGCACCGACGGACGCAATGCGGTCGTCCTGCCCAACGGCATCGTCGACCTCGACGATCCGAGGACGTGGACGGGGACGTTCGACCGTTCGCCCTGCGGCACCGGCACGAGCGGCCGAGTCGCAGCCAAGCACGCCCGCGGCGAACTGGCCGTCGGTCAGCGATCCGTCCACGAATCGATGCTGGGAACGACCTTCACCGCCGTGGTGAAGGAAGAGACCGAGATCTGCGGACTGCCGGCCGTGATCCCCTCGATCACCGGGCGCGGATGGATCACCGGATTCCAGCAGCTCGTCCTCGAGCCCGACGATCCGTTCCCGATCGGCTTTACCGTCGGTGACATCTGGAGCGGCGGCACGAGCGCGGCGGAACCGGCAGAAGAGAACTGAGAACCCGCAGACGAGAACCGAGGAACGGACAAGGATCCGCAGGGCCGATGACCGATCGAACGATAGTCTGCTGGGTAAGGGCAGTGGTCGACGCCGACACGATCGACCGCACATGAGGAGCACACAATGACGAATGAACCCGACCGAATCTCTTTCGATGACCTTGTCTCGGCCATCGAAGAGAAGCTCGTGGCCGCCGGCGCTTCGCCTTCGGTGGCCGAAGTGCTGGCGACCAACTGTGCCACCTGTGAGCGCGACGGCACTCTCAGCCACGGAGTCTTCCGGGTCGCCGGCTACCTCGATTCGCTGACCCGCGGCTGGGCGGACGGGGCTGCGGAGCCGAACATCGACGTTGTCGGCCCCTCCTATATCCGCATCGACGGACGCAACGGCTTCGCGCAACCCGCACTCGCCGAGGCGCGTCCGACGATCGACGAGGCGGTTGCCGAGTCCGGCGTCGCTGTCATCGCCCTGCGCAGTACCCATCACTTCAGTGCTCTGTGGCCCGACCTCGAAGCCTTTGCCCGCGAGGGGCGGGTGGCGATGGGCATGATCGCCAGCGGCAAGCTCGCCGTCGTTCCCGAAGGGGCCACGCGCCCGGTCTTCAGCACCAACCCGTTCGGTTTCGCCACTCCCGTGGCTGGTGCGGACCCGATCGTCTTCGACTTCTCCACATCGTCGATGTCCCACGGGGACCTGCAGCTGCTGCGGGCCGAGGGCCGGGACGTTCCGGTCGGGACCGGGGTCGACTCGACCGGCGCGGACACCACGGATCCCAGCGCCATCCTCGACGGCGGCGGAATCCGGCCCATCGGCAGGCATAAGGGTGCACTGCTGTCGTTCATGATCGAAACGCTGGCGGCCGGGCTGACCGGCGGTGCCTTCACCTACGAGATCGACGCGGAGGCCCCCGACGGTGCCCACACCTTCCGCACCGGTCAGCTCTTCATCGTCCTCGACCCCGAGCGCGGCGGCAACGACGCCTACCTGGGCCGAGTCCGCGAATTCGTCGATATGCTCCGCGACGCGGGCATGGATCGTCTGCCCGGCGATCGTCGCTACGTCAATCGCGCCGAGGCGGCCGACCGAGGAATCCCCGTCACGGATTTGATCCGCTCAATTCTCAACTGAAACACTGCGGACCGGGTGGCCTGCCGCCCGATCCTCAGCCATACATCCTCCACCACAGCAGCGCCACGTGCAGCGCCGTGCGTGACTCCGCATCATCGAGTGAGACGCCGAGGCGGTCCTGCAGACGCGTAATCCGCGCGTAGAGCGCGGGCCGGGACAGGTGCCCGGCCCGCGCCATCGCGGATTTGTTGCCACCGTGGGAGAGGTACAGCTCGAGGAAGTCGAGCAGTCCCTCATCTGCGGAATCCGCGGCCGGCGACAGCACCCCGTCCCGGCGACCGCCATCACGACCGGAGGCGCCGAGCAGCGGCCACAACTCTCCCTCGGCGAAGGCGCGCAGCCGCGAGTCCTCGGCCAACAGAGACAGCAACCCGCGGATACGCACATCCGAGGAGCGGTAGAACGAGCGCTCACGCACATCGAGAGTCGAGGCGACCTCGGCGACGTGGGACGCCGCTTCAAGACCGGCGACAGCCTGAAGCAGAGAGGTGCTGCTCCGGCCGACCCCGACCACCCAGCTGGCTGCAAGCCCCTCGAGCTCGGCGAGGAGGCGGTTGAGCCAGTCATCGGCCTCCTCGGTGCTGCGCGGACTCTGCTGCGACCGTCTGCCTCTCCCGCGACCAGGTGCCAGGACGAACCCGAAAGCCCCCGACTGCAGGCTCGTCATGAGCACACACAGATTCAGGCGCGAAGCGGCGGAAGTGATCTCCTGCGTCAGGCCCCGCTCCTGCAGCTGCACTCGAGTCGGATCGGTGTCGGCTTCACGGTCGATCCGGATGACCACCGGAGTGAGCTCGGCCCCGTCGGCCGGAGTGAATCCCAGTGAACGGGCACGTTCCAGCGCCGCACGTTCGTCGAGTCCTTCTGAGTCCGTGATCTCTCTGATCAGCCCGCTCTGAGCCTGCAGCAGCAGATCCTGCTCATCGCGATCGGCCATCCGGGTCAGCGTCAGGGCTTCACCGGCGCGTTCGATCACCTGATCGAGATCGGCGACGGACTCGGCAGCACCGGGGACGACGAGCCGACCCCACCGGCGAGACCGCAGACCCACCGGAGTCTGCCGCCACCGCGTCGCATCCAGCCCGTCGGGCACCGGATTCGCACCGCTGACGAGGTCGGCCCACTTCTGCGCAAGAGCCTGCGAACCGCGGCCGGAATGTGCGAGCACCCGATGGGACACATCCTCGAGAACGACTGCCGTGCCGAGCAGCTCGGCCGTGCGATCGACGATCGTCTGCGCCTCGGCCCGATCGAGGCTCAGCTGCGTATACGTCTCGTGGATCTCCCGAGCATGTTCGAGCCGCGAGATCTGCTGCGCGAGCAGACTGCGATGCGCGAGCTCGGTGATCCTGACGAACTTCACCCGCCGCGGCAGGACGATGACGGGCAGCTCCCTCGCCGAGGCGGCCTCCCGCACGATCGCGCCCGCCGCCTCGTCGAAGGCCGAGTCCTCGTCGACGAGTTCGATGATCGTCCCAGCGGCACCCGCGCGTTCGAGCTGGTCGAGGAACTCCGCCATCGCCGCAGGCGAATGACGGAAGGTCGTGGCCGTGGTCAGCACGAGTTCCCCGCCTTCGAGGAAGCGCTCGACGTGTTCGGAGTCGGCGATGTGGACCCAGCGGATCGCCCGGTCAAGACAAGCAGTGCCGGCCAGCACGAGCGGCTCCGCGGCACTGATCACCTCGAACTCGAGCAGACCGGCGATGCTCAGCGATGATCCGCTCGATTCCCACACGCTGTCCATTGACACAGTGTAAAGCCAGAGCGGAACATTCTGACACTCTGACGCTTTCGGGATCGGTGCGGCAGATCGAAGATGGACTCAACCGACTCTTCGACGACGCAGAAGGAGCCTTCATGGCAACGCTCACCCATTGGATCAACGGACAGGCCGTGACCGCGGACACCGACACCCGCCTCGGCGAAATCACGAATCCGGCCTCCGGTCAGGTGACCGGCCAGGTGGCGCTGGGGTCGAGGGCCACCGTGGAATCGGCGATCGACGCCGCTGCGGCGGCCTTCCCCGCCTGGCGCGACACCTCTCTGGCGAAGCGGACGTCGATCCTCTTCGCCTTCCGTGAGCTGCTCAACGCGCGCAAACAGGAACTGGCTGAGATCATCACGGCCGAACACGGCAAGGTCGTCTCCGACGCCCTCGGCGAAGTCGCTCGCGGCCAGGAGGTCGTCGAATTCGCCTGCGGCATCGCCGGCCACCTCCGCGGCGGTCACACGCAGAACGCCTCGACGAAGATCGATGTCCACTCCCTGCGCCAGCCGCTCGGCGTCTCGGCCATCATCTCGCCCTTCAACTTCCCGGCCATGGTGCCCATGTGGTTCTTCCCCGTGGCCATCGCCACCGGCAACACCGTCGTCCTCAAGCCCTCGGAGAAGGACCCCTCGGCGGCGAACTGGCTGGCCGAACTGTGGAAGGAAGCGGGACTGCCCGACGGCGTGTTCAACGTCGTCCACGGGGACAAGGAGGCCGTGGACACGCTGCTCGAGAGCCCGGAGGTCGCCTCGGTGTCCTTCGTCGGCTCGACTCCCATCGCTCAGTACGTCTACGAGAACGGCACCGCCACCGGCAAACGCGTCCAGGCCCTCGGCGGGGCGAAGAACCACATGCTGGTCCTGCCGGATGCCGATCTCGACCTCGCCGCCGATGCCGCCGTCAACGCCGGCTACGGTGCGGCCGGTGAGCGCTGCATGGCGATCTCCGTCGTCGTCGCCGTCGAGTCCATCGCCGATGAGCTCGTGGCCAAGATCGCCGAACGCACGCGGACCCTGCGGGTCGGTGACGGAGCGGACGAACCGGACATGGGACCGTTGGTCACCGCCGCCCACAGAGACAAGGTCGCCGGCTACATCGACGCCGGCGCGGCCGAAGGCGCCACCATCGTCCTCGACGGTCGCGAGAACACGGCCGATGCGGGCTTCTTCCTCAACCCGACGCTGTTCGACCATGTCAGCCCCGATATGTCGATCTACACCGACGAGATCTTCGGCCCCGTCCTCGCCGTCGTCCGCGTCCCCGGCTACGACGAAGGCCTCGGGCTCATCAACTCCAACCCCTACGGCAACGGCACCGCGATCTTCACCAACGACGGAGGAGCGGCCCGCCGCTATGAGACCGAGGTCGAGGTCGGAATGGTCGGCATCAATGTGCCCATCCCCGTGCCGGTGGGCTATTACTCCTTCGGCGGGTGGAAGAACTCGCTGTTCGGAGACACCCACGCCTACGGCGACGAAGGCGTCCACTTCTTCACCCGCGGCAAGGTCGTGACCTCGCGCTGGCTCGACCCCAGCCACGGCGGACTCAACCTCGGATTCCCCACCAACGACTGACCTCTCACGCACAGCCACCTCGGCGAAGGAGCACCCATGACCACCACCGCGGATTCCCCGCTCACCGAATCGCGCGTCGACGTCGACCGCATCGACGCCGACCGCATCGACGCCGGGCGCCGTGCCCACGAACTCGACCGGGCCCACGTCTTCCACTCCTGGCAGGCGCAGGGTCCCTTCGACCCGATGACGATCATCGACGCCGCAGGATCCTATGTCTGGGACGGTGAGGGCCGGAAGCTGCTCGACATGTCCTCACAGCTGGTCAACACGAACATCGGCCACCAGCACCCGAGCGTGGTCGCAGCGATCCAGGAGCAGGCGGGCAGGCTGTGCACGATTGCCCCGCAGTACGTCAACGACGCCCGCTCCGAGGCGGCTCGACTCATCGCCGAGCGCACCCCCGGAGACCTCGACCATGTGTTCTTCACCAACGGCGGGGCCGATGCGAACGAGCACGCCATCCGCATGGCGCGGCTGCACACCGGGCGGACGAAGGTGCTCTCGGCCTATCGCAGCTATCACGGCGGAACCCAGCTGGCCGTCAACGTCACCGGCGACCCGCGACGGTTCGCCAACGACTACTCGGCCGAAGGCATCGTCCACTTCATGCCCGCCTACCAGTACCGCTCCTACTTCAACTCGAGTTCCGAAGCCGAGGAGACGCAGCGGGCACTGGCCCACCTCGAAGACATGATCACGCTGGAAGGACCGGGCAACATCGCCGCCCTCATCCTCGAGACCGTGCCGGGCACTGCCGGGATCTACGGTCCTCCGGCCGGATACCTCGAAGGTGTGCGCGAACTGACGGCGAAGCACGGGATCGTCTTCATTGCCGACGAGGTGATGGCCGGTTTCGGGCGCACCGGTCGCTGGTTCGCACTCGATCATTGGGGCGTTGCGCCGGACCTCATCACCTTCGCCAAGGGAGTGAACTCCGGATACGTGCCGCTGGGCGGTGTCGCGATCTCGGACGCGATCTTCGAGACCTTCCGCGACCGGGCCTACCCGGGCGGTCTGACCTATTCGGGCCACCCGCTGGCCTGTGCGGCCGCAGTGGCGACGATCAACGCCATGGAGACCGAGGGGATGGTCGACAACGCCGACCGCCTCGGCGCTGAGATCATCGGACCGGCACTGCAGGAGATGGCCTCTCGCCACCCCTCGGTCGGTGACGTGCGGGGACGGGGCTGCTTCTGGGCGGTCGAGCTCGTGCGCGACCGGGTGACGAAGGAACCCCTGGCCGCCTACGGCGGAAGCTCACCGGAGATGAACGCGGTCGTCGCCGCCCTCAAATCCGGGGGAGTCCTCCCGTTCGCGAACTTCAACCGGATCCACGTGGTGCCGCCGCTGAACATCGGGGACGCGGATCTGCGCTTCGGACTCGACGTCCTCGACCAGGCGCTCGACGTCGCCGACGGATTCGTGGCCTGAGGGTCCATCTGTGCTCCGCCCGGAATGTGAGCGCTATTGCATTCTGCTCCGGGCGGAGCGCATTTGCCCACGTCAAAAGTGAACATCCGGTAAACGGAGTGGAGTAGGGTCGAACTGCGGATGAAGATCGGCAGAAGTCGAGGGTAGACTTCAGCGGGATAGTGATCGCTGGCCGCCAGCTGCATCATCCACGGTCCGAATAGTGTCTACACCCAAGGTCGATTAGTGGAAATCATCTTCGTTGTCGTGCTCGTCATAGCACTGGCACTGTTCTTCGACTTCACCAACGGCTTTCACGATACGGCCAATGCCATGGCCACGCCGATCGCCACCGGAGCCATCAAACCGAAGACGGCGGTCACGCTCGCCGCGATCCTCAACCTCGTCGGCGCCTTCCTCTCCACCGAGGTGGCCAAGACCATCTCCGGCGGCATCATCAAAGAAGGCGGCGGGGGAGTGCAGATCACTCCCGACTTCATCCTCGCCGGTCTCATCGGCGCCATCGTCTGGAACATGGCGACCTGGCGCTTCGGCCTTCCCTCCTCTTCGTCCCATGCGCTCTTCGGCGGCCTCATCGGCGCGGCCATCGTCGGTGCCGGACTCAGCTCCGTCGACTTCGGAGTCTTCCTGTCCAAGGTCGTGATTCCGGCGTTGGCCGCGCCGATCATCGCCGGGTTCAGCGCGTACCTGTGCACCCGCATCGCCTACGCCATCACCCGCCGCAACAAGGAAGGCAAGACCGCGCGTCGCGGACCGTTCAAGTACGGGCAGATCTTCTCCTCCTCGCTGGTGGCGCTCGCGCACGGCACGAACGATGCACAGAAGACGATGGGTGTCATCACCCTCGTGCTCGTCTCCGCGAACCTGCAGGAACACGGCACCGGCCCCCACATCTGGGTCATCGCCTCGTGTGCTCTGGCGATCGCGCTCGGCACCTACGTCGGCGGTTGGCGCATCATCGATACCCTCGGCACCAAGCTGACGACGGTCAAGGCCGCTCAGGGGCTGTCCGCCGAAACCTCGACCGCCGCAGCCATCCTCGCCTCCTCGCACCTCGGCTTCGCCCTGTCGACGACCCAGGTTGCCTCCGGCTCGGTGCTCGGCTCGGGGCTCGGCCGCAAAGGCGCCGATGTCCAGTGGTCGACGGCCGGGCGAATCGCTTCGGGCTGGCTGTTCACCATCCCGGCAGCCGCCATCGTAGGCGGGCTCGCCGCCGGGATCGCCCACCTCGGGCTGGTCGGTGTCATCATCGATACGGTGGCCGCAGTCATCGTCGTCCTCTGGATCTACTTCAGCTCCCGCCAGACCAAGGAGACCGACCTTTCGGGCTTCGACACCGTCGGCGAGGCAGTGAACATTCGCGGTCGCAAGCGCAAACTGCGCAAGGACCGCAACCGCAAACGAGCCCGTGCCAGGCGTGAAGCCCGCCGAGAGGCGTGGGCAGAGAAGCAGGCTGCGAAAGAGAAGCGTCGCGCTCGAGGTGCGAAGAAGAAAGCCCGGGCCCCCCGCCCTGAGGGCGCGAATGGTTCCGTGCCGCAGGACTCGCCGGCCGGGACTCAGGTTGAGGCTCAGAAGGACTCTTCGGTCGGGGCCGAAGCCAGCGACAAGGGAGACGCGAAATGATCGAGTGGAGCTCGTTCGTCATCGTTGCGGCCGCGACCTGGATCTCGGCGATCATCGTCATCACCCTCTTCTCCTCGGCCGTGCGGATGCGCGCGGTTCATCTCGATCGAGTCGAAGAGGGCAGGGGCAACTCGCTGCTCAAGGCCGGCTATTGGGCGGTCTTCAGCATCTGCGGACTCGTCGTCCTCCTCGGCGTCTACCTCATCGTGCCGGCACTGCACGGGGCCTGAAGCCGAGGCCGTACGAGCTCACTACGAGCGCCACGGGGCGGCGGGTGTTCACCACGCCTGATCGCCCCATACCTCCCGCACCACGTGCCGGCAGCGTCACGCACCGGCAGCCTCACGCACCGGCAACGTTCATGTACCGGCAGCGTCACGTACCGGCGGTTCGGCATCAGTCACCGTTAGTGACATCTCCTGCCGTTGCATCGGTGCGTTATGGCGGTGCGAGGGCGTCGTGTGGCTAGCGGGGCGAATTGCCGCTGATGGTGTGGGACGGATACCGCGTCGCAGCGGGAGCATGGGCCGCACACCCACGAAACATGAGAATCCCCCAACCACCTCGGCGGCGGTTGGGGGATTCTCTGTGGGACAGGACGGCTCAGCCCGGGGGCCGAACCTCTCCATCGGCCTTGAGACTCGAGTCAGACTCGGGGAGTCTCAGGCTCTCCGCGTCTCAGGCCAGGCCGAGGCGCTTCCGGAGGTTCTCGACCTCGGCGCGCAGTTCGGTCGGAACCGAATCGCCGAGCTCGGCATACCAGTCCTCGATGAGGCCGAGTTCGGTCTCCCATTCCTCGGGCTTGATGGCCAGTGCCTTGCGCAGCTGCTCATCGGTGAAGTCGAGGCCCTCGGTGTCCAAGCCACCCTCGACCGGGGTGAGTCCGAGCGGAGACTCCTGAGCGTCGGCGGTGCCGGCCACGCGCTCGAAGACCCACTTGAGAACGCGCGAGTTCTCGGAGAACCCGGGCCACAGGAACGAGTTGTCGTCGTCGCGGCGGAACCAATTGACGTAGAAGATCTTCGGCAGCTGGGCACCCTCGGTGTTGCCGATGTCGAGCCAGTGCTGCAGGTAGTCGCCCACGTTGTAGCCGATGAACGGGCGCATGGCCATCGGATCGCGGCGGACGACGCCGACAGCTCCGGTCGCAGCAGCCGTGGTCTCCGAGGACAGCACCGAACCCATGAACACACCGTGAGTCCAGTCCTTGGTCTCGGTGACCAGCGGCATCGTGGTCTTCCGGCGACCGCCGAAGAGGATGGCCGAGATCGGAACACCGTTCGGGTTGGTCCACTCGGGAGCCAGGGTGGGAACGTTGGCGATCGGGGTGCAGAAACGCGAGTTCGGGTGAGCGGCAGGGGTCTCGGACTCAGGCGTCCAGTCGTTGCCCCTCCAGTCGGTGAGATGCGCCGGCTTCTCGTCGGTCTTGCCTTCCCACCACACGTCACCGTCGTCGGTCAGGGCGACGTTGGTGAAGATGTTGCCGCCGGCTTCGATGGCGCGCATCGCAGTCGGGTTCGTGGTGTATCCGGTGCCCGGAGCCACGCCGAAGAGGCCGAACTCAGGGTTGACGGCGTAGAGCTGGCCGTCTTCGCCGAAGCGCATCCACGCGATGTCGTCACCAAGGGTCTCGGCCTTCCAGCCGGGGATGGTGGGTTCGATCATCGCGAGGTTCGTCTTGCCGCAGGCCGAGGGGAACGCGGCGGCGACGTACTTGACCTCGCCCTCCGGGTTCGTCAGCTTGAGGATGAGCATGTGCTCGGCCAGCCAGCCCTCGTCGCGAGCGATCGCCGAGGCGATGCGCAGCGCGTAGCACTTCTTGCCGAGCAGGGCGTTGCCGCCGTAGCCGGATCCAAAGGACCAGATGGCGCGCTCTTCGGGGAAGTGGGTGATGTACTTCGTGGTGTTGCAGGGCCAGGCGACGTCCTCCTGACCTTCTTCGAGCGGAGCGCCGACGGAGTGCACGCACTCGACGAACTTCGCATCCTGGGAGTCGATCGCATCGAGGGCGTACTTGCCCGAGCGAGCCATGACGAGCATGGAGAGGACGACGTAGGCCGAGTCGGTGACCTCGATGCCGAACATCGGCTGGTCCGCCTCGGCGTGGCCCATGACGAACGGGATGACGTACATG
Organism: Brevibacterium sp. FAM 24630; assembly: GCF_049804075.1. Classification (NCBI taxonomy): domain Bacteria; kingdom Bacillati; phylum Actinomycetota; class Actinomycetes; order Micrococcales; family Brevibacteriaceae; genus Brevibacterium; species Brevibacterium sp. FAM 24630. The sequence continues at coordinate 13,864 of NZ_JBNBZD010000032.1, forward strand.
GTGCGTCCGCGCATCGATCCGGCGAAGAGCGGGTTGAGGGTTTCCTTCATCTCCGCGGGAGCGACCCAGTTGTTCAGCGGGCCGGCATCCTTCTCCTCTTCGGAGCAGATGAAGGTGCGGCCCTCGACGCGGGCGACGTCCTCGGGATCGGAGGCCGCGTAGTAGGAGTCCTTGGTGCCGGTGAGGCGCTTGATGGTGCCGGCCTCGACGAGCTGCTCGGCGATCTGATTCTTCTGCTCCTCGGAACCGTCGATCCAGACGATGTCATCCGGAGTGGTGAGGGCGGCGATCCGGCCGACGAATGAGAGTACCGACTCGTTTCGGGTCGGTGCATTCTTCAGCTGGTCAGCGACGACATCATGGTCGAGGACAGTCATGAGTGGTCTCCTTTGAGGTCGAGTGCGGGGTTGCGTCTCAGGCGGTTGCTGGTTCCGTCGAGCGGTTGGTACACATCCACCGTAGGATGGGGACAAGCACGAAAATCGCTGGTTTCGGTCACTCGAAGATGTGCATTGGGTCACAAGAACGACTTCATTGACGTGAATCAGACTTTGACATGACGTGTCATTGCAATTAATTGACGCGTTGTTTCATTGGTGACTCGTTGCTGAAATCCGCGCTTTCATTCCCGGTTCGCCGAGGCGACTGCCCGCCTGTGCGCGAATGTGGCGAAGCGCACGCGGACGCGATTTGAGCTTGAGCGAAACTGGTGTGTATAGTTGTTCGAGTTGCACGGCGTCAGTCCGAACAACGCGCGCCACTAGCTCAACGGATAGAGCATCTGACTACGGATCAGAAGGTTGGGGGTTCGAATCCCTCGTGGCGCACCGAAGGGAAGTCCCTCACCAGGCAGGATAGCCGGTGAGGGACTTTTTCGTGGGTCCAGAGTCAGGGCTGTGAGCCCAAAAGGGTCCGGCTGTTCTGACGATTGATCCGAAGGTCGGGGTTGTGTTGGGTTCCGTGATGCGAAAGGCCCGTCGTCACCGTGAGGAGCTCGGCGAGGTCATCGAGGTCTTCGGTGACCGCCCGGGACCGAAGACCGTGATGGGGTTCGTCCTCGGCTGGTTGATCTTCACCGGTCTGACGCTCATCAACCCGGGGGAGACACCGATGCTCGCAGCCGCTCCGGGCATTCGTCCCTATGCCATTCCCTATCAGCAGATCACGCCGGGCAGCATTGCCGGGGTCACCGCCGCGAATCGATATCTCAAGGAGGTCGGGCTGCAGAGGAAGATTTCGCAGTCGACGCTCAGAGCGTCGTGATGGACGAAGAATGGTGTCCACTTCGTTGCCTGCTCGGCCGAGGACGCCCGGCGTGGGCGCAGGCGCTTCACACTTGCGCTCGACCCGATTCCGCGGTCGATCGACGATCGCTGGATCTGGTTCGCAGGGACTGGGCGGCATTCATCGCAGCGAGCGATCCATGCCATCGCCAGGACCGCCTCGGCGAGGGGGTATTCGCAACTCGGTGAGGGGATCAGCCCAACATGCCGAGCAGGGACATCCATCCGCCGCCGACGAGGCTCCAGATGAGGATGTTGACGACGGAGGCGAGGAAGCCGACCTTGAACCATTCGGCGGTCGTGACGTAGCCGGAGCCGTAGATCACGCCCGCGGGGCCCGAGGCGTAGTGCGAGAGGCCGCCGATGAGGTTGCCGATGAAGCCCAGCGCCAGTGCCGCGAACAGCGGGGGAGCGCCGGTGGCGATCGCCGCCCCGAGGAACACTGAGTACATCGCGACGATCTGCGCCGTGTTCGATGCGAAGAGGTAGTGGACGTAGAAGTAGACGATGCTGAGCACAGCGAACGCGGCCATCCACGGCATTCCGCCGACCAGCCCGGCGACCTCGTCGCCGATCCACCCGATCACCCCGAGGGTGTTGAGGTGGGTGGCCATGCCCACGAGCACGGAGAAGAAGATCAGCGTCGACCAGGCGCCGCTGTTGGCGGCCATGTCCTTCCACGTCAGCACCTTGGTGATGAGGAGGATCGCCACGCCGACGAAGGCCGCCGAGGTGGCATCCACCCCGATCATGTCACCGAACACCCACAGGAGGAGCAGGAGGGCGAAGGTTGCGAGCATGGTCCACTCGCCGCGGCTCATGGAGCCGAGCTCCTTGAGTTCCTCACGCGCGTGGGCGGGGGCCTCGGGGGTCTTCGTCAGGCCCGGCTTGTAGACCTTGGCCATGAACCATGGCATAACGATGAGTGCGACGAGTCCGGGCACGATCGCGGCCAGCGCCCAGGTGCCCCAGGAGATGTCGATACCGGCATCGGCGGCGAAGCCCACGGCCAACGGGTTGCCGGCCATAGCCGTGACGAACAGGCCGAGGTGATGGTGTTGACCTGCACCGAGGTCAGGGAGAGGTAGGAACCCAGTCTCTTCCGCGACTCGGCGCTGGATGGGTGTGAGTCGTTGACCGAAGCGAGCGACCGGACGATCGGGTAGACGACGCCGCCTGCGCGGGCCGTGTTCGACGGTGTGGCGGGGGAGAGGACGAGGTCGGCCAGCGCCATGCCGTAGGACAGGCCGAGCGAGGACCTGCCGAGCCACGAGACGAACAGCAGCGCGATGCGGCGTCCCAGACCGGTGAGCAGGAAGCAGTCGGCGATGAAGAACGCGGCGACGATCAGCCAGATGGTCGAGTTCCCGAACCCCTGCAGGGCCTCGGTCTTCGCATCCATCGTGCCGGTGACCATGGCGGCGGCCAGTCCGACCAGAGCGACCAAGGCCGTCGGCAGCGGCTGCAGGATGAGGCCGAGGATGGTTCCGGCGAAGATTCCCGCCATGTGCATCCCACGCGGGTCGATGCCCTCAGGGGCTGGAATGAAGTAGATGATCAGGGTGAGTGCGAGGATCGCCGCGATCTTCCCCGCCATCGACAGGCGGGCATGGGTGCGGGCGTGGTGTGCGGCGGCTGCTTCCAGCGTGCTGGTGCTTGACGTACTGGGCATGGGGCATCCTTGGGTGTCATTCGGTGTGCGCCTGATGCCGTCTGTGTTCGCATTCTGCCGGCTGCTTTCGCTGTCGGCGGCGACAGCGATGGCGTGCGGCGGGATCGGGGCGGGCGAAGAGCCCGGTTCTGCGCGATCCAGTCCCAGAATAGCCCTGTGTGAGGACGTTGAGGAGGACCTCGGCCGGAGGGATACCTCACGTAGCGGCGCGAGCCGGTGAGTGGTAAAGGACCGGCAGCCACGCCGACCGACCAGCCGCGACGCCCTGCGCTCACGTCGACAGACCGAGCGGGTGCGTACCCGCTCGGCCCGCCACCGGAGCTTTCAGTTCTCAGCCCTTGACGGCGAGAACCGGGACCGGCGAGTCGAGCAGGAGGCGCTGGCTCACCGAGCCGATGAGCATCTTGCCCACTCGGGACCGGCGGCGCATCCCGATGACGAGGCGGATGATCTCAGGGTGCTCGTCGAGCTCGTCGAGGACCGCCTCGGCGGGGTCTCTGTCGCCACGCCCCTGACGTCCGATCACCTGATACGGAACTCCGGACTCATCGAATGCCGCGGTGTCGAAATCGGATTGGATGCCGAGCGAGATGACGACGAGGTCGGTGCCGAACCGCTTTGCCTCTTCGATCGCCGCGGTGATCGCTGCCGGAGCCGCGTTGCTGTCGGGTACTGCCACCATGATGGACATGGGTTTCTCCTTCTCGTCGATGACCGTCAGATCAGACTCTGACCGTCAGAATGCCTGATGTTCCGGGCACGCGCCCAATAGAGCGCTGCCGGGCGGGCTTCACTGCCCGTACTTCGAACGGAATTCCGCTTCGAGGTCTTCGAGCGTCTTGTTCCTGGTTTCGGGAACCATGAAGTAGATGAAGATGAGAGCGAGCACGCCGAGCCCGGCGAAGAGGAAGAACGTGTTCGAGATTCCGAGTCCGCTGACCACGCTCGGGAAGAACTGTGCGACGGCGGCATTGGCCAGCCAGAGGGCGAAGACGCAGATGCCCATTGCGAACGAACGGATCTTCAGCGGGAAGATCTCGGCAAGCATGAGCCACACGAGCGGTCCCAGGGTTCCCTGCATGGAGAAGACGAACAGCACGACGAACACGAGGATCGTGTAGGCCTTGCCCATTCCGTCGGGCAGGAACACCGCGGACAGGCCGATCAGCAGGTGGAACGTGCTGGTGAGCGTGAATCCGCCCAAGAGCATGAATCTGCGCGGCAGCTTGTTGATGAGCAGGATGCCGACGGTGACGCCGATGACGGAGAAGAGACCGTTGAGCGTGTTCGCGATGATCGCTGCATCGGCGGAGAAGCCCGCATCGGTGAGCAGCTGCGTCCCGTAGTACATCACGGAGTTGATGCCCGTCAGCTGCTGGGCGATGCCCAAGCCGACGCCGATGAGGACAAGGCGCAGCACCCATTTCGATGCGAGGTCCGAGACACCGCCGGTCTTGGCGACCTCTTCCTGTTCTGCCAGCAGTTCGACTTCGCGCATCTCCGCCTCGGCGCGATCATCCGAACGAACTTGCTTGAGCACGCCGAGAGCCTGATCATCGCGGTTCTTCGAGATCAGCCAGCGGGGGCTCTCGGGAAGGAAGAGCATGCCGATGAGCAGTGCGATGGCGGGCAGAACGGCGACGGCGAGCATAAAGCGCCATACGCCCTCGTGCTCTCCCCAGACGTTGAAGATGACCGCGTTGATGACGAAGGCCGCGAACTGGCCGACGACGATCATCACCTCGTTGCGGGTGACCAGTGAGCCGCGCCGTTCGAAGGGCGCGAGTTCGGCCAGGTAGACGGGCACTGTCGTCGATGCTGCGCCCACAGCCAATCCGAGGAAGAAGCGTGCCCCGGCGAGGAACTGCCAATTGGGTGACAGTGCACAGGCCAGGGTCCCGACGATGAAGAAGCAGGCGAGCAGCAGGATGTTCGATCGGCGTCCGAAGGCATCGGAGAGTCGACCGCCGATGACGGCGCCGAAGGCCGCACCGATGGTGAGGAAGCTGACGACGAGTCCCTCGGTCCGCGGTGTCAGACCGAAATCGTGGGTGAGGGGCTCGGGGGCCCCGTTGACGACGCCGGTGTCATAGCCGAACAGCAGGCCGCCGAATGTGGCGACGACGGCGATGATGCCCAGGCGTGTGGTGTGTGGTCCCTTCGTGTCCGGTGGAAGATCGACCAGACTCTTGCCTTCTCCGCTCATGAACGTTCACTCTCCTTTGAATGATTTTCCGATGCTTCGGTCTCGAACTTCTCGATGCGATTCGACGGTGGCTGCGCGCCGCCTCAGCCGGTGGGACCTCCCTGTGCGGAGATGAGTTCATCGATCCGCTGTTTCTGGAATCGGCTGACGGCGTCATTGTTCTCGTTCTCCCCGAACACATTGGACACGAGGAGAGAGTCTTCGCGGGCGAGGAACCCGGTTGCGTTCAGCACGCCGAAGAGAGCGTCGAAATCGACGTCGGCGTCCCCGACCTTGAGATGCTGATGCACCCGCGCCGAGGTGGTCGGCGGGTTCGCGATATACCGCAGCCCGTGCGAGGCGCGGTGGTCGAAGGCATCGGAGATGTAGACGGCACGCAGTCGGTCGCCGAGCTCCTCGGCCAGGGTGGCGAGGCAGTCGCCGTAGTGGAAGGTGTGCGAGGCGACGTAGACGAAGCCGATCGCTTCGGAGTCGAGACCGCGCAGGACTCGCCAGGCTTCGTGCCCGTCCTCGACGAAGTCGTCGGGGTGGGGGTCGAAGTTGAGCCTCAGCCCCTCCTTCTCGACGATGGGCAGCAGTTCGTCCATCGAACGGTAGAAGGACTCTTCGGAGTCCTCGAAGGATTCCGGGCGACCGCTGAATTCCGTGTTGATGGTCGTCACGCCGAGGTCGATGGCGATCTCGATGACGCGGCGGAAGTTCTTCACCGCCGCGACGCGTTTGCCCTCATCCGGCCAGGCGATCCGCTGCACGGGCAGCAGGGCGGGCACCGTGATCCCTGCGGCATCGACGGCCTGCCCGAAGCGGCGGATGAGCGCGCGATCCATCTTCGGGTATCGGAAGTGGGTGGCGAAGTCCGGATGCGGTGTCAGCTGCAGATGGTCGAATCCGAGGTCGGCGGTCACGGCCGGGAAGTCGAGCAGGCGGTGCGTGTGGTGCAGCGGTGTGGGATCGTAGGCGATCTTCATTGATACTCCAAGCGTTCGTGAGGGCCGGTCGGTCAGAGGTAGAAGTCAGGGGTGTCGGGCAGATCGAGTGTGCGCGGTCTGCCGTCGAGCAGGGAGGCGACGCCTTCCCGGCAGGCCACGGCCACCTTGTAGCCGTCCCAGGCAGATGGGCCGGCGATGCCGCCCGTGCGCGCCGCGTCGACCCAGGCCTGAACCTGATCGTCGTAGGCCGTCCGGAAACGGGTGGTGAAGTCTGCATGTTCGGCGATTCCCGAACGCCCCTGATGCCACAGCTGCAGGCCGGTGGGTTCACCGATGCGGGCGATTCCGGAATCGAAGACGGCCTCGGTGGTCACCTGATAGCCGAACTGCACGCTGACGTTCATCTCGAGATCGACGAGCGTGCCATTGGCCAGCTCCATGAGTACGAGGATCGGCTCCTGGAGGCGTTCGGGCGTGAGCCGATTGCGGCGAGCGTGCTTGACCTCGAGGCTGCGGATGGGGGAATCGGCCAGCCAGGGTACGACGTCGAATTCGTGGACGACGGAGTCGTTGATGAGCGACTCCTGCATGTAGGAGTCCGGGACCGACGGGTTGCGATGGGCGCAGCGGAGCATGAGCAGCTCACCGGCCTGCTCCGAGTCGATGAGCTCGCGCAGCTGCCGGTATTCGGGATCGAAACGACGCATGAACCCGACTTGGATGAGGTGGCGGCCGGTGGCCTGCTCGGCTTCGAGGATCCGCCACGAGGAGTCCGGGTCCGGGGTCAGAGGCTTCTCGCACAGGATCGGGAGACCGGCCTCGAGGCTGGGCAGCAGCACGGGTTCGTGGAGGAACCCGGGGGTCGCGATGAGGACCCCGTCGACCACTCCGGCCTCGAGAGCGTCTTCGATGCGGGAGCAGCCGACGGCTCCGGGGGCGTTCTCCAGCGCCGAGGCGAGCCGGGACTCATCGGGGTCGACGACGGCGGAGACCGTGGCCCCGCTGATCGTCGAGGTGATGCGTTTGACGTGGTCTGCGCCCATCATTCCGGCACCGACGATGCCGACGCGGAAATCTTCGGGCGGGTTTGTCACGGTCATTGTCTCTCCTGTGGGGCTGCGGGCTTGTCGGTGTGTGGGATCGAGCGGCGATGAGCTGGGTCAGTGGTCGACGACCGCGGCGTCCGTGGACGCGAGGATCGTCTTCAGCGTCCGTTCGGCGATCGGGAACGGGGCGTCGACGCTGCAGCCGAACATGTCCTGTTCGACGATGGCGAAGGTGTTCTCGTCGAGAGCCGCGACGGCGTCGATGATCGGGTCGAGCGGAGGGATCCCCTGATCGGGCTCGACCATGATTCCCTGCGCGACCGCGTCGCCGAACGGTGTATCGGAGTTGAGGACGTCGAAGATCCGAACCGGATCGACCTGCTTGAGGTGAAGATAGCCGATGCGCGAGGGGTGGTCGTGGATGAGTCTGAGGTTGTCCCCGCCGTAGTACGAGAAGTGTCCCGTGTCGAGGCAGAGGTTCGTGTACCGCTCATCGGTGAGTTCGAGGAAGCGTTCGACTTCCGAATGTGTGCCGACATGGGAGTCGGCATGCGAGTGGAACTGCTGGCGGAGACCGAACTCTTCGTACAGGGCCTTGCCGAGTGCGTCGTGGCCGGCGGCCATGCGCGACCACTGCTCGTCATCGAGCGTCCGCGGTTCGAGGGCCTGGCCGCTCGTGTCCGAACGCCACAGATCGGGGATGACGACGATGTGCTCACCGCCGAGTTCGGCAGTGAGTGCGGCGACCGCCTCGGCCTGCTTCCAGGCCCGCTCGAACTGGTCATCCGTCTTGTGGAAACCGGTGAATACCGTGCCGCCGGAGAGTTTGAGTCCCCGCGAGCCGAGCTCCTCGCGCAGCTGCTCGGGATTCGTCGGCAGGTAGCCGTAGGGGCCGAGCTCGATCCAGGTGTATCCCGCCTCGACGACTTCATCGAGGAAGCGCCGCCAGGGGACCTGTCCCGGGTGGTCTGGCAACCACACGCCCCAGGAGTCTGGTGCTGTGCCGATGCGAAGTGACTGCGTTGTCATTGTCCTGTCCTTGTGGTCGGCTGTCGGTGGTCTTCGTGCTCTGGGCGATCGGCTGGCTACAGCAGAGGCCGTTGGTGGCTTCGCTCGTCCTCGTAGGCAGAGCGGGCCGTTCGGGTGTCGTCCATGGTCGATGCGGCGGCGACCGGCACGTCCCACCACCCTTCGCCTTCAGGGGCATAGGCGAGCGGATCCGAGTTGATGTGGATGAGCGTCGAGGTCTCGGCCGCACGGGCGGCCTCCACGGCCTCGGCGAGGCGAGTGCTCGCCGAGGGGCCGGGGTCGATCTCGACGACGTCGACGCCGTAGGAGCGAGCGTTCGCTGCGAGGTCGACGGGCAGGATTTCGTCGGTGCGGAACTCCGGGGAGTCGGCGTCGTATCTGCGGTACCAGGTGCCGAATCGGGGTGCACCAACTGTCTCCGACAGGTGTCCGATCGAGGCATAGCCGTGATTCTGGATGAGGACGACGATGAGCTTGAGGCCCTCGGCCACGGCGGTCACGAGTTCCGTGTGGAGCATGAGGTAGGAGCCGTCGCCGACCATGACGACGGCCTCACGGTCATCACCGGCGGCCTCGATGGCGCGCCGGACTCCCAGGCCTCCGGCGATCTCGTATCCCATACAGGAGAACGCGTATTCGACGTGATAGCCCAGGGCGTCCCGGGTGCGCCAGAGCTTCTGCAGGTCACCCGGCAGGGAGCCGGCGGCTTGGATGACGACATCGCGTGGACCGACAGCTCGGTTGACCGCACCGATGATCTCGGGCTGGCCCGGCAGTTCTGCGGGCGTGGGCGCCACGGCCGCATCGACCTCGGCGACCCAGTTCCTGCGTTCGGCATCGATCCGGCGCGTATGGTCCTCGCCCACTCGGAACTCATCCAGGTGCTCGCTCAGTCCCACCAGTCCGGCATGGGCGTCGGCGACGATGGGGTAGCGGCTGCCGTGCTTGTAGGCATCGAAGCTTGCGACGTTGAGGTTGACGAAGCTGACATCGGGATCGGCGAAGGCGCTTCGGCTCGACGTCGTGAAATCGCTGTAGCGAGTGCCGATGCCGATGACGACGTCCGCCGAGGCGGCGATCCGGTTGGCCGCGGACGACCCCGTTGCTCCGATCCCGCCGAGGTTGAGCGGGTGATCGTGGTCGAGCACTCCACCGCCGGCTTGGGTGGTGGCAACGGGGATGCCGGTCGCCTCGGCGAAGGAGCACAGCTCTTCCTCGGCTGCGGAGTAGAGCACTCCGCCGCCGGCGACGATCAGCGGTCGCTCGGCCCCGCGGATCGCTGCGGCGGCACGCTCGAGTGGGCCGGGCTCGGGAAGGGGCCGCCGGATGTGCCAGTCTCGTTCGGTCAGGAATTCATCCGGGACCTCGACGGTTTCGGCTTGGACGTCTTCGGGCAGTGCGATCGTGACCGCACCAGTTTCGGCAGGATCGGTGAGCACCCGCATGGCCGCCAGCGCGATGGAGAACAGCTGCTCGCCGCGTTCGACTCGGTCGAAGTAGCGGGACAGCGGTCGGAACGCGTCCGTGACCTGTAACGATGTGTCGTGGGGGTGTTCGAGCTGCTGGAGCACCGGATCGGAGACGCGGGTCGCGAAGGTGTCCGAGGGCAACAGCAGGACCGGCAGACGATTGGCCGTGGCCAGGGCCGCTCCGGTGAGCATGTTCGCCGCACCCGGCCCCACCGAAGCGGCCGCTGCGAAGGTCGAGCGTCGACGATTCATCCTCGCATAGCCTGCGGCCTGATGGACCATCGCCTGTTCGTTGCGGGCCTGGTGATAGGGCATCGCGTCGGGCTCATCGTGGCTGAGCTGACGCAGAGCCTGGCCCATGCCTGCGATATTGCCGTGCCCGAAGATGCCGAACATCCCCGCGATCGTGCGCTGGCGGATGTCTCCGTCGACGGTGTACTGACGGGACAGGAAGGTCGTCAGCGCCTGAGCCACGGTCATCGTCACAGTCATGTCACTTCTCCTTCGAAGTCTGATGTCTCTAGGCGGGGTTCTGTTCGTCCACGGTGTAGGGCAGCCGAGAGTCGAACTCGAGGTCGTTCCATTCCTCGCGGACCCAGCCGTGGGCGGGGTCGTCGCTGATGAGCCAGATGCGTTCGTCATCGGGGCCGGCCATGACATTGAGGTAGTAGTTGTCATAGCCGGGTGCGGCGGCGAGGGGGCCGTGGTACCCGTAGGGGACGAGGGCGATATCGCCTGTGCGCACCGTCGCCGAGGTGGTGATCTCGCCGGCGGCCGAGGAGTAGGTCGAGAACAGGGAGAAGGGATCGGCCTCGGTCGGGGCGTTCGAGGCACGCGAAACCGCGGTCTCGAAGTAGTAGATCTCCTCGAGGCGGGACTCGGAACCGGCGATCGCCTCGTCGTGCTTGTGAGGCGGATAGGACGACCAGTTGCCTCCCGGAGTGATGACCTCGCAGGCGATGATCTTCACACAGTCGAGGCCCGCCGGAGTCGCGAAGTTGTGGACCTGTCGGCTCGAGATTCCCGAACCGCGCAGTTCGACCGGGACCTCGGCAGCGGGGAGGTGCTGGACGGGGCGCGTCTCCGTCGTCGGTGCTTCGGAGACCGAGATCCGACCGCTCGCCGAGGTGACCGTGGCACTGGTGCCGGTGGGTAGGTAGAGACAGTCGGCCGGTCCGTGGAAGACCGAGGTCCGACCGGCCAGCTCCTGGCTGCCGGTGGTGCCGTCGGCGAGGACGTAGTCGACGGTGAAGGACTCACCGGCCAGCGGCACGAAGACCCTCTCGACCGCCTCGGCGGCGAGTTCGACCGAGCTCGGCTGGTCTCCGCCGAGCGTGGCGGCGCGGAACCCGGTGTGCGCCCACCCCGGAAGAGTCGAATCGACGACGGACTCGAAGCCGTCCCTGGCGAGCTCTCCGCGGGGGTAGAACCATTCGTTGATCATGCCGGAATCCTTTCTGTGCTGTGGACCAGTGCGGCGGCGCGGTCGACGGAGCCGATGACATCGCCGTCGGCCGGGTAGACGACCGAACGGCCGATGACGAGGCCGCGCACACCGGGCAGTGCCAGGGCATTCTCCCAGCTGCGGAAGGTCGCCTCGGGATCGTCCGAGCGCTCGCCTCCGAGCAGCAGGGTCGGCAGAGTCGTCGCTGCCATGACCTGCTCCATGTCGTCGACGACGGGGATCTTCAGCCAAGTGTGGGTCGAGGTCGTGCCGAGCCCCTGCGCGATGCCGATCGATCGGATGACGGCTTCGGGGGTGAGCACATTGCGCACCTTGCCGTCGACCCATTCGCTCATGAACGGCTCGAGCATCACCGGCAGATCGGCGTCTGCGCAGGCGTTCACGGCTGCGGCATTGGCCATGAGCGCCGAGGTGGTGGCGGGGTCCGCGAGATTGATCCGCAGCAGGGTCTTGGCGAGGTCGATTCCGTCGCGGGACATGCGCTCGACGGTGTGACCGGTGAAGCGGTCGTCGATCTCGAAACTGGAGCCGGCCAGTCCGCCGCGGTTCATCGAGCCCACGGCCAGCTTGTTCTCGAGGTGCCCGAGGAAGGCGAGGTCGTCGAGGATCTCCGCGGTGGCCAGCACTCCGTCGACTCCGGGCCGAGAGAGTGCGGTGGCCAGCCGGGCGACGAGATCGACACGGTCGGCCATGGCCAGCGGATCGTCTCCGACCTTCATGGCCCCGCGTGCGGGGTGGTCGGCAGCGACGATGAACAGACGGGAATCCGGACCGCTGATGCTGCGGCGGGAGCGGGAGGCCCAGGCTCGGGAGATGGCACCGGGGTCGGTGAAACGGGCCTCGCGCAGTTCGGCGATGGCATCGTCGGTGACAATGTCGAGGGAGGGGGCGTCCGATGTCATGCGCGGGTTTCCTTCTGGTCGTTGGTGCCGATCACGGCAGTGATCTCTTCGGTGGCGGGCATCGCGGTCGAGCATTCGCGGCGGGTGGCCACGATGGCGCCGGCGACATTGGCGAACTTCAGCACGTATTCGAGGTCCCAGCCGGCCAGCAGCCCCTGGCACAGTGCGCCGCCGAAGCCGTCACCGGCACCGAGGCCGTTCGTGACGTCGACGGGGTAGGGCGGAACTTCGACCCGCTCGTCGGCGGTCTTCGCGAGCACGCCCTTGGGACCCTGCTTGACGATGGCGAGTTCGACGCCGCGCTCGAGCAGTGCGTCGGCGGCCCGCTCGGGTTCGGTCTCGCCGACGGCGATCTCGCATTCCTCACGGTTGCCCACGGCCACGGTGACGTGTTCGAGTGCGCGCCCCACCTCGGCGCTGGCGATCTCCGGGCTCTGCCAGAACATCGGTCGGTAGTCGAGGTCGAGGACGGTGTGCTCGGCGCGCCCCCGCGCCGCCCAGGCGGCGTGATGGGTGCTGCGGCTGGGTTCGACGCTCAGCCCGGTGACGGTGGACCAGAAGATCTTCGCCGAGGCGACCGCCTCGAGGTCGAGGTCGGACTCGGTCAGATCGAGGTCCGGCGCCTTGGGGTCGCGGTAGAAGTAGAGCGGGAAGTCGTCGGGCGGGAAGATCTCGCAGAAGGTTACGGGGGTGTTGTAGTTCGGGTTCGTGCCGACCCAGCGGTTGTCGACGCCGAGGCGGGCGACCTCGTTGTGCAGGTACCGGCCGAAGGGGTCATCGCCGGTGGCGGTGATGACGGCGGCGTCGAGGCCGTGTTTGGCTGCGGCGACGGCGACGTTCGAGGCGGAGCCGCCGAGGTACTTGCCGAAGGTCTCGACCTCTTCGAGGCCGACGCCGTCCTGCAGCGGATAGATGTCGACGCCGATGCGTCCGATGGTGATGAGGTCGAACGATGAGGTTCGAGGAGCCGAGCCAGGCGATGAGGTCATTCTCGTCATTCCTTCCCCGCGGCTGCTGTGCCGATGCGGATCGATCCTTTGTCAGGACAAAGTATTTGTCATGACATTAGCATTGTTTGTTCGCGTCGTCACCCCTTCTGGGCAATCCTTGCTGTTTCGGAGTCCTCGGAGGGGTCTGACGGCAGTTCGAAGCGGATGAGCGGCCGGAGGCAGCGCCCGCGAGGGTGCGCAGGTCGGCGGATGGGGGCGAGGGTTCGGTGCGGCCTTGGGGGCTCGGCGATCAGCGGGAGACGAGGGTCGTCTCGAACGAGTAGAGGTCGGGGCGATAGCAGTGATCGCCCCATTCGACGATCCCTCCGCTGTGGTCGTGCGCGGTGCGGTGCATCGTCAACAGCGGCGCACCCGTTTCGATCTCCAGGAGCTCGCCCTCCTGCGCATCGGCGGCCTTCGCGCCGATTCGCTGTTGGGCCACGGAGAACACGACTCCGCGCGCCCGCAGGGTTTCGTAGAGGCCGGAGCTCACGAGCTCCTCGGCGGTGATATCGGTGAACCGGGCGGGCAGGACATTGTGCAGGATGGCCAGCGGCGTCGACCCGACGAGGCGCAGGCGCCGCAGATGCAGGCAGGGGGACCCGACGGGCACCCCCAGCCTCTCGGCATTGTCGGCGTCTGCGGCTTCGACCCGGTGGGAGAGGACGACGGTCTTCGGCGGATTGCCCGACTTCTCGAGGTCCTCGTAGAGGCTGGTGAGATCGACGGGCCTGGCAACGGGGCGCTGGATCACCTGGGTTCCGATTCCGCGTCTGCGCACCAGCAGCCCTTTGTCCACAAGGTCTTGGATCGCCTGGCGCACGGTCGGCCGTGACAGGCCGATCCGTTTGGCCATCGCCACCTCGTTCTCGAGCCGGGTTCCGGCGATGAGCTGGCCGGAGGAGATCGCCGCTTCCAGTCTGCGGGCGATCTGGACATAGAGCGGCACGGCTCCGGGGGAGCGATCGAGGGGACCGAAGAACTCTGCCGGCAGTTCGGTCTCGGGTTCGCGTGCCATGTGCTCCTGTCCTGTCGTGGTCTGCGTCTGAGCTTACTCGGCGGGAGCAGCCGACGAGGGCTGACCCGCTGAATTCGCCGACTCGGCAGCGGTGAGCAGAACCTCGGCGGCGGTCTGCAGCCCCTCGATGCGTCCCAGGGATTCGTCTTCGTGCTCGATGTGCACAGCGATGTCCGGGTCGACCTTCTTCAGGGCCGAGATGAACCGGTTCCAGAAATCCTGGTCGTGGCCATGACCAAGGGCGACGAAGTCCCACGAGGAGCCCAGCGGCCATGCGTTGATCGCGGCACCGCCTCGGAGCTCGGTGATCCGCTCGCCGGTGAATCGCGTGTGCCGATCGTCGAGGACGCCGTGGATCTTCGCGGCCTCGTTGATGCGCACATCCTTGGCCGCGGCATGGACGACGAGTTCGCCGAGGTGCTCGATCGCTGCGACCGGATCGATGCCCTGCCAGAACAGATGGGAGGGATCCATCTCCGCGCCGACGTTCTTAGCCCCGATGCTCTCGACGAGACGCTCGAGTGTGGCGGGATTGAATACGAGGTTGTGCGGATGCATTTCGATGGCGATCTTCACACCATTGTCGCCGGCGAGCCGATCGAGATCTGCCCAGATCGGGGTGGCTGCGGCCCACTGTTCGTCGAGTGTGTCGAGCAGTGAGGACTCCCAGGGGTTGACGACCCACGTCGGTTTGGGTGCCGAGGCGTCCGCGCCCGGCAGTCCGGACATCGTCACCACTCGAGTCTGACCGAGCCGGTTCGCCACGGCGATGGCACGTTCGATGTCGCTCAGCGTCGGCGGGCCGATCTGCGGATCGGGGTGGAGCGGGTTGCCATTGGCATTGAGGCCCGCCAGCTCGACCCCCGCCTCGGCGAAGGTGCCGAGGTACTCGTCTCGCGCATCATCGGAGGTGAGGATGTCATCGATCGTCGGCATATGGACGGGTGGGAGGAATCCGCCGACGTTGATCTCTGCCGCGCTGAGGCCGAGCTCTCTGAGCACGGTCAGGGCCTCGGGCAGCGGGCGGTCGTGCAGGATGGCTGTGTAGGCGCCGAATTTCATGACTGAACCTCTTTCTCATGTCCGTTGTCGTTGGCCGAGTCGATGACCGCATCTCGGACCTGGAGTGCATGCAGGCCATCGGAGAATGGTGCACAGCGAGGCAGGGAGTCCGCCTCGGCGATGCCGGCGACCTCATCGAGGAAGGCCCGGGCCTGGAAGACGAACCCGTCGTTTTGGCCCACTCCCACTCCGGGCGCGGCCATTGCCAGCCCGTTCGCGATATAGGGGTGCTCGGGTCCCAGCTGTATCGTCGTCAATCCGGTGGCCGCCGCGTCGTCGATGCTGCGGTTGAGGACGATCTGGCCGGGGAAGCGGAAGTCGAAGCCGGCGGAGCCGTTGGCGCAGAAGACTTCGACTCCGAGGCTGTTGGGGTGGCCCGCGGCGATCCGCGAGACTTGGAGGAAACCGGCCCCGGTGGGGAATTCGACGCTGAATCCGGCGTAGTCGTCGTTGCCGACCGGCTCGTATTCGTCGCTGACCTCGGCGTGGTCGTGTCCGACCACGTGACCCAGCGGGAGCGGGCGGGAGGTGATGGCGGTGTGGAAACGTCCGCCGGAGACCTTCCGGATGGGCCCGGCGAGGAATTCGACGGTGTCGGTGAGGTGGCTGCCGACATCGGCAAGAGCTCCGCTGCCGAGTTCGCCGCGGTAGCGCCAGCTCATCGGGGCAGTGGGGGAGCAGGCGTAATCGGTCCAGTACCAGGCGTTGATGTGGTGGACCTCGCCCAGAGTGCCGTCGTTGATGAAGTCCTTGATCGCGGCGAGGCCCGGTGTGCGTCGGAAGGTGAAGCCGAGGCGCGCGACAGAGTCTGCGTCGTTCGCGGCGGCGACCATGGATTCGGCGTCGGTGACGGTGTCGGTCAGCGGTTTCTCGCACAGGACGTGCTTGCCCGCGGCCAGCAGGGCTTCGACGATCTGCTGATGGAGGGAGTTGGCGACGACGACGCTGACGATGTCATCGGCGTCGACGATGTGCTGCCAGTCGGTGTCATGACGGGTGAACCCGTACCGCGAGGCGGTGGCTGCGGCAAGATCGCCGGCGATGTCGCAGACGGAGACGAGTTCGAGGTCCGGCAGGCTTCCGATTCCGGCGGCAGGGGCGGCTCGCCAGGCAGCGGCGTGTGCTCGACCGGCCATTCCGGCACCGATGACCGCGATTCCGAGTCGCTGGGGCATGGGATTCTCCTTCGAATGCATGCGGGTGTCTGTGCTGCACGTGAGGCGCGCGCTTCGTCGGTGCGTGCAATGGGCGCGCATGGACGAGCAGTGCTCTCCGTCGTTCCCTGGGCGGGAAGCAGTCACCACGCTACAGGCAAATTTGTCAGGTCAAAAGAGAATTCAAAGCATTATTTGTCATTACATGAAAATTGTTGGGGTTGCCCCCGCGGAAGTCGCGCAGGCAGTGAATAGAAGAAGCGGCCGGCAGGTGAGCCCCAAGATCCATCAGATCGTGGAGCGCACCTGCCGGCCGCTTCCAGTTCTCAGCCGGAGGCCGCGAGTCTCATGCTGCGCAGTGTCTCCGGAAGCTCTCGAACCGTCCGGCGCGGAACTCAGTCCGTGCCGGCGTCGAAGGCCGCGGACAGTCCGGCGAGGTCGCCGGCTTCATCCACCTCGGCGCCGGAGTTCGCGATCTCCTCCGCACCGCCTGCCTCCAGCGAGCCCACGAGCTCCGAGGTCGGGCCGGACACGATGCCCATGGCCGCGTACTGCTCGAGACGGGCGCGCGAGTCGGCGATGTCGAGGTTGCGCATGGTCATCTGGCCGATGCGGTCTTCGGGGCCGAAGGCGGCGTCGCCCACGCGCTCCATCGACAGCTTCTCCGGGTGGTAGGACAGGTTCGGGCCTTCGGTGTTGACGATCGTGTAGTCGTCGCCGCGGCGCAGGCGCAGGGTGACCTCGCCGGTGATCGCCGAGGCGACCCACCGCTGCATGGATTCGCGCAGCATGAGCGACTGCGGGTCGAGCCAGCGGCCTTCGTACATGCGGCGGCCCAGGCGACGGCCCTCTTCGTGGTAGAGGGCGATGGTGTCCTCGTTGTGGATGGCGTTGAGGAGGCGTTCGTAGGTCACATGCAGCAGCGCCATGCCCGGGGCCTCGTAGATGCCGCGGGACTTCGCCTCGATGATGCGGTTCTCGATCTGGTCGGAGACGCCGAGTCCGTGGCGGCCGCCGATCTCATTGGCCTTGAAGACCAGCGCCACCGGGTCGTCGAACTCCTCGCCGTTGATGGCGACAGGGCGGCCGGCCTCGAAGCGGACCGAGACCTCTTCGGTCTTGACCTCGACGTCTTCGCGCCAGGCGGCCACGCCCATGATCGGTTCGACGATGTCGAGGCCGGCGTCGAGGAACTCCAGGGTCTTCGCCTCGTGGGTGGCGCCCCAGATGTTCGCATCCGTCGAGTAGGCCTTCTCCGCGGAGTCGCGGTAGGGGTAGCCGTGTTCGACGAGCCATTCGCTCATCTCCTGCCGGCCGCCGAGCTCCTCGACGAATTCCGAGTCGAGCCAGGGTTTGTAGATGCGCAGCTTCGGGTTCGCCATGAGGCCGTAGCGGTAGAAGCGCTCGATGTCGTTGCCCTTGTAGGTCGAGCCGTCGCCCCAGATGTCGACGCCGTCGTCCTTCATGGCCCGCACGAGCATGGTGCCGGTGACCGCGCGGCCCAGCGGGGTGGTGTTGAAGTAGGTCTTGCCGCCGGAGCGGACGTTGAAGGCGCCGCACTGGAGGGCGACGAAGCCCTCTTCGACGAGCAGGCGCTTGGCGTCGACGAAGCGGGCGATCTCGGCACCGTACTCCTTGGCGCGTTCGGTCACCGACTCCAGATCCGGTTCGTCGTACTGGCCGATGTCGGCCGTGTACGTGCAGGGGACGGCGCCCTTGTGACGCATCCACGCAACAGCGCAGGAGGTGTCCAGGCCGCCGGAGAAGGCGATTCCAACGTGCTCACCGACTGGGAGCGAAGACAGTACTTTCGACATGTCCACTAGCCTAACGGCATATCACTCACGTGTCGAATGGTTATGCATAGCTATGTATTTTTATGTGCTGGGTGGCGCGGTCTGCGCTTCGCGCGCCGCAGACCCGCGCCGTGCACCCTCGCCGCAGACCCGCGCTGCAGACCCTCGCCGCGGACCCTCGCCGCAGACCCGCGCCGCGCTCTCCCTGCGGCGACTGAACCGAGAGGACGTCAGCGGCTCAGTTCGCCGTACGCCCTGAGGCTTCCGGCGACCTCGAAGCGCTCCTGACCGAAGCCGCTCACAGCGGTGGGTCTTCGCTTCCGAATTCGGGGTCTGAGTAGGGCCCGCCTCGCCGCGGCACCGAGGCCCGGTAGCCCGTTGGCTGCGCGACGGCCCGGTAACCTCGCGACCAGGTGGGTTCGCGACGGCCAGGTGGCCCGGTAGCTTCGTGCGAATATTGGTCGCTATCGGATACTCGGGTCGAAAGTTAGGTCGCTATCGGATACTTTTTGCCGGGCGGGCTCAGGGTTCTAGTGCAACACCGTGGTGCGTTTATCCTACGTTTTCCATCACGATGCCGGCGAGCACCTCAGCAGGAGTCGCGTACTCCAGAACCTTACGGGGCCGCCGGTTGAGCTGATC
>NZ_JBNBZD010000033.1:0-25850 GCF_049804075.1 Brevibacterium sp. FAM 24630
TTCCGAAGCACCCACGTCCAGTCCGAGACTGCGTCCCGGACCAATCAGTCCTGCCCAGCATCAGCCGGCAAGACTATTCGAAGAAATCTTGGTCACCCCTTGACGAAAACCATAGGGGCACCCCCCCTTGCTACCTGACGGCGGCGCAGCAACTTCGCGCGAGGTTGCTGCGCCGCCGTCAGGTAATTCTGGGAGGGTGTGTTCGGCGTGCGCGTTGGACGAGGAGCCATTGCGGGTGCGGAGGGGAATCGCCCCGTGTCGGACCCGGGCGGTATCGTTATGGGCGACATGACTGCTGCAGCTGAACACACCGACCATGCCGCCGACGCCGACTCCCGAGCGGCCGAACTCCTCACCGGGCTCAATCCGCGACAGCGCGAGGCCGTGATCCACACCGGATCCCCGCTGCTCATCGTCGCCGGTGCCGGATCGGGCAAGACCACCGTCCTCACCCGTCGCATCGCCTATGCCCTGGCCACGGGACGCGCACATCCCGGTGAGGTCCTCGCGATCACGTTCACGAACAAGGCCGCCAAAGAGATGGCCGAACGCGTGTCCTCCATCGTCGGCCCGGCCTCCCGATCCATGTGGGTCTCGACGTTCCACTCCTCCTGCGTGCGGATCCTGCGCCGGGAGGCGAAGATCCTGGGCATGAAGTCGAACTTCACCATCTATGACGCCCAGGACGCGCAGCGACTCGTCGCACAGATCCTCAAGGAACTCGGCCTCGATACGAAGAAGTACGCACCGCGGGCGATCCTCCATCGGATCTCGAACCTCAAGAACGAGCTGCAGACCCCGGACGATTTCATCCCCCGTCCGAACAATCCCGCCGACGAGGTGCTCGCCGACGTCTTCCGGCGATACACCGCCCGTCTGCGCTTGGCCAATGCCTTCGACTTCGACGACCTCATCGCCGAGACCGTCCACCTCTTCGGGGCCTTCCCCGAGATGGCCGATTCCTACCGTCGTCGCTTCCGCCACATCCTCGTCGACGAATATCAGGACACGAACCCGGCCCAGTATGCGCTCATCAAGGCACTGGCCGGGGACGGTGCCGGTGGCGCGACCGGGGCCGAACTCACCGTCGTCGGTGACGCCGACCAGTCGATCTATGCCTTCCGCGGCGCCACGGTCCGCAACATCGTCGAATTCGAGAAGGACTTCCCGACCGCGGACACCATTCTGCTCGAGCAGAACTATCGGTCGACGCAGAACATCCTCGACGCGGCGAACGCCGTGATCGCCAACAACGACGACCGCAGAGAGAAGAAGCTGTGGACCTCGGAGGGCTCGGGCGAGCAGATCGTCGGCTGGGTCGCCGAGAACGAGCAGGGTGAGGCCCGCTTCATCGTCGACCGCATCGACGACCTCATCGACGATGAGAAGTACACCTACGGCGACTTCGCCGTGTTCTACCGCACGAACGCTCAGTCCCGCGCGATCGAGGATGCCCTGGTCCGCTCGGGCATTCCGTACAAGGTCGTCGGCGGCACTCGCTTCTACGAGCGCAAAGAGATCAAGGACGCCCTCGCCTACCTGCGCGTGATCGCCAACCCCGATGACGACGTCAATCTGCGCCGCATCCTCAACGTGCCCAAACGGTCCATCGGCGATCGCACCGAAGGTCTCATCGCGGACTTCGCCGACCGCGAGAACATCAGCTTCTACACCGCTCTGGGGCGGCTCGCTGAGATCCCCCACCTGAGTTCCCGCGCGCAGACTTCGGTGCAGAAGTTCTACGACCTCATGCAGGACCTCCGCTCCACTGCCGAATCCTCGCCGCTGTCGCGTGTCATCGAAGCGATCCTCGAACAGTCCGGCTATCTCGAATCGCTGCAGAAGAGCACGGATCCCCAGGATGAGTCCCGCGTCGACAACCTCGCCGAGCTCGTCGCCGTGGCCGAAGACTTCGTCGCCACCCGTGAGTCTGCCGCTGTCGCCGAGGCGGAAGAGACCGACACCCCCACCGAGGCGGCCGCGCCCGCAGACGACACCCCCACCGAGGCGGCCGCTGCCATCGATGAGACCGGCACCGCGGGTACCGCGCCCGGTGTCGGGCCGGCCGCGATCGACCAGTTCCTCGAACAGGTCGCTCTGGCCTCCGACACCGATCAGATCCCCGACGCGGAACTGGGACAGGTCACGCTGATGACGCTGCACACGGCTAAGGGGCTGGAGTTCCCGGTCGTGTTCCTCACCGGTCTCGAGGACGGCGGCTTCCCTCATTCGCGGTCGTTCGAGAATCCGCAGGAGCTGTCCGAGGAACGTCGTCTGGCGTATGTCGGGCTCACTCGTGCCCGGCAGCGGCTGCTCGTCACCCGAGCCGAGACCCGCAGCATGTGGGGCCAGCCGCAGTACAATCCGCCGAGCCGGTTCCTGGCAGAGATCCCGGAGACCCTCATCAGCTGGGAGAACACGGGCAGCTTCTCGGGCGGGTTCTCCGGGGGATTCGGTTCAGGTGGCTACGGCTCGGGAGGGACACCGTCCGGGTACTCGGGAGGCTCCCGCAGCTTCGGCTCGACCCGGTATTCGGGAGGTTCGTCGCGTTCCCGTTCGAACGCAAGCTCCTCGTCGCCGGTGGCAGGATTCCCCAACCGAATCCGTCCCAATCGTGAGGTCATCTCGGTCGAGGTCGGTGAGAAGGTCTCCCACGAGTCCTTCGGTCTCGGCACCGTCACCGAGGTCAACGGTGTCGGAGACAAGACCGTGGCCGTCGTCGATTTCGGTTCGGCCGGGTCGAAGCGCCTGCTGCTGCGCTACGCCCCGATCGAAAAGCTCGGCTGAGACGGCCTGCCGGGCCTCACTCCCGGTCGAATACGTCGAGGGCGACTGCGGAAACCGCAGCGAAGCCGGGCAGAAGACGAAAGCGCCGAGGAGAACTAGAGTTCTCCTCGGCGTTCTTCCATGCCGGACGCGGCTATGGATCAAAGATCATTCGTTGCCAAGCTTGCCATCGACTCCGTCGCGACCCTTGTTGATCTGGTCATCGAACTTACCACCGGTGGCGTTGTTAGCGGCGTCAGCAGCCTTATCCAGGCCCTGGTCGCTGATCTTCTCACCCTTATCGCTATTCAAGGCGTCCTTGGCTTTGTTTGTCAGATCGTCCAGTCCCATGCTGTCTCCCTTCCTCGGAAAGGGTTCTCAGCGAACCCCTTGACGCCTTTCACCCTGCCACCGATTCCGTCGGCACGACACCGAGGAGCCCCGTTTCTCAGCGAATGCACATAAACCTTGTCTTCTGGTCTTCAGCGTGCCTTCGAGGCCCTCACGGTCATCGCGAGGTGGGGACGATGAAGGCCAGACTGACGAGGAGCACCGCGAAGAGGAGACATGTCGCGATGTCGACGGTTTTCGAACGGTTGGTCCACACATCGGTCCACGGCTCGGGCATCGCCCGCAGCGCGGCCAGAGCAGTGGGAACGACCGCCAGAACCACGGCGCCGACCCGGAAGTCGATGAACGTACAGGCCGCGGCGGCGATCGCGCCCACGAGGCACCCGAGGAGCACCCAGTCGCGTCTGGTGGGATGGGCGTACCGGCGTTTCCAGTAGATCCACCGTTTCGCGATCGGGCCTCTCCCCCGCCGTGCGTGGCGGGGGTGAGGACGCTTCATCTCAGTGGAAGAAATGGCGGCTCCCGGTCAGGTACATGGTGATGCCGGCTTCTTCCGCAGCCGCGATGACCTCCTCGTCGCGGATCGACCCGCCGGGCTGGACGACGGCGCTCACACCGGCATCGATGAGGATCTGGAGACCATCGGGGAACGGGAAGAAGGCATCGGAGGAGGCGACAGCACCGGTGGCACGTTCGGCACCGGCGCGCTCGACGGCCAGCTTCGCGGAGTCGACGCGGTTGACCTGCCCCATGCCCACACCGACGGATGCGCCGCCCTTGGCCAGCAGGATCGCATTGGACTTCACGGCCCGTCCGGCCTTCCACGCGAACTCGAGGTCGGCGAGGATCTCCGGGCTGGCTGCCGGTCCGGCCGCCAGAGTCCAGTTCTGCGAAGAATCGCCTTCGGCCTGGAAAGCGTCCCGGTCCTGGACGAGGAAGCCGCCGCTGATCGGTTTGATCTCTGCGGTGGGAGCATCGATGTCTCCGAGTGCGAGCAGACGCAGGTTCTTCTTCGTCGAGAGGATCTCGAGCGCCTCGGCGCTGAAGGACGGCGCGGCCAGGCATTCGGTGAAGATCGGCTTGATCGAAGCCGCCAGATCGGCATCGACTTCCCGGTTCGTGGCGATCACGCCGCCGTAGGCCGAGAGCGGATCGCATTCGTGGGCGGCGCTGTGGGCGGCGGCGGCAGTCTCGGCAACGGCGATGCCGCACGGATTCGCGTGCTTGATGATGGCCACGGCCGGCTGGGCGAAGTCGAATGCGGCACGGATCGCGGCATCGGTGTCGGTGTAGTTGTTGTATGACATCGCCTTACCACCGAGCAGTTCGGCGCCGGCGATTCCGCGAGTGCCGTCGGAATAGACCGCGGCCGCCTGGTGCGGATTCTCCCCGTAGCGCAGGTCGGCGATCTTCTCACCGGTGACTCCGGCGAACGCGGCTTTGTCGTCTCCGGCGAGCTCGGAGGCGAACCAGGAGGCCACGGCGGAGTCGTAGGCGGCGGTGTGGGCGAAGGCGCGGGCAGCGAAGGAACGCCGAGCCTCGAGGTCGAAACCGTCTCCGGCAGCGGCTTCGAGCACCGATGAATAATCGGCCGGGTCGGTGACGACGGCGACGGTGGGATGGTTCTTCGCCGCCGCCCGCACCATCGACGGTCCGCCGATGTCGATCTGTTCGATGCAGTCATCGAATCCGGCGCCGCTGGCGACCGTGTCGGCAAAGGGGTAGAGGTTGACGACGACGAGGTCGAAGGGTTCGATCTCGAGTTCGCTGAGCTGCTCGAGATGCTCAGGTTTGCGGGAATCGGCGAGGATTCCGGCGTGCACACGTGGGTGGAGGGTCTTGACGCGGCCCTCGAGGCATTCGGGGAACCCTGTGAGCTCTTCGACCTTCGTCACCTCGGCTCCCGCCTCGGCGATCTTGCCGGCAGTGGAGCCGGTCGACACGATCTGGACTCCGGCCGCGTGGAGTCCGCGGGCCAGCTCGTCCAACCCGGTCTTGTCATAGACGCTGATGAGCGCCCTCTTGATCGTGCGGGTTCCTGTCACTGATCCTCCTTGAGGTTCGGTCGCCGGTCGGTTCTTCTCACGGCTGGGGTCAATTGGCGGTCATCGCCGAGGCGGCATATCCGCGGACATGCCGACCGTCGACGACGAGGTCGGAGTGGGCCAGGTGCGCGAGCAGACGCACCAGCTCTTCGCGTTCTCGGGCCTTGATGCGTTCGTGCACGGTCTCTTCGGTGTCGTCATCATCGATCGGCACTGCGTATTGGGCGATGATCGGACCGGTGTCGACGCCGGCGTCGACGAGGTGGATGGTTCCGCCGGTCAGCTTCACTCCATGGGCGAGAGCATCGCGGACGCCGTGTGCGCCGGGAAACGACGGCAGCAGTGCCGGGTGCGTATTGATGATCCGCGACGGGAACGCTGCGACGAAGCTCTCGCCGAGGATGCGCATGAACCCGGCCGAGACGACCCAGTCGGGTGCGAGTTCGGCGACGACGTCGCGCAGCTCTTCGTTCCATGCGGCACGGTCGGCGAAGTCCTTGGGGCGGACGACGAAGGTGGGGATGTCATGCTTCTGGGCCCGGTCCAGCACTCCGGCCGTAGGCGAGTCCGAACCGACGGCGAGGATGTCGATGCCGTGCTTCCCATCGGCGAAGGCGTCGATGACCGCCTGGGTGAGGGTACCGGATCCTGAGGCCAGAAGAACGATGCGCACCCGACCAGTCTAACGTCTGTGGCCGGGCTCGGTCGCCGCCCCACCATCACCGGCAGGCATCTTGCCGAGGCATTTGTCAGGCGACTATGACAAACTGGCGGGGTGACGTCACCACACAGCACTGAAGAGAAGAAGGCGCCGACTCCCGAAGAGGAGAAGCAGGCTGCTCCGGCACGACACGGGCTCGTCCTGATCCTGCTCATCCTCGCGTCCGTTCTGACGTTCACCTATCAGCTTCCGTTCAAGCTTGCCGCGATCGGCTTCTCCATCGCCGCGATCGTGTGGTCGGTGAAGTACATCGTCGCCGTGGTCAAGACCAAGCAGCGTCGGAACATGTCGTTGGGCATCCTCGGCGGACTTCTCAGCCTCTATCTCATCTTCTCGACGGCCTCGTCGATCATCCTCTGGCCGGTGCAGTCGAACTACGAGGAGTGCCTGCGTGATGCGATCACGCAGCAGGCTCAGCTCTCATGCACCAGCGAGTACCAATCCGGGCTCGGAGACTGGTTCAAGCAGCTCACCGGGCAGGAACTCGACCTGCCGGGCACCAAGTGATCTTCGCCCGTCCGGGCTCGCCCAGCCGAGACTGACCCGTTCAGCACAACGACCGGCGGCACGGCGAGCGGCAGCACGACGGCGACCGCCGAGCAGGCGTTGCGTTCGATCAGGCCTCGCGCCACGCCGCCTCTGACCGCGGCTGGTCCATCTCTTACCGCGGCTCATCCTCGTCGGATGCTGGATCATCGAGATCCGCGGCCTCCGGCTCAACATCGCTCTGCTGCGCGTCTTCGCGGTCGACGCCCGCAGATCCATCGGACGAGAACTCATCTCCATCGGTCTCGCTGTTCTCCTGCTGCAGGCTCGACAGTCGGATGAGGAGCAGTCCGACGGCCAGTCCCACTCCGATCCACACCGTGATGGCAACGGCCGACAGCAGCGCCGACGGGCCGAAGCCGGCGAGACCGAACGGTCCCAGCGCTCCGCGCGAGAAGACGCCGAGGACTGCAGAACCGACGAACAAAATGCCGGAGGCGACACCGAGGCCCGGCCATGAACTCTCAGCGACTTCGCGAGCCCGGACCCGCCCCAGGATCGTGCCCAGCAGCCCCAAGAGGACCAAGATCACCGGGGCCGCCATCGTCCACGCGGGGTATTCGCCGCTGAGCAGCTGCAGCACCGGGACATCGGGCACCGGCGCGGAGGTCGACCGGAACGCGGAGCTGACGTCCGCTCCGCCGACGACGACTCCCGTCCCGGCGCTCCACGACAGGGCCGAGTAGAGGATGCCCGGAGCGAAGAGGAACTGGACGATGAACAGTCCGACGCCCGCGGCCAGCGGCGCGCTGTAGACCTGCAGCGACTCGGCCACCGCCTGCCAACGGACGACGAAGCCGACAGCGAGCACGAGCACAGCCGCCGCCAACGCGCCCCACAGCAGACGACGAGCCAAACGGGTCCCGACGTTCCACGTCTCGTCATCGACAGTGCGCAATCCGGGGATGTCGCCGATGCCGCGGACCCTGAGGAAACCGCAGGCCACGGCAGTGACGAGGAAGAGGAGAAGGCGGAGGATCCCGGACGGGGTGATGCCGGCGTGACCGACGACGATGGCGAGCACGAGCAGAGGCCCGGCGTAGCCGACGACGAAGGTGCCGAGAGCAGCAGCCATCACCGTCCACCACTGGCCGGGTGTGTCCTCTCCGGTGTCCGAGGTGTCAGCTGCTGCACCCTCGACCAGCCGCTTCGCAGCACCGGCCACGAGGAACCACAGTCCGAGGGTGACCAGGCTGGGAGCGATGGAGAATTCGAAACCGAGCGTCGACACGCTCAGGCCCGAGACTGCCGCCCACAGCGCGAATGCCCATTCGGGAATCGCGGAGTAGGGAAGCTGCGAGCCGAGTCCGACGATCCAGAAGACGATCGCCGCCACGAAGCCGGCAGGCACGATGATGAGGTCGATCTTCACGACCTCGAGCAGAGCTGCGAGGATCGGACGACGATAGGGCTGGGGGTGAGGAGAAGTGTGCATCACGACCATTTTCGCTGACAGCGGGGCGGCTTCCTGGTATTGACAACGCGATTCCCTGCTCTGGGACGTACAATTGCGCCAGGACAGGCTTGTACACGCAAAGGATGAACCCAACGATGAGCAACGGGAACGATCACCCCCATTTCCCGCCACCACCCAGCGAGCCTCCGGAGGCCGGCCGATCGAAGCCGAACTCGGAACCGCAAACGGACGCAGGCATCGAGGGTTCGGCAGCACCCGACGATGTGAAGAAGCCGCCGGAAGCCTCGGCAGACTCGGATTCCTCCGGGTCCGCGGTTCCCGACGACCAGGCTCCCCCGCTGGGACAGTCCGGAGACGGCTCCGCGACGCGCCCCACCGTGGCCCCGGCCTCATCGCAGCCGAATCAGGCGCCTCAGTACTCGGGCCCCGGAGCACAGAACGCACAGAGCGGCCCGAATGTGCCCTACCAGAACTCTCAGTATCAGAGTGCGCAGGGCCCTGCTGGTCAACACCCCGGAAGCCAGCCCCAGGGCGGTCAGCATCAAGGCGGCGCCCCGTACCCCGGAGCACAGAATCAAGCCGGACCCAATCAGCCCAGACCCGACCAGCCGAGCCAGTACTCGTCGAACCCGTATCAGACCGGTTCGGGACCGGACAGCCAGCGGACCGGTTCCGGTCCCGGACAGTCGCAGGCCATCCCGCAGCCGGCGCCGGCTCCGGGCTTCGCCGGTTCGCAGGCGACCGCAACACGGGCCGACTCCCGCCCCGAGAAGAAGAAGAGCAGGCTTCCGCTCTTCATCACACTCGGTGCCGTCGCCCTCGTCATCATCCTCGTCCTCGCCGGCATCTTCGTCATCGGCAGCGTCAACAAGAACAAGTACGGGCCCGACAAGGTGGCAGAAGACTACATCGCCGCGCTGAACAAGGGCGATTTCGCGGCTGCGGAGAAGATCGCGCCGTCACCGCGTCCTGAAGGGACGAACCTCGACCTGCTGTCGAAGAACTTCACCGAATCCTCCTCGGCGAAGATCGAGAAGGCCAAGGTCGAGTCCTCCAAGGTCGATGGGGACAGCGGCAAGGTCCTCGTGTCCTATGAACTCGACGGCAGCGAGTACAACGTCGAGCTGGCAGCGAAGAAGGATGGCAAACAGGACCTGTTCTTCGACAAATGGACGCTGACCGGGCCCGAGCTCAATGTCATCTCCCTCGACGTTCCCGCCGCTGACGGTCTCACCGTCAACGGTCAGGACTACACGGCGAAGTCGGGAACCACGTCGTTCGCCGTCTACCCCGGCAAATACGACTTCAAGATCCCCAAGAGCAAATGGGTCTCGGAGGCCTCGGATTCCGCCGGAGTGAACTTCCCGAAGGCTTTCGCCCCGGGCGGTCAGCCGAACCAGGGTCAGGTCTCCCCCACGACTCTCAACCTCGATCTGGCACCGACGGGCGCGTTCGAGAAAGAAGTGCAGAAGCAGGTCGAAAAGGAACTCAAGAAGTGCTTCGACAATAAGAGCATCAAGCCGAAGTGCAAGTTCATCAAGTACGACCCGACCGAGATCCCTGTCGGAGGTTCGGACAAGAAGCTCGATGATCTGGCGAAGGACGGCACCGCGAAGTGGGACATGAAGAACATGCCCAAGGTGAAGGCCAGCTTCGGTACGGCAGATACGAACACCGGTTCGTTCTTCACCGACAAGCCCGGCAAGTTCAACTTCTCCGTCGACGGCAAGAAGTCCGGTTCCTCATACTTCTCCAACGGCAACGCACTGTCGGTGTCGGGAAGCGTGAAGATCGACGGAGACAAACTCAAGGTCGAATTCTTCGACTTCTGATCCTGCGCAGCTTGACCACCTCGCCGAGGCGGTGAGAGCACGAAGGCGGGCCCGCAGCGACCGATACCGGTCACTGCGGGCCCGCCTTCTTCGTTGCGAATCCGCTCAGCCCATCGCCGTCCGGGTCGGGCGCTCGACTCCGGCGACGTCTTCGAACCAGGAACCTGCGGCCATGACCGATTCGTCGGCGAAGCGCTTCCCGGCGATCTGCACTCCGATGGTGCGCCCATCGGCCGTGAACCCGCCCAGCACGGTCGCGGCAGGCTGTTCGGACATGTTGAAGGGCATGGTGAACCCGATGTGTCCCATCGGCTCGTGCACTCTCGGGTAGGGCATCGGCTGCTCGGCCGGGAACGCCGCGCCCGGTGCTGTCGGCGAAATGATGAGGTCGAACTCGGCCGTGGCGGTGATTGTGCGACGGCGGATCTCCTGCACGCTGTGATAGCAGCTCATGAGCTCGACACCGCTGACGTCGGCCCCGCCCTGAGCCCACTGTCGGATATAGGGCAGGATGAGCTCCTGCTCCTCCACGGGCAGGGCCTTGAGGTCGCCCCAGGACCGGACCCTCCAGAACAGGTCCATGTCATGGAGCAGATCGTCGTCGATGAACGGGTCGAGGGGGACGAGCTCGGCGCCGGCGGCAGCGAACCGTTCGGCCGCCTCGGTGATCGTCGACAGCACCTGCGCGTCGGGGGCGACCCCGCACCCGGCGTCGAGCTGCAGTCCGATGCGCAGTCCACGCGGATCGAAAGCCGGCGAATCGTGTCCGGGAAGAGCCTGCGTCTCGTCGGCGGCGAAGCGCGGCAGCCTCGAATAGTCCCGGTCATCGGGGGCGGAGATGATGTCCATGGCGGCCTTGACGTCAGCCATCGATCGGGTGAGGGGCCCGGCGCATCGACCGAGGTACGGGGCGTCGAGCGGGACCCGACCGAAGCTGGGCTTGAGTCCGGTCAGTCCGAGCCAGGTGCACGGCAGGCGGATGGATCCGCCGATGTCCGAACCGATGTGGATCGGTCCGTACCCGGCTGCCGCGGCCGCTCCGGCCCCGGCGCTCGAACCACCGGTGGTGAGCGCGGGGTCGAGCGGTGACCGGGTGATGCCGTGCAGCGAGGAGACGCCCGAGGACAGCATGCCCCAGTCGGGCATCGTCGTGGAGCCGAGGATGACGGCACCGGCCTCTTCGAGTCGCTGTGTGATCGGCGCATCGTGGTCGGACACCGGCATGTCCACCCAGGCGTGCCCGCTGGGCAGCGGCACGCCGCGGCGGGCGATGTTCTCCTTGATCGTGACCGGCACCCCGTCGAGGTCGCTCAGCGGTCGGCCCTCTCGCCATCGGGCGGCGCTGGCCACGGCCGCGGTTCGAGAGCGTTCGTCATCGCGGTGGAAGAGTGCGTTGATGGTCGATTCGCATTCGTCCATGCGGTTCACGACCGCGCTGTGCACCTCAATCGGGTCGAAGTCTCCCTTGGCGAATCCGACGACCATGTCGGATGCGCTGTGATCGGCAAGCGTCGTGTTGCCCATGTCCTGCCCTTTCTCTCGATGATGAAAACCGTGTTGCCCGGCCCCGAGTGCGTGCCTCCGGTCCCGAGTGCGCACAACCGCGGCCCGACCCGTCGTGCCGCCGACCGGGGTCGGTGCCGTTCCGGCGTTGTTCAGCCGCTGGCGCCGAGCGCGTCCGTCAGGCTCGGGGTCGCAGCGATGAGTCGCCGCGTGTACTCCTGCCGCGGGTTCGCGTAGATGTCCTCAGTCGCACCGGATTCGACGATCCGGCCGTCTTTCATGACGATGATCTGCGAGCACAGGTGTTGGACGACGCCGAGGTCGTGGGAGACGAAGAGGAGGGTGAGCGCATAGTCCTCGACGAGGTCGGTGAGCAGGTTGAGCACCTGCGCGCGCACCGACACGTCGAGGGCGGAGACGGGTTCGTCGGCGACGAGGATCTGCGGCCGTGTCACCAGGGCTCGAGCGATCGAGATCCGCTGTCGCTGCCCGCCGGAGAATTGGTGCGGGTAGCGGCGCAGGGAGCGCGCGTCGAGGTCAACTGCCTCGAGCATCTCCTCGACCCGCGCGATGCGTTCGTCCTTCTCGACTCCTGCGGCGATGAGCGGTTCGGCGACGATGTCGGCCACGCGCATGCGCGGGTCGAGTGAGGCGAAGGGGTCCTGGAACACGATCTGCAGATTCTCCCGCAGGGCGCGCAGGGACCGTGAGCTCGCCGCCTCGACGCGGATGTCGCCGACGCGCACGTGCCCGGTGGTGGGCCGGTCGAGTCCCGAGAGGATGCCCAGCAGCGTCGACTTCCCCGATCCCGATTCGCCGACGATGCCCAATCGCTCCCCCGCCGCAACGCTGAAGTCGATTCCGTCGAGCGCGGTGACATCCGAACGGCGCCGACCGAACAGTCCCCGTCCCTTGAACACTCGGGTCACGTCTGCGACCTCGATCAGCGGTGCAGAGTCCCTCGCCGAGGCGGCCTCACCGACATCGTCGACCGCGATGTTCCCTCCCGCCGGGTCGTCTGCCTCGACGGTCTCGGTGCCGACCGGGTCCGGGGTGTCCTCCCCCGCCGAGGTCTGCGGGCCGGTGTAGGCGAGCGCGGTCTTGAGGGTGAAGAGGCGTCCGTTCCCATCGGTGGCTTCCAGGTCGGACGAGGCCAGGAGTCCGCGCGTGTATTCGTGCTGCGGATCGGTGAAGATCTCGGTCACGGTGCCGGTTTCGACGATGCGTCCGCGGTACATGACGATGACTCGGTCGCAGACACCGGCGACGACGGCGAGGTCGTGGGTGATGAACAGGAGCCCGGCTTCCACGGCCGAGACCCGCTCGGCGATGAGGTCGAGCATGTGTCGCTGCACGGTGACGTCGAGGGCCGTGGTCGGCTCGTCGCAGATGAGCAGCTTCGGCGAGTTCGCCAGCGCGATTGCGAGCATGACTCGCTGTCGCTGTCCGCCGGACATCTGGTGGGGATAGGCGAAGCGGGCGCTGTCCGGATCGGGCATGCGCACATCCTCGAGCAGCTCTTTCACCCGTGCCGGGATCTGGGCTCGTGGGATCTTGCCGTGGATGCGCAGCACTTCAGCGATCTGGTCGCCGATGCGCATGAGCGGGTTGAGTGCGCTCATGGGTTCCTGGAACACCATGGACACGATGTCCGAGCGCAGGCTCGCCAGTGTCTTCTCGTTCGCTTCGAGGAGGTTCCCGTGATGGCCCTGCAGGTGCACTCGGCCTTCGGCGTGCAGCTCTTCGGGCAGCAGCCCCATCACGGATTGGGCGGTCAGGGACTTGCCCGAACCGGATTCCCCGATGAGTCCGACCCGCTCGCCCGGCTCCAGGTTCAGACTGACATCGTGGAGCACGGCGGCGTCGGCACCGGAGGGGGTGATGGTGAGGTCGCGGACCTCGAGCAGATTCTCAGCCACGACGAGCCTCCATCTTCGGATCGAATCGGTCACGCAGCCCATCGCCGAGGAGGTTGAACCCGAGCACGGCCAATGCGATGAACATGCCCGGCCACAACGCGAGTTCGGGGTGGGTGGACAGGAACTGCTGGGACTCCTGGAGCATCCGTCCCCAGGAGGGCACCGGAGCCTGGGTGCCGAGTCCGAGGAAGGACAGCCCCGCCTCGGCGAGGACAGAGATCGCGAACGCCACGGAGGCTTGGACGATGACCATGCCGGCGATGTTCGGCAGCACATGGACGACGGCGATCGCCGAGACCCGGCGGTTCGATGCCCGCGCCGCGCGCACGTATTCGGATCCGAGCACCTGCAGCGTTCCGGATCTCGCCACGCGGGCGAAGCCGGGGATCGCTGCGATGCCGACAGCGATCATGGCCGGCCCCGTTCCCGGTGAGAACACGGCGGCGAAGATGATCGCCAGCAGCAGGGCTGGGAACGCCAGCAGGATGTCGTTGGCGCGCATGATCACCGCGTCGATCCATATGCCCCACGACTGTTTCGCGAACAGGGCCGCGATGATCCCGATCGGGGTGCCGATGAGCAGAGCGATGCCGACGGCGACGACTCCGACGAGGAGGGTGATCCGGGCTCCGAACATCACCCAGGTCAGTGTGTCCCGCCCGAATTTGTCCGTGCCGAACGGGTGGGCGAGGCTGGCGGACTGCAGACGGGCGACCGGGTCGATCTCGCTCGGGGCGTAGGGCGTCCAGATGAAGGACACGAGCGCCAGACCGACGATGAGGGTGACGAAGCAGGTGCCGATGATCATCGAAGCGTTGAGACGCAGCGACTGTCGCGAACTGGTCGCCGGTCCCCTCGCACGAGCGGTCGCGGCGTCGACTGCGACGTCATCGCGGGGGTCGGTGGCACCGGTGGGGGTCTGGCTCATGCGGCGTTCCTGATCCGAGGGTCGACTACGGGCACGAGGATGTCGACGATGAGGTTGATGATGAGCACCAGCAGGACGAGCACCATGACGATGCCCTGGACGGCGACGAGGTCGCGGTTGGCGACGGCGCGCACGAGTTCGGAGCCGATGCCGGGCAGGACGAAGATCTGTTCGATGATCACGGCCCCGACCAACAGGGTGGCCAATTGGACGCCGGCGACGGTGATGACGGGGATCGCCGCATTGCGCAGTCCGTGCACGAACAGCGCCCTCGTCTTGGTCAGCCCTTTCGCCCGGGCGGTGCGGATGAAGTCTTCGCGCATGACGTCGAGCACGGCTGAACGCACATAACGGGTGAGGATCGCCGCCTGCACGAGAGCCAACGACACCACCGGCAGGACGAGACGCAGAACGAACCCGCCGAATCCTTCGACCGGAGCCATCCACCCTTGGGAGGGGAACCAGCCGAGGCGGAGTGAGAAGACGATGACGAGGATGATCGCGGCAAGGAAGTTCGGGATCGCGATGCCGACCTGGCTGGCGGCCGAGATCGTCACACCGATCCAGTTGCGCTGTCCGAGGGCGGCGAAGGTGCCCAAGGGCACGGCGATGAGGATCGACAGGACGATCGCGGCGATGACGAGGATCGCGGTGACTTGGACGCTGTCGATGATGACCGGAGTGATCTCGGCACCGGTGACATAGGACGTGCCGAAGTCCCCGCCGAGCATGCCGCCCACCCAGTCGAAGTACCGGATCACGGGCGGACGGTCGAGGCCGTACTGTGCTTCGAGAGCCGCCACGGCCTCAGGCGTGGCATTCGTCCCCAATGCCACCTGTGCCGCATTGCCCGGCAGCAGGCTCATCAGGGCGAAGACCACCACCGAGGCGACGAGGAGGGACAGCGCGAACTGGATCGCGCGGTTGATCGCATAGGTGAGCATCGAACCGGTGGGTCAGTTCCAGCTCAGGTCGGCGATCTTGAACGCATCGGAGACCCGGTTGGCGGGGATCCCTCCGATGTCGGACTTGGCGATCACGAGGTTCGGGAAGAGGAACAGGAAGTCCGATGCGGCATCCTCGGTGATCGTCTTCGCGATCTCCTTCATTCCGGAGATGTATTCCTCTTCCGTGCCGGTGTCGGCCTTCTCGGCGATCTTCTCGATCTTCGCATCGTCGTAGCCGATGTAGTAGTCGTCGGAGAACACAGTGAGGATATCGCGCGGTTCGGCGTGGTTGATCACCGACATGTCGAAGTCGTGTTCGGTGAACGTCTTGTCCAACCACACGGCCGGGAATTCCTGGGTCTCGATGTTCGCTTTGAGACCGACCTCTTCGAGCTGGGCGGACACGATTTCGGAGATCGCCTTCGCGTACGGCAGGTTCGGCACGGTGAAGGAGAATTCCTCGCCCTTGATTCCGGCGTCGCTGACGAGCTGCTTGGCCTTCTGCGGGTCGTGCTTCCACACCCCGGTGAGATCTTCGTAGTACGGGTCGGTCGGCGGGACCATGGATCCGATGAGTTCACCGTAACCGGCCCAGGCGGTGTCGAGGACGGCCTTGCGGTCGATGGCGTACATGACGGCTTCACGGGCCTTCTTGTCCTTGAAGATGCCGTCCGCGTTGTTCATCGACAGCACGACTTCGCCGTTCGTGGTGCCGGAGACGATCTGGTAGTCGTCGCTTTGGAACTCTCCGGCCAGTTCGGGGGCCTGCAGGTTGGAGACGAGGTCGATCTCTCCGGACTTCAGTGCGTTCGACGCCGAGACCGCATCCTTGAAGTATTTGAACTGGACCTTCTCCAGGGCCGGCTTCTCACCCCAGTAGTCATCCCGGGCGGCGAAGTCGATCGACTGTCCCCGAGTGAACTTCTCGATCTCGAAGGGCCCGGTGCCGATCGCTTCGTTGGCCAGGTCCTCAGTGCCTTCGGTGTCGAACACGGCTCCGACGAGGCTGGTGAGGTTGAACAGCCACGTATTCGAGGGCTTCTTCAGTTCGATCTCGACGGTGTTGTCGTCGGGAGTGTCGATGGACTTGACGATGTCCATCTTCGCCTTGAGTGCGTTCTTCCAGTCCTTCTGCACCCGCTCATAGGAGAATTTCACGTCTTCGCTGGTCAAGTCGGCGCCGTTGGAGAACTTCACGCCTTCCTGCAGTTCGAAGGTGTAGGTCTTGCGGTCGTCGGAGAGACTCCAGTCCTTCGCCAGTGCCGGTTGGATCTCGCCCTCTTCGTCGAGGCGGACGAGGGATTCGTAGACGTTCTCCATCAGTGCCTCGGGGATGGCGACTCCCGAAGTGGAGGTGAAGTCGAGGTTGACCGGTTCGGCGGTGAAGGCGATGCTCATCGAATCCTTCTTCTCCCCGTCGTCGCCGGAGTCCGAAGCTCCCGCCGAACAGCCGGTCAGCAGCATGCTTGCGGCCGCCGCTGCCGCCACCCACTTCATGATGCGCGGAGTCTTCATTGTTCTCCTCGATTTCGCCGACCGCAGAGAGGGTCGTTCGCCAACACTCAAGCACCGTCAGTGTATCCGAAATTCTCACTAGTCGAAGCGCTCAGGTTCACATGTTGGATCAGGTGAGCTGGCCTGTCGGACTCACCGGACGAGAGCATGCGAACCGGTTCTTCGAGCCTCACGGACGGGGCGATGCGCAGTGTCCGGTCGAACTCCCGAACCCGAGCAGGTGACGTGAGACTTCAGAGATTCGTTTCGGCGGCGAGGACCTCGGCGAGAGCATCGAAGGCGATGCGGCGATGTGACCGCGAGTTCTTCTCCTCGGAGCTCATCTGCGCGGTGCTCAGCGTCGACCCGTCGGGGACGAAGATCGGATCGTAGCCGAAGCCGTTCTCCCCCATCGGCTCCGTAGCCAGGCGCCCGGGCATGACGCCTTCGGTGGTGAATTCGCGACCGTCAGCGGTCACCGCGGCCGCTGCGCAGCGAAACTGCGCACCCCGGTGTTCGGCGGCGATGTCGCTCAGCTGCGCGAGCAGGAGCTCGAGGTTGGCTCTGTCGTCGCCGTGGCGTCCCGACCAGCGGGCGGAGAAGATCCCCGGCGCCCCGCCGAGCACGTCGACGCTGATGCCCGAGTCATCGGCGATCGCGGTGCGACCGGTCGCCGCAGCGGCGGCGCGAGCTTTGATGAGGGCATTGTCGGTGAATGTCACCCCGGTTTCGGCGACATCGGCCAGGCCCGCCTCGGCGGCGGTGAGCACCTGGGTGTCGGCGCCGAGGACAGGGCCGAGGATGGCCAGCAGCTCCCGCTTCTTGCCCTCATTGTGGGTGGCGAGGACGAACGTCGTCATCGTGTCAGCACTTCGGACTGGAGGCGAGTGAGTTCGCTGCAGCCGTGCGCGGCCAGGTCGAGGAGTTTGCCGAGCTCGTCGCGATCGAAGGGTGCGCCCTCAGCGGTGCCTTGGACCTCGACGAACTTGCCCGAACCGGTCATCACCACGTTCATATCGGTTTCGGCTCGGGAATCCTCGACATAGGGCAGGTCGAGCAGAGGCTCACCGTCGATGATGCCGACGCTGATGGCGGCGATGGAGTCGATGAGCGGATTGTGGGCTGCGGGGATGAGACCGGTCGAGCGGCCCTTGTCGATGGCATTCGCCAGGGCGACATAGGCGCCGGTGATCGAAGCCGTGCGTGTGCCCCCATCGGCTTGGAGGACGTCGCAGTCGAGGACGAGGGTGTTCTCGCCGAGCTTCTCCATGTCGATGACCGCGCGCAGGCTGCGGCCGATGAGGCGGGAGATCTCGTGGGTGCGTCCGCCCAGCTTGCCCTTGACGGATTCGCGGGTGTTCCTGGAGTCCGTGGCCCGGGGCAGCATCGCGTATTCGGCGGTCACCCAGCCGCGACCCTGGCCCTTGAGCCAGCGAGGCACGCCTTCGGTCAGAGATGCCGCGCAGAGGACACGGGTATTGCCGAACTCGATGAGCGCCGAACCCTCGGCAGTGTTGATCCAGTCGGGGGTGATCCGGACTTCACGGAGTTCGTCTGCCTGACGGCCGTCTGCTCGCACGGTGTGCCTCTTTCATGTTTCGGTTGCGGGTTGGTCTGATGTGCCTTCGCCCCTGCGGCTCCGGCTCACACGGTCCAGGTGGCTCCGGGTTTCGCCAGCTCGATGGGACCGCGGTATTCACCGGCTGCCTCACCGCGGACGATGGAGCAGTCGGTCCAGATCGGAATGTGGGTGAGCACGAGCGCGGACACCTCGGCGTTCTGTGCCACGCGTCCGGCGCGTTTGCCGGTGAGGTGGATCCCGCGAGCGGTGTCGCGGTCTTCCTGGAAAGCCGCTTCGCAGAGGAAGAGGTCGGCATCCTTCGCCGCGGCGACGAGGTTGTCGCATTCGTCGCTGTCACCGGAGTAGGTGATGACGCTGCCTTTCGCGTCGGTGATGCGCAGCGCGTAGGCCTCGACCGGGTGGTCGACGAGGAAGGACTCGACGGTCAGCGACCCGATCTGATTCCGAGTGCCGTGGTCGAGGTCGGAGAATTCGAAGGCATGGTCGAAGTCCGAGTCGTCTCCCCCGTTGGCGACCGGGGACTTTCCGGGATCCGTGTAATACGCCCTCATCAGTCGCTCCTTCGCGCCGGCGGGGGCGAAGACGGGGGTGCGGGTGCGGATCGTGCCGGTGTCGGAGATGTCGCCGTTGAAGAACTTCGGATCGAAGCAGTGTTTGACGTAGAGCCCGGTCATGTCCATGCAGTGGTCCGGGTGCAGGTGGCTGAGGACGATGCCGGAGAGCCGGTCGGTGTCTACGGTCTGCTGCAGGGGGCTCAGCGCCCCGGACCCGAGGTCGAGGATGATGCGAGTC
This sequence comes from Brevibacterium sp. FAM 24630, assembly GCF_049804075.1. Lineage (NCBI taxonomy): Bacteria > Bacillati > Actinomycetota > Actinomycetes > Micrococcales > Brevibacteriaceae > Brevibacterium > Brevibacterium sp. FAM 24630. The sequence goes on from NZ_JBNBZD010000033.1 coordinate 18,844, forward strand.
GGCGTGTCCTCTTCCGTTTCGATGAGGTAGCAGCTGGCGAGGGCACCGCGTCCGGGAAAAGAGCCGGCGGTGCCGATGGCGGTGAGTCTCATGTCTCGTCATCCCCTTGCTTCCGGGTCAGCAAGGTCGTTGTCAGTCGGTCCTGAATCCAGGTCAGGAAGTCGTACAGGGTCAGCGTGAGGTCTTCGGATTCGGAGAGCTCCTCACGGCGCGCGTACTTCTCATCCTGCGCGTCCTCGGTGTCGATGCCGAGCCGGACGGCGAGCACGAGCCGCAGATCGTTCAGGCCCTTCATCCACGCCAGGGTCTCGTCGTGGGTCAGGGTGATGTCGTTGCCCTTGCTCAGGCCCAGCAGCACGATGCGCACATTGTGTGCCTTGGCCTGTTTGAGGTCGAATTCGGTCAGCCGCCGGAATTCCGTCGACCGCTCTTCGTCTTCCGGGTCGACATCCGGCAGCAGCCGCAGCAGCGCCGGATCCTCGGGGCGGGGACGGCCGACGAGCCCGAGGCGGGCATCCCAGTTCTCCGAATCCGGTCGGGAGCCGTCCTCGGACCCATCGTCTTCGGAGAGCAGGGCGGCGAGGTCGGTGAAGACCGTGAGCATGAGCGAGCGCTCATTGTCTTCGAGGCGGAGGACGACATCATCCCCCCGTGCGTCGATGGCTGCCATAGGTCAGTCGGATCCTGAATCGGGTTGGCACGCGGCCCACAGACCGTATTCGTGCATCGCTTGGGTGTCTCTCTCCATGGCTTCGCGGCCTCCGGTGGCGACGACGGAGCGCCCGTTCTCGTGGACTTCGAGCATGAGTGCGTCGGCTTTGTCCTCGGAATATCCGAAGTAGGTCTGGAACACGTAGCTGACATAGCTCATGAGATTGACCGGGTCGTTGAAGACCACGGTTCGCCAGGGCTTAGCCAGGTCCTCGGCCGGTCGAACGTCGACCTCCGGCTCGAGAACTGGTGTCGTTGGGTTGCTCACGTTTCCAGCTTACGGCAGAACACTGACGCTGTCGTGACGTAAGATCGCGCCTATGAGTGATCTCACACGGACCGATTCGACGGCGTTCTTCACGGATCAGTACGAATTGACGATGGTGCAGGCTGCCTTGGAATCCGGCGCCGCCCATCGCAAGAGTCTCTTCGAGGTGTTCGGCCGCAGCCTTCCCGCTGGCCGCCGCTACGGTGTCGTCGCCGGCACCGGTCGGATCCTCGAGATGATCCGCGACTTCCGCTTCGATGATGCGGAGCTGTCTTTCCTCAGCCGCGAGGACATCGTCGACGCCCGCACGATCGACTGGTTGGCGAACTACCGGTTCACCGGCAATATCCGCGGCTATGCCGAAGGCGAGATCTACTTCCCCGGCTCCCCTCTGCTGACGATCGAATCGACCTTCGCCGAGGGGGTCATCCTCGAGACGCTCATCCTCTCCGCGATGAACTACGACTGTGCGGTCGCGTCGGCGGCGTCTCGGATGGCGCAGGCGGCTGGCGACCGCCCCTGCGCTGAGATGGGCGGACGACGCACGAACGAACACGCCGCTGTGGCGGCGGCGCGGGCCGCGGTGATCGGCGGATTCGCATCGACGTCGAATCTCGCCGCTGGACTGACCTATGGTCTGCGGACAATCGGCACCTCGGCCCATTCCTTCACTCTGCTCCACGATTCCGAACGTGAGGCCTTCGCCGCGCAGCTGAAGTCTTTGGGCACCGATACGACTCTGCTGCTCGACACCTACGACGTCGAAGAGGCCCTGGCGACCGCGGTCGAACTCGCCGGTACCGGGCTCGGCGGGGTGCGGATCGACTCGGGTGACCTCATCGAGCAGGCCGGCGAGGTGCGCGAGGGTCTTGACCGCCTCGGCGCTCATGACACGACGATCACCGTCACCAGCGATCTTGACGAGTATGCGATCGCCGCGCTGGCCGCGTCCCCGGTCGACTCCTATGGTGTCGGCACCCGCGTCGTCACCGGTTCCGGCGCTCCGGCAGCGGGACTGGTGTACAAGCTCGTCGCCCGCGCCGATGAAGCCGGTGAGTGGACCTCGGTGGCGAAGCACTCATCGGGCAAGCCCTCTCGCGGCGGGCACAAGGAGGCGCTGCGCCTCATCGACGGCGCGATTGCGGTCGAGGAAGCCGTCGGCATTCCGGCCCTGCCCGATGATCTCGGTGAGGGTCGTCGTCTCAGCGTCGATCTCGTACGCGACGGTGAGGTCGATGAGTCCTTCACCGGAGCCGCGGGTGTGAAGAAGGCCTGTGCCCGCCACGATGAGTCTTTGGCGGAGCTGCCGCGTTCGGCGCGTCGACTGCAGGACGGCGAGCCTGCCATTCCCACAGTCTTCTATTCCGCCTGATCTCCTGCGGCCGGACCGCCTCGGCGGCCGCACCGCCCTCCTCCGTCGGCTTCGGGGTCCGGCCCGGCGGCGTCACTTCTTGCCGATGAACCAGCCCTGGAGCTTCTTGATCCGGGCTTGGATCTGCTCACGCGTGGCCTGAGCGACCGCCGGTCCCCCGCACGCTTTGCGCAGTTCGACGTGCACGTTCTGGTGCGGTGTGCCGGTGCGCCTGGACCAGGCGCCCACGAGGCTCTGCAGCTGGTTGCGCTCTTCCTTCATCGCTCGGTGTTCGAGTTCGCTGGTCTCGACTTCCGGTGCCGGAGGGCCCGTGGCCGTCTTGCGTTTGGCCTGACGTGCCTGTTGGGTTCGCAGCAGTTCGTGGACCTGGTCGGGTTCGAGCAGGCCGGGGATCCCGATGAAATCGAGTTCGTCTTCGGAGCCGATGGCACCGCCGGTGCCGAATTCGCCGCCGTCGAAGAGCACTCGGTCGAACAGGGCTTCCGCGCCGAGGGCTTCGAACGAGCCGAGCTGGTCGGAGGAGGCGCCCTCATTCCGGTTCGCCTGCTCCATGGCCTGGTCGTCGAAGACGACGACATCATTCTCGTCCTCGTTCTTCGGCCGGTCGAGAGCGTGATCGCGTTCGGCTTCCATCGAGTTCGCCAGGGCCAGCAGCACCGGCACGGACGGTAAGAACACCGAGGCGGTCTCGCCACGTTTGCGGGCGCGGACGAAACGGCCGATCGCCTGGGCGAAGAACAGCGGAGTCGACGAGGAGGTCGCATAGACGCCGACGCACAGACGTGGAACGTCGACACCCTCGGAGACCATGCGCACGGCGACCATCCACCGGTCGGTGGAGTTCTGGAACTGTTCGATCCGTTCTGAGGCTCCGACTTCGTCGGAGAGGACCACGGTCGGCTTCTCTCCCGTGATCTCATGGAGGCGTTTGGCGTAGGCGCGGGCTGCGTCCTGATCGGTGGCGATGACGAGTCCGCCGGCGTCGTGGACGGTGCGGCGGACCTCGGTCAGCCGGATGTCGGCCGCCTTGAGCACGGCCGGGATCCAGTCGCCCTTCGGGTCCAACGCGGTGCGCCAGGCCTGGGAGTTGATGTCCTTGGTCGTCTCCTCACCGAGGACGTGCGACATCTCGTCGCCGGCCTTGGTCCGCCAGGTCATGGCGCCGGCGTAGGCGAGGAACAGTACGGGACGGACGACCGAGTCCTTCAGTGCCCGGCCGTAGCCATAGGAGTAGTCCGCCACCGAGGTGCGGATGCCGTTCTCGTCGGGCGCGTACGTGACGAACGGAATCGGTGAGGTGTCCGAACGGAAAGGGGTTCCGGTCAGAGACAGCCTGCGCACGGCAGGACCGAACGCCTCGCGCACGGCATCACCCCACGACAGGGCGTCTCCGCCGTGGTGGACCTCGTCGAGGATGACGAGGGTGCGGCCGGCTGCGGTCCGGTTGTGATGGAGGACCGGTTTCGCGGCGACCTGCGCATAGGTCAGTGCGACACCGTGGTAGCCGGGTGCGTGCTTGCCCTGAGAGTTCTTGAAGTGGGGGTCGAGCTTGATCCCCACACGGGCTGCGGAATCGGCCCACTGCACCTTGAGGTGCTCGGTGGGTGCGACCACGGTCACGCGGTTGACGACCCGTCGGGCCAGGAGTTCGGCGGCCAAACGCAGAGCGAAGGTCGTCTTACCGGCCCCGGGAGTCGCGACAGCGAGGAAGTCCTTGGGTTCGGTCTTGAAGTAGAGCTCGAGAGCCTCCGCCTGCCAGGCACGCAACTTTCCGGCTGTTCCCCATGCCGCACGTTCGGGGAAAGCCGGTGGAAGCTGTTCTGCCGCGGAGGTCCCTGGAGCTCCAGGGAGCTGTTCCGCGGACATCTACTCCTGCGGTCCTTCGGACATCGTTTCGTAGATCTCTTTGCACTTGGGGCAGATCGGGAACCGCTCGGGATCGCGAGTGGGAACCCACACCTTTCCGCACAAGGCGATCAGCGGAGTCCCAGTCACCATGGACTCCATGATCTTGTCCTTGGGCGCGTAGTGGCTGAAGCGCTCGTGATCTCCGGGCTCGGCAAGCTGCTCGGTCTGCTCGCGCTCGATCGTTGCTGAACCGCCTGAAGCTGGAATGGTCATGGCTCCATTGTAGTTCCCTAGAATGAGAGTCATGGACCAGGCCTACGACGAATCCCTCACAGAACGCTACCGCGAGCTCAGCGATGACATCGCCGCGGCAGTCGCCATCGTGTCTGCCACCCGTGGCAGCGCTCTTCACGCCATCACCGTCGATTCGTTTCTCGACGTGTCCTACGATCCGCCGACCATGGCGGTGAGCATCTATTCCGGTTCAAGGATGATGGAGACCTTGGAGACGAGTTCGCATTTCGCGATCTCGCTGCTGAATTCGGATCAGCGGGATATCTCCGAACGCCTCGGAGCGTCGGGCCAACCGCTCTACGGGTCCCTCAAGGGGGTGGACACCTTCCCCGCCCCACAGGCGGGTCAGCCGGTGCTCACCGAGGCTCTCGCATGGTTCGAGCTCGAACTCACCGAGGTGCTCGACGTCGCCACGCACAATATCGTCGTCGGTCGGGTTGTTGCTTTGGGCGCGGGGACGAATGCCGGAACGAATCGTCCTCTGCTGCGCTGGCGCAAGGGATACGGCACCATCGGACAGCGCTGAGACTCGGCTGCGCCCAGCACACGAACGAGGCCCTGCCCACGGCCGACACTCTTCGCAGCGAAGGAAGTCGGCGGTGGGCAGGGCCGTCCAGCTGTGGCACCCGATGGCGCGCCTCAGGCTGTCGCCTGTCCCCCAGCTGCCATCGGCTCGGCCGTGGCTGCCCGGTTGCTGCCGCTCAGCCGTGGGCTGAGCGGTCGGCAGGGGAGGAGGTCAGACGACCCCTTGGGCGAGCATGGCTTCGGAGACGCGGATGAAACCAGCGATGTTGGCGCCGGAGACGTAGTCTCCGGGCTGACCGAACTCATCGGCCGCGGCCGCGCAGCTGTCATGGACATCGCCCATGATCTCGGCGAGCCGCGCCTCGGTGAAGTCGAAGTCCCACGAGTCGCGGCTGGCGTTCTGCTGCATCTCGAGGGCGCTGGTTCCCACGCCTCCGGCGTTGGCGGCCTTGCCGGGAGCGAAGAGCACTCCGGCTTCGGAGAAGATCTTCACGGCCTCCGGGGTGCACGGCATGTTCGCCCCCTCGGCGAGGGCGATGAGACCGTTCTTGACCAAGGTCGAGGCCGAATCCGCGTCGAGCTCGTTCTGCGTCGCACAGGGCAGTGCCACATCGACCTCAACATCCCAGACGTTTCCACCTTCATGGTAAGAGGAACGTCCGCCGTGCTCCACAACGTAGTCGGAGATCCGACCGCGCTCTTCGAACTTGATGCGCTTGACGAGTTCGGTGTCGATTCCGTCCGGGTCGTGGATGAAGCCGGATGAGTCGGACATCGTGATGACGGTGCCGCCGAATGCGGTGACCTTCTCAGCGGCGAACACAGCGACGTTGCCCGACCCGGAAATCGAAACCGTACGTCCGTCGATGTTCTTCTTCGCCGCGGCGAGCATGTCCTTGAGGAAGTAGACGACACCGAAGCCGGTGGCTTCCGTGCGGACCATGGACCCTCCGTAGGACAGACCCTTACCGGTGAGGACACCGGCTTCGTAGGAGTTCGTCATACGCTTGTACTGTCCGAACAGATAGCCGATCTCACGGCCGCCGACGCCGATGTCACCGGCGGGAACATCGCGGTATTCGCCGATGTGGCGTGAGAGCTCGGTCATCAGCGACTGGCAGAAGCGCATCACTTCCTGGTCGCTGCGGCCCTTGGGGTCGAAGTCTGCTCCGCCCTTGCCGCCGCCGATGGGCAGCCCGGTGATCGCGTTTTTGAAGATCTGTTCGAAACCGAGGAACTTGACGATACCGAGGTTGACCGAGGGGTGGAATCGCAGACCGCCCTTGTAGGGTCCGAGAGCCGAGTTGAACTGCACGCGGAAGGCACGGTTGATCTGAACATCGCCGGCGTCGTCGATCCATGGAACCCGGAAGATGATCTGACGTTCGGGTTCGCACAGACGTTCGAGTGCGGAAAGCTCCAGGTACTCGGGATGCTTATCCACGACGGGGCCCAGGGAATAGAGGACTTCCTGTACCGCTTGGTGGAACTCCGACTCTCCAGGATTACGTTGGAGTACCGTGTCCAAGATTGGCTGCAGTGATGGATGTAGGCTCATACGCCCAAACATACCGTGACACTCATAACATGACTCCGACCGCCCGGATTATGGACACGACTGTCTGGCAACGTCGATTGAGATATAGAACTCGACGGCCTCATATCAGTGTGAGAATGCGCCGAAAGGACGATTCCTCTGATCCGATCGAACGCCATCTCGATGCCCTTAGGAGTTCAATTACGAAAGACAAATACAAAAGGACGGCGGTCCGTCGGTTCCTCGGAATCGACTGAACACCACCACGCCACACTGCCCACAAACCACCAAGAAACACGGTTGTGGTCAGCAGCAACACGACCCATGAATACGAGGAAGGCCCCGCCCAACCCCCACACAAACAGGAATCAGACGAGGCCACCCCCACCAAAAAATATTGCGGCAGTCACTTACTCTCCCACAACCACCAAGTTGCAGTACCATCAGCGCGC
>NZ_JBNBZD010000034.1:0-25355 GCF_049804075.1 Brevibacterium sp. FAM 24630
CCTTCGAACCTCGGTGACAACACCCCCCGGATCATGACGACTGGGGGCATGAATCATGCCGAGGTCCTCAGGCCAGCGACCCCTTCTATCCTGACGGATGTTGAGGCTACTTAAAAGGTAACGGGGGTCAGTGGATGAAGACTGCCACGATGACGTTGATGATCGCGAATGCGAACGTCAGATGCGCCATCGTCGCCGAGGGGTTCTTCACCGCCGTCGCCGTTGCGCCCTCGGCCGGGGCGGCCGCGGCGAAGGCCTTCTGCTTCTTGTTGCCGATGAAGGCGAAGACCGTGACGAGGATCGCCACGACCAGCTTGATGCCGATCTTCATGTGGTTGACGCTGCCGTCGCCCATCTCGGCCAGGCCCATGAGCAGAAGCCCGGTGATGAGCTGAAGATAGGAGGCGTGCAGCATTCCGGGAAGCACTCTGGGGGAGCGGATGACGGTGAAATAACCGCCGACAATGATCGCCATTCCGACCAGATGCAGGGTCAGAAGAATCTCGCGTAGAATTTCCATAGAGTTAATCGTAGTGGCATGATGGTGTCTCGTGAGCGCGGGCCCCTGAACTGGTGCACGCTGTTCCGCCCTGGTGTAATGGCAGCACGCCGGCCTTTGGAGCCGTGCAGTATAGGTTCGAATCCTATGGGCGGAGCTGGCCCCAACCGACATGCGAAGGATTCAACAATGTCGCAGACTCGTCCGACCGCCGTCATCGTACTGGCTGCGGGCCAGGGAACCCGAATGAAGTCGGCTCTTCCGAAGGTGATGCATCCCATCGGCGGGCGCTCCCTGCTCCACCATGCTGTCTCCGCTGCCGCCGGAACGTCGCCGGAACACCTCATCGTCGTCGTCCGACACGAACGCGACCAGCTCGTCGCTCACCTCGACTCCCTGCCGGTGACCTCCCAGCGCACCCTGCTCATCGCCGACCAGGACGAAGTGCCCGGCACCGGCCGCGCCACCGAATGTGCGCTCACCCAGCTGCCCGAAGACCTCACCGGCACCGTCGTCGTCACCTACGGCGATGTGCCGCTGCTGACGACCGAGACGATCAACGGTCTCGTCGAGATCCACGAATCCGCGGCCAACGCCGTGACCGTCCTGTCCGCCGAGGTGGACGACCCCAATGGCTACGGACGCATCGTCCGTGATGCCAACAGCTCTCTGCTGCGCATCGTCGAGCAGAAGGACGCGGACGATGACGAGCGCTCCATCCGTGAGATCAACTCCGGCATCTACGCCTTCGACGCCGCTGCGCTGAAGGAGGGGCTGGCCTCGCTGACGACCGACAACGCCCAAGGCGAGAAGTACCTCACCGACGTCATCGGCCACTCCCGCCAGTCCGGACTGTCCGTCGCCGCCACCGCCACCGACGATCTGTGGCAGGTCGAGGGAGCCAATGACCGCGTGCAGCTGGCGAACCTGGGCAAGGAGCTCAACCGCCGCCAGTGCGAGAAGTTCATGCGTGCAGGCGTGTCCATCATCGACCCCGACACCACGTGGATCGACGTCGACGTCTCGATCGCCGCCGACGCGACGATCCTGCCGGGCACCCAGCTGCTCGGTGCCACGGACATCGGCGCCGACGCCGTCGTCGGCCCCGACACCACGCTCAAGGACACCGAGGTGGGATCGGGAGCACACGTCGTGCGCACCCACGGGGAGCTCGCCGTCATCGGTGCCGGCGCCAACGTCGGGCCCTTCGCCTACCTGCGTCCGGGGACCAAGCTCGGCGAATCCGGAAAGATCGGCACCTTCGTGGAGACGAAGAACGCCGAAATCGGCAAGGACGCCAAGATCCCCCACCTCTCCTACGTCGGCGACGCCGAGATCGGGGAAGGCACGAACATCGGCGCCGCCTCGGTGTTCGTCAACTATGACGGCGTCAACAAGCACCGCACCGTCATCGGCAAGCATGCACGCATGGGCTCGGACAATATGTACGTCGCCCCTGTCACCGTGGGCGACGGCGCCTATTCGGGTGCAAGCACGACGGTGCGCAAGGATGTCCCTGCAGGAGCGTTGGCCATCTCGGTGGCCCCACAGCGTAACCTGGAGGGCTGGGTCCAGACAAACCGTCCCGGCACACCTGCAGCGCAGGCGGCCGAAAACGCATCCGAAGGGGAACGGATTAGTGAATGAGATAACGACGACGGGCGATAAGAAGCTCGTCCTGGTCAGCGGTCGGGCGAACCCCGAACTCGCCGAACAAGTCGCGGAGAACCTGGGGACCGAACTCCTCCCCACCGACATCTACAACTTCGCGAACGGTGAGATCTACGTCCGCTATTCCGAGTCTGTGCGCGGCAGCGACGTCTTCGTCCTGCAGTCGCACTGCGCTCCCATCAACGAATGGCTGATGGAGCAGCTGATTATGGTCGATGCCCTCAAGCGCGCCTCGGCCAAGCGGATCACCGTCATCGCACCGTTCTTCCCGTACGCTCGGCAGGACAAGAAGCACCGCGGACGCGAACCGATCTCCGCCCGCCTCGTGGCCGACCTGTACAAGACCGCCGGTGCCGACCGCATCATCGCCGTCGACCTGCACACCGCGCAGATCCAGGGCTACTTCGACGGCCCCGTCGACCACCTCATCGCAATGCCGATCCTCGCCGGCTACGTCAAGGACAAGTACCCCGGTGAGCTTGCCGTCGTCTCGCCCGATGCCGGACGCATCAAGGTCGCGGAGAACTGGTCGAACTCGCTCGGCGGCGTGCCGCTGGCGTTCATCCACAAGACCCGCGACATCACCCGCCCGAACGAGACGAAGGCCAACCGTGTCGTCGGTGAGGTCGAAGGCCGCACCTGCGTGCTCGTCGACGACATGATCGACACCGGCGGCACCATCGTCCAGGCCGCCGACGCCTGCATGGCCGCCGGCGCGAAGGGCGTCATCGTCGTGTCCACCCACGCCGTGTTCTCCGGCCCCGCCGTCGAACGTCTGTCGAACTCCGTGGCCGAAGAGGTCATCGTCACCAACACGCTGCCGCTGAGCGAAGACAAGATCTTCGACAAGCTCACCGTGCTCTCGATCGCCCCGCTCATCGCCCGGGCCGTGCACGAGGTCTTCGAAGACGGATCGGTCACCAGCCTCTTCGAGGTCTGAGACCGACCGAATCCGCTCGCCGCGAATCCCGCGACGCGCACAGGGACCCCGAGTCGTCACCGGCTCGGGGTTCCTTCGTCTCCGCAGCCGCAATGACCCGTGTCTTTCGCGCCCGTGGTCTCCGCTGCCGCGATGGCCCGCGGTCTCGCAGGCCCATCGTTTCCGCGCCCCGGACGATCTACACTGGTAGCAACGCCAATGCGAAGGGATCCGCGACGATGTCGTCACACGATTACAACCGTTACCGCGTGGACGTGGAAGGCGGGCAGCTGTCCGTGGGGGTGTGGGAGCCGGTCGCTGCCGGTCCCGGGCACGTGCCCACCGTCTGCGTCATCCACGGGATCACCTCGAATCATCTCTTCTTCGCCGGGCTCGTCTCCGCCCTGCCTGGCGTCCGCGTCATCGGCCCTGACCTGCGCGGACGTGCCGATTCCCGGACCCTGCCCGGCCCCTACGGAATGGCCGTCCATGCCGCCGACGTCCGCGCCGCCATCGATGCCTTCGCCCCGGACGGCTCCGTGACGCTCGTCGGACATTCGATGGGCGGGTTCGTTGCGATGACTCTTGCCGGAACCACCAAGAGCACCGCTGCCGGCACCGAGGCGGCCGACCGTTTCCGCGGCCCCGTCCTCATCGACGGGGGGCTTCCCCTGCCCGCGGGGCAGCCCAGCGGCGGAGCGCCGGTCGATGACCTCAATGACGAAGACCTCGACACCGACGATCTCATCGCCGCCGTGCTCGGGCCTGCCGCCGAGCGTCTGTCGATGAGCTTCGGCTCCATCGAGGAGTACCTGGCGTTCTTCGCCGCACATCCGGCCTTCGTCGACGGGCTCGACACGGTAGCCACCGAGAGCTTCGTCTATGACCTTGCGGCCAAGGACGACGATTCCTTCCAACCGTCGACGTCGATCGAAGCGATGCAGGCCGATTCGGCCGATATGTACACCGGGTCGGCATACCAGAGTGCACTCGAAACGATCATGGGCGACGACCGGGCCCAGGCCGAGGTCGTCTTCCTCTTCGCCGAACGGGATCTCGTCGCGGCGGAACCGGGCCTCTACCCGCCCGAACTCACCGCCGACTATGCACGGAAGTGGCCGCACATGAGCGTCATCGACGTCCAAGGCACGAATCACTACGACATTCTGCTCACCGAGGTGGGAATCGACGCCTGTGCCGATGCCGTGAACAGCCGACTTGGTGCCGTCGCGGACAGTGCCGTAGAATGATCAGGTTGCCTCGGCGAGGGAGACGGATCTCGTCTCCGTGATCGACGCGGTCGGCATCCCACGAATCCCTGAGGATCGGTTTCTCGAGATTTGCAGCGGATCCAGGCTGTTTCGCCGTGGTGCTCGAAGATAAGTTCACCACGAAGGAGAGAAAATGGCTGACTTCAAACTTCTGGCCGAAGCTCGCAACGAGTTCGGCAAGGGCGCAGCGCGCCGCATCCGCCGCGCCGGACGTATCCCCGCGGTCGTCTACGGACACGGCGGCGATCCCGTGCACATCTCGCTCGAGGGCCACGCCACCATGCTGGCACTCAAGCACGCCAACGCGCTGCTCGAGATCGAAAGCACCGACGGATCCAAGAACGTCCTCGCCATCGCCCGCGATGTGCAGATCGAACCCGTCCGTCGCGAGATCGAGCACCTCGATCTCATCATCGTCAAGCGCGGTGAGAAGATCGAGGTCGACGTGCCCGTCCACATCATCGGAGAGGCCGCACCCGGAACCATGGTCTCGCAGGAGGAGTCGACCATCGCCGTCAAGGCCGATGCGACCCGTCTGCCCGAACTCATCGAGATCTCCGTCGACGGCCGTCCTGCAGGCGAGCACGTCCTCGCCGGTCAGGTCGAGCTGCCCGCCGGCGTCGAACTCATCGCCGACGAAGAGCTGCTCATCGTCAACGTCTCGGAAGAGGCTGAGATGGACACCGAGTCGGACGCAGAGGACGAGGCTGCCGAAGAGTCGACCGGCGAAGAGTCGACCGAAGAGTCCGCAAGTGCAGAAGGCTCCTCCGAGGATGAGTGATCTTTTCACACCACGGCACCTCGGTGCTGAGGTGAGTGCAGACTGAACACTCGATTCGGTGGGTCGCCTACAAGGCGGCCCACCGAATTCGTCTCAGCCCCGGGCCATCGCCGACGGCAATCGCGCACAGTGACACCCCCTGACTCTCGGGCAGGCGGCCAGCCCTGACGCGCTTGGACCAGCACCGACCCGCGTGCACGCCACAAGTGCCTCACGGGGTAGGCTTGCGCCGGATCGGCGGAGAACAGACAGACGAAGGACGGCAATGACGAACGAAGCCTGGTTGGTCTTCGGGCTGGGCAATCCCGGCCCCAAATACGAAGCGACCCGTCACAACATCGGACAGATGGTCATTGCCGAACTCGCTTCACGTATCGGCACGGGCCTCACCCGGACGAAGCTGAGATCCAATGTCGGCACCGGCCGCCTGCCCACCGGCCGCGTGCCGGGAGTGCCCGGGCCCCGTGTGGTGCTGGGAACTTCGACCGGATACATGAACGAATCCGGCGGGCCGGTCAGGCAGCTGGCCGATTTCTACGGCATCGCCACCGAACGGATCATCGCCGTTCATGACGATGTGGACCTTCCCTTCGACGCGATCAGAGCCAAACGGGGTGGGGGAGAAGGCGGCCACAACGGCCTGCGTTCGATGACCTCGGTGCTGGGGACGAAGGACTATCTGCGGGTACGGGCCGGAGTCGGACGGCCTCCCGGCCGGCAGGACACCGCCGATCATGTGCTGCGTCCGTTCTCCAAAGACGAACGGACCACACTGCCGATCTTCGTCTCCGACCTCGCCGACGCCGTCGAAGCTCTCATCAATGACGGTTTGGACGCCGTGCAGCAGAAGTTCCACTCCCGCTGAACGCAGCACCGAGCGAACAGTCACCTCCGCCCGACGGTGCCGAACGGCCCTGCCCGAGGCGGCCGGGACCTGAACGCGAGAGCACGCAGCGGTCAGCGGCTGTGTCGGCCGTCCTGGCGCCGGCGGTGAAGCAGCCACGCGGCGAAGATGCCGCCGGCGAATCCGAAGAGGTGACCCTGCCAGGAGATGTCATTGGTCTGCGGCAGCATGCCGAAGATCATCGAGGCCCCGTAGGTGACGAAGATGAAGAGCCCGATCGCAAAGTAGACGATCTTGCGCAGCACGTCATCGGTGAACCAGGTGCGCACCGCGAGGTATCCGAAGAAGCCGAAGACAATTCCCGAGGCGCCGATGATGTGCTGACCCGGCCAGGTGGTCAGCCAGGCGCCGAGACCCGAAGCGAGCGCAGTGATCGCGGTGACCTGCCAGAATCGGCGCGAACCTTCGAACGCGATGACGATGCCGAGGACGAGGAACGGGAACGTATTGGCCATGAGGTGGCCGAATCCCGAGTGCAGCAACGGTGAGGTGACCAGCCCGTAGAGCGAGAGCGGATTCCACGACTGCAGGCTGAAGGCATCGAGGTCGAGGGGGAGGAGAGCATCGACGATCTCGACGACCCACATCGCCGCCAGCAGGACGAGGACCGGGACGAACCTCGAGAAGTGATGATTGCGGTCGACGCTGGTGGTCAGGTGGGCCACCGGCGGGTTCGCGGAGCGGCCGGGGTGAGGGGATCCGGAACCGGCGGATTCGGAGCCGAAGAGCATGCGGGATTCTTCGGGGGTGAAACGAGGGGAGTGGTCGGAGCTCATAACCCAATTGTGAGTGATGAAGATTGGAGAACCCCGAAAAACCGGGGCTCTGGTGCAATCGTGACCGTTCCGTTAGGCCCGTTATCGCCTCGACATGTTCTCGGTGACGGAGTCTGACTTCAGTGCACTCGCGGTGCCACTCGCGCCGACGCGAGCGTCTTGCCATCGTCATCGAGGGCTTCGACGATGATCTTCGACCCGTTCGGGGTGATATCCGCGGCGGTTTCGAACCCGGTGCGTTCGACGACCGTGTTCTCGCTGAGATGGTCGTCGTCATCTCCGCTGAGCACCCGCCACGACTCCACCTCGGTGGCGCCGTTCCAGCTCATGTGGATGCGGGTGACATCGGGCTGCGGTTCGGACTTCGTGGCCGTCGGCGGGGCGACCGGCCGGGCATGCCAATCGGAGCGGTACGCGCGGTAGTTCGACCCGCCGACGAAGGTGAGATCGGTGAGCAGCTTCCCGTCCTTCGTGAACTCCGAGACATAGGGTTCCGAACCCCATCCGACGACGACATTGCCGTTGTCGAGTTCCTGCAGGTTCCCCTGACTGCCCGACGAGCGGTCGTCGGGGGCGGGATACTCGGTGACCACCTCGGCGCGCTTCTTCTTCTCATCGACGTCGAGACGCAGCCCGCGAGTGTCGCCGAGGCGGGGCGCGGCATGGTTGTCGAAGAGCGTCAGCGTCCCATCGGAGCGGCGGCGGGCATCGTGCTGCCAGGCGAACGTCGCCCCCTGACCCATCTCGAAGTCCGAAGCTTTGCCGCCGAGGACCCAGTTGAGCTCCGCCGTCTTCCGGTCGAGCTGGTAGATCGCATGCGTATTGCGGGCGGACACGAGGAGGGACTCACCGTCGTCGTCCTCGTCCACGGAGTTGAGGTGGATGTAGTCGAAGGGTTCGTCCTTCGTGCCTTCGCCGTCCTTGAGTTCGGCTTCGGACTGGTCGACGGGAACGGCGTCGAGCGAGTGCCATTCGAAGAGGGGCTCGCCGGTGGCGATGTCGACCTCCTGGACGATGCCCTCCCACACCCAGCCGTCGGCGCCTCCGCCGACGGAGCTGAGATCGGTCTGGGTCTTGACGTAGGAGAGGAGGAACATGGTGTCGTCATCGGTGATCGTCGTCTCGTGCAGATCCGAGGTGTCCTGGGGCAGTTCGCCGCCCATGCCCACGCGGGCGATCTCCTGGTACGAGGCGTCGAGGATGACGACCTCGCCGGCGGTGTGCGGAGTCTCCGCCAGACCCTCCCACCAAGTGAGAACCGGTTCTCCACGATACTCCTGTACCCGCAGGTCCCACAGCGCATCGCCGCCCTCACGGATCCACAGCGGGTCACCGGCGGCATCGAGGATGAGTCCGCCGACCCACGACTTCTCGTCGGTCTTCGTCTGGCCCTTCGGCGCGAGGAGAGTCGACAGGTCCCCGTCGTCGGTGGGGAACGCTGCCGAGTCGATCTCGACTTTCGGAGGGGCGAGATCGGGACGGGAGTGGAAGTCCCATCGTTCGGCGACTGCGATGTCGTCGTCGGCATCGCCGGTGCAGCCCGTGAGCAGGAGAGCGGTCGCGGCCAGTCCTGCCAGGACGGTTCTCAACTTGGCCATGTACTCATCCTCACACGTTTCGATGAATTCCGCCGCTGTCCGCCCGCCTCGAGCGCCCCTACGGCGCGGGCGCGGGAACCTTGTCCTCGCACCGGGGACGCACAGGTCCTCTGTCCGGGACACCGATCGTGAGCGCAGACACCGGATGGGCCGTGTCAGGAGCGTGGCCTAGACTGTTCGGGTGCTCAACGGACTTGATCTCACCCGCCAGAACCCCGCCGTCAACGGACTCGTCGCCGCCTTCAACGACCCGGACTCGGGTGGGGGCACGATCGATGCGATCAAGGGACTGTGGCCGTCGATCCTGCGTCGGACGGTCGGCGCCGCGGGAGCCGCCTCGGCGCCGCAGCTCATCGTCACCGCCACGACCCGTGAGGCCGAAGACCTCGCCCAAGCGCTCGCCGACTGGGTGCCAGCCTCCTCCATCGCGATCTTCCCCAGCTGGGAGACGCTGCCGCACGAAAAGCTGTCCCCACGCTCGGACACCGTCGGCCAACGCCTCGAGGTGCTCCGCCGCCTGGCCCACCCCAGCCCGGGTCGAGAGCTGAGTTTCATCCTTGCGCCCGTGCGCGCATTCCTCCAGCCCGTGGCGAAGGGGCTGGGGGACATCGCGCCGGCCGAGCTCGCCGTCGGCGACGAATCCGAGATCGACGACCTCGCCGCACGACTGACGGAACTCGCCTACTCTCGCGTCGACATGGTCTCGCGACGGGGCGAATTCGCCGTGCGCGGCGGCATCGTCGACATCTTCCCGGCCACCGCTGAGCGGGCGCTGCGCGTGGAGTTCTTCGGCGACGAGGTCGATGAGATCCGCGAATTCTCCGTCAGCGACCAACGCTCCATCCCCGCCGCCGAAGGGGAGGAACCGCTGACCCTGTCCGCACCGCCGTGCCGGGAGCTGCTCCTGACCGATTCGGTGCGCGAACGCGCGGCGAAACTCGCCGAGGATGTGCCCGGTGCTGCGGACATGCTTGAGAGGATCGCCGGCGGAGTCGCCGTCGAAGGCATGGAATCGCTGTCCGCCGTCCTCGCCGACGGGATGGAGCCGATCATCGCGCTGCTGCCTGCGGAGTCGAAGATCATCATCACCGAACCCGAGCGAGTCGAAGCCCGCGCCGCAGACCTCGTGGAGACGACGAACGAATTCCTCGAAGCCGCGTGGGCCGGAGCCGCCGCCGGGGGAGAGTCCCCGATCGACCTGTCCGCGGCGAGCTTCCGCACCGTCGCCGAAATGGCAGAGGGCGCTCGCCTCATCGGGCTGGCCTGGTGGGAGCTCGGGGGTTTCGCCCATGATGAGGAGCTCGCCGACCCGGAGGAGAACATCTTCGCCGTCCCGGCCCGTATCCCCAAGGGCTATGCCGGTGACGTCGAAGCGATCCTCGCCGATGTCAGGGACCTCATCCATGACAAGTGGCGGATCCTTGTCCTCACCGAAGGACCGGGACCGGGCCACCGGATGGTCGAAGTCTTCTCCGAAGCCGGAGTGCCCGCCACCTTCGTCGACGATCCCACGGACCTGCCCGAAGCGCTCGTGACTGTGACGACGGCTGCCTCGTTCGGCGGATTCGTCTTCGACGATCTCAAACTCGCCGTTCTCACCGAAGCCGATGTGCTCGGGCGGGCGGCGGCCACCTCGACGAGGGACATGCGGCGGCTGCCCACCCGACGTCGGCGCAACCAGGTGGACCCGCTCAATCTGGCCCCCGGCGACTACGTCGTCCACGACCAGCACGGTGTGGGACGCTTCGTCGAGATGACACAGCGGACGACCGGACGCGGTGCGAACAAGCACACCCGCGAGTACCTCATCATCGAATATGCTCCAGCCAAACGCGGCCAGCCCGGTGACCGTCTCTACGTCCCCAGCGACGCGCTCGATCAGGTCACCCGCTATGTCGGCGGCGAGAGCCCGAGCCTCAACAAGATGGGCGGGGCGGACTGGCAGACGACGAAGGCCAAGGCGCGCAAGGCAGTCAAGGAGATCGCAGGCGAACTCATCCGGCTCTACTCGGCTCGGCAGGCCACAGTCGGTCACTCCTATGGGCCCGACACACCATGGCAGCGCGAACTCGAAGACGCCTTCCACTATGTCGAGACCGCCGACCAGCTCACGACCATCGATGAGGTCAAATCGGACATGGAGAAGACGGTGCCGATGGACCGTCTGATCTGCGGCGACGTGGGCTATGGAAAGACGGAGATCGCGGTTCGTGCCGCGTTCAAAGCGATCCAGGAGGGCAAGCAGGTCGCGGTGCTTGTGCCGACCACGCTGCTTGTCCAACAGCACTATGAGACCTTCGCCGAACGGTATTCGGGATTCCCCGTCACGATCGGCGCGCTCTCCCGGTTCCAGTCGAAGCAGGAGTCGGAGAAGGTCAAAGAGGACTTGGGTGCAGGCAAACTCGACCTCGTCATCGGCACCCACCGGCTGCTCAGCGGCGAGGTGCGATTCAAGGACCTCGGACTGGTCATCATCGATGAGGAGCAGCGCTTCGGTGTCGAGCACAAGGAGACGCTCAAGGCCCTGCGGACCAATGTCGACGTGCTCGCAATGTCCGCGACACCGATTCCCCGCACCCTGGA
This sequence comes from Brevibacterium sp. FAM 24630, assembly GCF_049804075.1. Lineage (NCBI taxonomy): Bacteria > Bacillati > Actinomycetota > Actinomycetes > Micrococcales > Brevibacteriaceae > Brevibacterium > Brevibacterium sp. FAM 24630. The sequence continues at coordinate 11,003 of NZ_JBNBZD010000034.1, forward strand.
GATGGCCGTCACCGGCATCCGCGAAATGTCGACCCTGGCCACGCCTCCGGAGGAGAGGCACCCGGTCCTGACCTATGTGGGCAGGCGCGAGGACAAGCAGATCAGGGCCGCGATCCGCCGTGAGCTCATGCGCGAAGGTCAGGTCTTCTACATCCACAACCGGGTCCGAGACATCGAGGCCGTGGCCGGGCATATCGCCGAGATGGTGCCCGAGGCCCGGATCGCCATCGCCCACGGCAAGATGAACGAAACCCGACTCGAGCAGGTCATCGTCGACTTCTGGGAGAAGAAGTACGACGTGCTCGTGTGCACGACGATCGTCGAGACCGGCATCGACATCGCCAATGCGAATACACTCATCATCGACAACGCCGACCGCTACGGGCTCTCCCAGCTCCACCAGCTGCGCGGGCGAGTCGGTCGCGGCCGGGAACGCGCCTATGCCTATTTCCTCTACCCGCCGGACACCCAGCTGACCGAAACCGCCCACGACCGACTGACGACGCTGGCTGCGCACACCGAACTGGGTGCCGGCATGCAGGTGGCGATGAAGGACCTGGAGATCCGCGGTGCCGGCAACCTCCTCGGGGGTCAGCAGTCCGGTCACATCGAAGGCGTCGGGTTCGACCTCTACGTCCGACTCGTCGGCGAAGCCGTCGCGAAGTTCCGCGGTGAGGAGACCGAACCCGAGGCCGATATGCGCCTCGAACTGCCCGTCGACGCGCACCTGCCGGCCGAGTACGTCGACCACGAACGGCTGCGCCTCGAGGCGTACCGGAAGCTGGCGGCGGCAGCGAACGAAGACGAACTCCAGGAAGTCCTCGATGAACTCGTCGACCGCTACGGCCCCTATCCGGCACCGGTCGGTGTGCTCGCCGACGTCGCCAGGCTGCGCATCCGTGCCCGCGCCTCCGGCGTCAGCGACATCGTCGCGCAGGGCAACTTCATCCGCTTCGGCCCGGTCGAACTCGCCGGCTCGCAGGTGGTCAGGCTCAAACGCCTGTACCCGAAGGCGCTGCTCAAACCGGCGTTGCGCTCCGTCCTCGTGCCCAAACCGATGGCCGGAACCGGGTTCGATGCGAAGGAGATGACCGATTCTGACATCCTGCGCTGGGCCCATCAGTTCCTCGACGCGATCCTGCCCGTCGTCGAGTCCGAGGCCACCCAGGAGACGGTCGAGAACACGTGAGAATTCCCCGACTGTTCTCCAAGCTTCCGCTCACCAGCGGCAGCGGTGGCGTAGAGTGCGAAGAGCGGAGCACTCCGCAGTAAGCGATACACCATTCGACGAAGGAGAATCGCCATGGGCGTTGACGACAAGTTCGAGAACAAGGCCGAAGACCTCGGCGGACGTGCCAAGGAATCCATCGGAGACGTCACCGGTGACGACGAACTCAAGGCCGAAGGCGCAACCGATCAGCTCAAGGCCAAGGCCAAGGACGTCGGCGAATCCGTCAAGGATCTCGGCGCATCGGTCAAGGACAAATTCTCGAAGTGACCATCGCAACGGCCCCCACTGCCTCGGTGGTGGGGGGCCTTTCGCGTGGGCAGGAGGACAGCGCGTGGATGAGCCCGCAGCCGAAGAGGACACCTCAACTCGGCACGTGGTGGCGGCGATGGCGACCCTGCGCAGACGGTGCCCTTGGTCGAGCCGACAGGACCACCGCAGCCTTGAGAAATACGCTCGCGAAGAGACCGAGGAGCTCATAGAAGCTCTCGAGGACTTCACCGCTGCACCGACATCGGCCCACCGTGCGGCAGTGGTCGAGGAGCTCGGCGACGTGTTCTACCAGGTGCTGTTCCACTCCGCTCTGCTCGACGAGAGCGGCGGACACGAATACGGGCACAGCCTCGGGACCATCATCGACGGTCTCGAGGAGAAGCTCATCCGCCGCCACCCGCTGGCCTTCGGCGAAGACGCCGGGGAAGAGATGGCCGCTTTGGAAGATGTGGAACGCGAATACCGCCGGATCAAAGCGGAAGAGAAGACCGCGCGGCGCAGAGAGGACGGAAATCGATGAGTCTGGAGCGTCTCGAGATCGAGGGCACCTTCAACTTCCGTGACCTCGGCGGCGCTCGCACGCAGTCCGGGGATAATGCGGTGCGACTCGGGAAGGTGTTTCGGGCACGGCTGACCGACCGGTCACGCGCCGATATGCGCGAACTCGGCATCGGTGCCGTCGTCGACATGCGGGACATCGGTGAGCGTTCGAAGCTGCCCGACACCCTCGACGGGCTCGAGGTCGCCCACATCGAACTTCCTGTCTTCGAGGATCATTTCTTCCCCAGTCGACCGATGAGCGTCGAGGAGATGAGGGCCGCCGCCGAGGCGACGGGAATGGATCTCAGCGATCGCTCGCTCGAGCGCATCTACGACCTCATGATCACTCATTTCGGGCACCGGCTGGCCGCGGTCGTCGACACCGTCGCCGATCACTGCGGAACAGGTGTCGTCTTCCACTGCTCTGCGGGCAAGGACCGCACCGGTGTGGTCGGAGCGTTCCTGCTCGACCTCCTCGGCGTGGGCAGGGAAGCGATCATCGACGAATACGCGATCACCTCCACTCACCTCTCCGGCGGGTTCCTCGACTCGATCACGAAGAACTTCGCTGATGCCGGCATCTCCGGAAACCTCGCCGCGACCGCCACGGCCGCCCCTCCCGAACTCATGCACGAGGTCCTCGATCGGATCGAGACCGACTACGGGGCCGCCTCGGCGAATGGAATCGGAGTCGGCGGCGCAGGAAAAGGCTCCGACACCGGCAGGATCGCTGCCAACAGAGCAGGCGCCGGCGGGATCGGCACCGGCGGGGCAGTGGAAGCGTATCTGCTCACCCACGGAATGGACCCGTCCACCCCGCAGCGGCTGCGCGAGTGTCTGCTCGAACCCGCAGCCGAGGCCTGAACGATCGCGGACAGTCGGCGCCGCGGCGGGGCCGGCCAGTGTCATGCGACGAACAGAGAGTGAGCCCCGTCGTGCGTTGCATTAAGCTGTCCTGCAGGCACATGTTCCCCATGTGAAACCAAAAGCTAAGGAGTACTCAGTGGCTGAGATCGTTGCCGCAAATGCCCGCGAAATCCTGGATTCCCGGGGAAACCCCACCGTTGAGGTGGAAGTGCTGTTGGCCGACGAGTCCGTCGGTCGTGCCGGAGTCCCGTCCGGCGCCTCCACGGGAGAGTTCGAAGCCGTCGAACTGCGCGACGGAGATCCCGAACGCTACCTGGGCAAGGGAGTCACCCAGGCCGTCGACGCCGTCGTCGACGAGATCCACGAAGTCATCGCCGGGCTCGAGAGCGACGATCAGCGACTGGTCGACCATGCGCTCATCGAGCTCGACGGCACCGACAACAAGTCCCGCATCGGCGCGAATGCGATGCTCGGAACCTCGCTGGCCGTGGCTCGGGCGGCAGCGGTTTCGGCGGACCTGCCCCTCTACCGCTACCTCGGTGGCCCGAACGCACACGTCATGCCCGTGCCGATGATGAACATCCTCAACGGCGGGTCACACGCGGACTCGAACGTCGACATCCAGGAATTCATGATCGCCCCGATCGGTGCCGCAAGCTTCCACGAAGCGCTGCAGTGGAGCGTCGAGGTCTACCACGCGCTCAAGGGCGTGCTCAAGGAACGCGGTCTGTCGACCGGACTCGGCGATGAGGGCGGGTTCGCCCCGAACCTCGACTCGAACGCCGCGGCACTCGACCTCATCCTCGAAGCCATCGACCTCGCCGGACACCGTCCCGGACGGGACATCGCCGTCGCCCTCGACGTGGCCTCCTCGGAGTTCTACAACGATGGAGTCTACGAATTCGAAGGCGGCAAGAAGACGGCCGAAGAGATGGCCGCCTACTACGAGGAGCTGCTCGCGAAGTACCCGCTCGTGTCCATCGAGGACCCCCTCGACGAGAACGACTGGGAGGGCTGGGCGACCCTGACCGAAGCGATCGGTGCGAAGGTCCAGCTCGTCGGCGACGACCTGTTCGTGACCAACCCGGAGCGCCTGCAGCGCGGAATCGACAGCGCCACCGCGAACTCGCTGCTGGTCAAGGTCAACCAGATCGGCACCCTCACCGAAACCCTCGACGCTGTGTCCCTGGCGCAGACGCACGGGTACACGACGATGATCTCGCACCGTTCGGGCGAGACCGAGGACACGACGATCGCCGATCTGGCTGTGGCCACGAACGCCGGTCAGATCAAGGCCGGTGCCCCGGCCCGGTCCGAACGCGTTGCGAAGTACAACCAGCTGCTGCGCATCGAAGAGCAGCTCGGCGATGCGGCACGCTACGCCGGTCGCGGAGCCTTTCCGCGCTTCGAAGCCTGAGCGAACCCGGCAATCACGGGACACAGGTTCCTGAGGAACTCCCCGAGGCGGGGCCGGACGATCAGCGGTCGTCCGGCCCCGCCTCGGTGCGTGCAGACGGGGTTGCTCTGGTGCGGACGGGCGAGACCATCTCGGCGCGGACGGCTGAGGGAGGGCGAGACTGCCTCGTTGAGGACGGGCGAGACCATCTCGGTGCGTTGGTTCGGGGCATCCCTCACCGTTGCCGTCGCGTGGCACCGCCGGCCGCACTCCCTCCAGCTGGCGACACGTTGCAACGGTGCACCGGGAGGAGCTAGCGCGAACGGTGGGTGATCATGCCGTCTGTGGCTGTGAGCGGCGGATCGCCCGAAGGATCTCCTCGAATTTCGTCTCCCGAAACAGCTCCTTCCAGCTGATCCTGATCACCCGCCAGCCTCGATCGCGAAGCCACTGCTCGCGGCGGCGCTCCTCTTCGAGTTCCGTTCGCGGGACTCCCGAGCCCAGATAGAGCTTGCCGATGCCGTCGATCTCGACGATGAGACGCGCCTGGCTGTGGCGGAAGTCGACACGGATGTCACGGCGCAGATTCTCGGTGCGGAAGGTGATCTGCGGTTCCAGTCCCGTGATGCCGTGCTGGAAGAAGCGGACCGCGGCAATCGCCTCGGCGGGGGATTCGCGGCGGGAATCAGCGAGCTCGATCGCCAGCTTCACCTTGCTGATATTGCGCTTCTCCAGGCACTGGGCGAGGACAGTGCGGATCTGGTCTTTCGTGGTCAGTCCACGGTGCAGCGCATCGTCGAGCATGGCCACGGAGATGTCGAGGTTGTAGCTGCGGGCGACATCGATGAGGGTGCGCTCGAGCGTGGTGACCTCAGCGCCGCAGCCGGTGACGGCACGGTGGTTGGGCGGAATGAGATTCCCGCGAACGTGGATGCTCTTGAACCGCCGGTTGGTGCCGGGGCGGACGACTTCGACCTGGTGGGTGACTGGGTAGGCGACCGGGAGGTTGTGGATGAGGGCTGCGGAGATGTGAGAGAAGACCTCGGGCGGCGGATTCGGCTTCGAGGCATCGGTGCGAAGATCGGACTGCTGGTTGTGCCGCGCCATCACCGAGGCGTTGAGGTCCTCGACCTGATCGCGGATATCGCCGTGTTCGACGAAGGTCTTGTGGACCTTCTCATGGATGCTGGCCCACAGCGGCTGATGGGCCTTTTGATCGCAGACATGTTTGACGAGATAGACGCCTCTCGACAGCCGCCGCAGACAGCAGGTGCGGGCACGTCTGATATCACTGTGGCTGAAACCGAGTCTGTTGAGTTCTTCTGTGCCGATGAGTTTGTACATGCACTCAAATTGCATGAAACGGCAGCAAAGTGCAATGGAGGGCTGTTGATATGTGGATAACACTGTTGATACAGGCGCGTGAATTCAAGGGTGTGGGTGTGGAGTGGGTGGTGCTTTCGCGTGGTCGCGCGGTGGTGGTCACGCGGTATCAGTCACCGGTAGTCACAGAACATCCTGCCGGACCGGTGCGTGGCATCGGTTCCGGTGTTGGATGCCTCACTGACTGTAGGAGGCGCCGCGAGCGGGAGAACGTGACGCTTCCGGTGCTGGACGGGACAACGCGCGCCGGGCCGGGTCAGCGGGCAGGGTGCGGAATCGAACACGCCACGGGGCCCAAATCCTCGCGCGAAGTGAGCGGACACGGCACACTTGGAGATGTTGCGACACCCTTCCCCGATCCCCAGTCGCAGAGGAAAGAAGCATGGTCCCGAGCAAGCCCAGACGCAGTGCCCCGAAGTCGGCTCCAGGTAAGGCCGCCCCTCGTCGACGGTCGAAACCCGTCGTCGAAGCCGACGCCAGCGCCGAAGCGCGCAGCCGCCGCATGTCCTGGCGCACGGGAATGTTCCTCCTCGTCATCGCCATCGTCCTCTTCGCATTCCTGTCTCCGCTGAATTCCGCACTCAAGCAGGCCCAGCAGATCGCCGCTCTGAACAACGAGATCGAAACAACGAAATCCGAGGTCAAGAGCCTCGACGAGAAGAACAAGAACCTCAAGGATCCCGACTACATCAAGCGCAAAGCGCGCGAAGACCAGTACTACGTGGAGAAGGGCAAGAACGCGGTCATCGTGACCAACCAGGATGCCGTCGAGGAGGATTCCGAGGCAGATCGACCGGTTGCCAAGCAGGCCTGGTACCTTGAGTTGCTGGAGTCCATTCAGGAGACCGGCAATACCGTGGAGAAGAGCTGATGATCACAGAGTGCACCGAGGCGGATTTCGCAACCCTTCACGACCAGCTCGGGCGCATTCCCCGCGGAGTCGTCGGCATCGCAGCTCGCAGCACCGCCGGTGAACCTCTCGTCGTCGCCACGGCCCCCAGGCTCGAGGACGGCACCCCGTTCCCGACGACCTTCTACCTCACCCATCCCGCCTATGTCGCCGAGTGCTCGCGCCTGGAGGCCTCCGGGATCATGGCCGAATGGACGACCGAGGTCGGCGAGGACGAAGAGCTCGCCGCTGCCTACGCCGCCGCCCACCGGGCCTACCTGGCCGTCCGCTCCGAGATCGGGGCTGCAGCCGGACTGGCCGAAGTCGAGGAGATCAAGAACTATTCGGCCGGGGGAATGCCCACCCGCGTCAAGTGCCTCCACGCCCTCGTCGGCCATTCGCTCTCCGCCGGGCCCGGAGTCAACCCGATCGGTGACCGTGCACTGTCCTTCATGAACGATGTGCCCCCGATCGCCGCACCGGATCCCGAGCCCGCCGCCACAGGTGCCGGATCGTCCGACCCCTCGGACGCTGCCGAACCGTCCGCGCAGGCGACTGCTCCGACTGACACCGCCGAGGCGATTGCCGCCACCGAACCGACTGACTAGGATCCGACCATGCGAGTTGCTGCCTTCGACTGCGGGACGAATTCTCTGCGCCTGCTCATCGCGGATGTCGCCGACGGCACCCTCACCGATCTTCGCCGCGAGACCCGGATCGTGCGGCTGGGCCAAGGTGTCGATGCCACCGGCGAATTCGCTCCCGAAGCTCTGGAGCGCGCCTTCGCTGCGGCGAAGGAATTCGCCGAGGTGGCCGTGGAGTACCAGGTGGAGAGGCTGAGATTCGTGGCGACCTCGGCCAGCCGCGATGTGAAGAATCGCGATGAGTTCTTCGCCGGCATCTTCTCGATCCTCGGCATCGTCCCCGACGTCATCACCGGCGAAGAGGAGGCACGACTGTCCTTCCTCGGCGCCACCGCGGATCTCGAGGCCGCAGAGGGGCCCTTCGTCGTCATGGACCTCGGCGGCGGATCGACCGAACTCGTCCTCGGCCAGGGCGACGTCGAGGCGGCGGTGAGTATGGACATCGGATCCGTGCGTCTGACCGAACGCCACATGCCCGTGGAGACTCCCGGCGAGGATCAGACCCGTGCGGCGATCGCTGATATCGACGCCCAGCTCGATCGGGCCGCGCAGACGGTCGACTTCTCGGCCCCGCGCACCTTCATCGGCGTTGCCGGCACCGTCACGACCATAACCGCCGGCGTGCTCGGACTCGACAGCTACCAGCGAGACCGCATCCACGGCGCCCATATCAGCGTCGCCGACATCGAGGCCGAATCCCGCAGACTCCTCGCCATGGACCGCGAAGCCCGTACCGAACTGCCGTACATGCATCCGGGACGCGTCGATGTCATCGGTGCCGGCTCCCTGCTGTTCGCCCGCATCACCGCCCGCTTCGACCAGGCGGTCACCGCTGCAGGCGGGACACTGGACATCCGTATCTCGGAGACTGACATCCTCGACGGAACCGCGCTCGACCTGGCGCTGACGAGCTCGTGAGGGCCACCGCCAGACTCTTCGCCGCCACCGTCCTCGTCCTCGGCCTCATCGTCGGCACCACCCAGCCGGTCATGGCCGCGCCGAAGGCGGGGCCCGGTCAATGGTTCATCAAGGACTACGGCATCGACAAGGTCTGGAAGAAGTCCACCGGCAAAGGTGTCAAGGTCGCTGTCATCGACTCGGGCGTGAACACCGACCATGAGGATCTCGGAGGGGTCGTGACCTCAGCGAAGGACTTCAGCGGACTGGGAAAAGACGGAAAGACCCCTATCGGCGGCAAGACCACCATTCACCACGGCACTGCCGTCGCCGGAGTCATCGCCGGCCAGGGAACCGGAGCCGGACCGACCGGAGTCGCCCCCGATGCGAAGATCCTCTCCGCCTCGATGTGGCTGGGCCCTGACCGCCCGAAGGAATCAGGATCGACTCGTGAACAGGCCGAAAAAGCCCTCCGCTGGTCCGTCGACTCCGGAGCCAAAGTCATCAACATGTCCTTGGGATGGGACGATCCGGGCTGGCCGGAGAGTTGGGATGACGCCTTCGCCTACGCCTATAAGAAAGACGTTCTCATCGTGGCCTGCGTCGGCAACGCCTCACAGGGCGCAACTCAGGCCTGGTCGCCATCGACAGTCCCGGGAGTCATCGGTGTCGGGGGATTGGACAAGAACGGACGCGTGCTCGACGACTCCACTGCACCGGGCACGGCCGTCGACCTCATGGGGCCGGCCAAGGACATCCCGATCCCGTACTACAGCGGCGGGTACGCCGAAGGGCAGGGGTGCTCGTTCGCCTCACCGATCGTCTCCGGAGCGGCTGCGCTCATCCGCTCCGACAACCCGAAGCTCACCGCCGATGAAGTTCGCGCAAAGCTGCAGTCGAGCGCGAAGCCGGTCGCCGGTCACAAGGCAGTGAGCACGGAGGACAAACCCGATCCGACCGTCGGTTGGGGCAGGCTCAACCCGCAGGCGGCGGTCAAGGCGAAAGTCCCGGGCAAGATCGTCTCCGCAGAGACAGAACTGGCGGACTGGGTGAAGATGCATCGTCGTGGCGAGGCGAAGGCGAAGGAGACCGAGACTGCCGCTCCGGACGAGAGCGAGAGCCCGCGAGCCGTTGCTCCCACAGACATCGCGGCCTCGCAGTCGACACCGATCTTCGGCTTCGCCGTCCTCGGCGTCGGCGCCCTGGCCACGCTTGTCCTCCTCGTCGCCTCAACCGTTTCCTTCGCTCGTCGCCGCCGGTGAATCAGGCCGGTGGAACGGCTCTGATCTGGGGCGTTCTGAGCCTACGGAGAAACAATTAGTGAAAGTTTTCACAAGGGTCTAGCATGGGAATATGGCACTCATCAGAAACTCGAAACTGCGTCCACGAATCCTCGTCGTCGGTGGCGGCTACCTCGGCCTGACCACCGCCCAGAACCTGCTGAAGAACCTCGGTCGGGGCGAAGCCACCGTCACCGTGGTCGACCCCAACCCGTACATGACCTATCTGCCGTTCCTCCCCGAGGTGGCAGCCGGTTCGATTGAGCCCCGTCACGCCGTTGTGCCGCTGCGCCGCAACCTGCCGGGTGCAGAGGTCATCACCGCGAAGGTCACCTCGATCAACCACGCCGAGAAGTTCGCCACCATCGAGCCCGACAACGATGAGGCATTCGAACTCGACTACGATCACATCATCCTCGCCGCCGGTTCGGTCGCTCGCGCGCTGCCGATTCCCGGTCTGAAGGAGAACGCGATTGCGCTCAAGCGCATCGAAGAAGCCGTCGCCCTGCGCGACCACTTCCTCTCCCGCCTTGCAGACGCTTCGCTGATGGAAGACGACGAGGAGCGCCGCAAGGCTCTGACCTTCGTCTTCGTCGGCGGCGGATTCGCCGGCATCGAGGCGCTCACGGAGCTCGAAGACCTCGTCCGTTCGGCCATCGCCCAGTATGAGACGCTGACCGAAGCCGATGTCCGCTTCGTCCTCGTCGAGGCCGTCGACCGCGTCATGCCCGAGGTCGGCGAAGCACAGGCCCGGTGGGTTGTCGAGCACATGCGTGAGCGTGGAATCGACGTCTACCTCGAGACCTTCCTCCAGGACTGCACCGATAAGCACATCAAGCTCTCCAACGGCGAGGAATTCGACGCCGACACCATCGTGTGGTCCGCCGGCGTCAAGGCCAATCCGCTGCTCGTCGATTCCGACCTGCCGATCAACGAACGCGGCAATGTCACCGTCCGCGCCGATCTGCGTGTCGAGGGCGACGACGGAGTGGTCGAGGGCGCTTGGGCAGCAGGCGACAACGCCGCTGTGCCCGACCTCTCCGGAGGCGGAGTGGCAGGCTTCTGTGTGCCCAACGCCCAGCACGCTTCGCGTCAGGCTCCGGTGCTCGCCGCCAACGTGCTCGCCGCTCTGCGGGGAGAAACGGAGTTCAAGCAGTACTTCCACAAGACGATCGGCTCGGTGGCTGGTCTGGGTCTGTACAAGGGCGTGTCGCAGATGGGCGACTTCGAGGCCCGCGGACTTCTCGCTTGGCTGATGCACCGTGCTTACCACGGCTACGCCATTCCGACCCTGGACCGCAAGGTCAAGGTCTTCGGCAACTGGTTCCTCAACGCCGTGCTCGGCCGCGATGCCATGCCGTTGGCCGACCTTGATGTTCCGCGCAAGAACTTCGTCGAGGCCGCTAACTCGAAGCCGGCTCCGAAGAAGGAACCCAAGGAACCTGCCAAGGCCTGATCCACTGCAACCGGTGCCATCCGGTGACAGGCCCTGATGAGACGACCGACGCCGGGGATGCATGAGTGCATCCCCGGCGTCAGTCATATCTGCAGACTCTGCTGCGAGTTCGTCCTGCTCAGTTCGCGACGGTGAAGCGGGCGTCGATGTGCTTGGGATCGGCGATCTCATCGACCATTGCGACAGCGAAGTCCTCGGCCGAGATCGAGTCGCCCGCAGGCACCTCGAGCTCGACGTTGTAGGAACCGGTGCGCTCACCCGGAGCGATTTCCGGGGCGGGGGAGATGAGCGTCCACGGGGACGGATTCGCGGCACGCAGAAGCTCGAGGGCCTTCGTGCCGGTTTCGGCCTCAGCCTTGTACGCGGGAGGGAAGCCCTCCGTGTCTTTGAGCATCGTGTCCCCGGCGAACAGCGAACCGGCACCGCCGACGACGAAGAGTCGAGCGTCGCCGGTGGCCTTGGCCAGAGTCGACAGCGCGTTAAGCCATTCTTGGTGGTCACCGCCGGTGCGGCTGGGGCCCGTGGTGGAGACGATGACATCGTGGTCGGCGGCCATCCGTGCTCCGAGCTCCGCATTGGCCATATCACCGGTGATTGAGCGGGCCGCTCCGGCCACCTCGGCGCCGGACCGAGTGATGGCGGTGACCTCGATCCCGCGGGAGGCCGCCTCCGCGACGACGCGAGAGCCGATCATTCCCGATGCTCCAAAGAGTGCGATCTTCATAAGAGTCCCTTCGTTCTTCGTGCGGCGCGACTGCGGTGCACGGTGGATGTCGTAATCTGACTTTCCTAAGGTATCTTTTGGATAGCGAGTACCTCAAGGATACTATGGAGCTATGAGTGTGAAAGTTCGCTGGGAAGGCGATGCCTTCGACCCCGAATGCCCGACTCGAGTGGTTCTTGACCGCGTCGGAGACAAGTGGACGGTGCTTATCGTCGACATTCTCGATTCCGGTCCGAAGCGCTTCAACGAGATCCGTCTGGCCATCGGCGGGATCACCCCGAAGGTGCTGACCTCGACCCTGCGGTCGCTTGTCGCCGATGGTCTCGTGGTCCGGGAGGTCTTCGCCGAGGTTCCGCCGCGGGTGGAATACTCGCTCACCGGCCTCGGACGATCGCTGCAGGATCCTGTGGCAGCGCTCCGGGAGTGGGCAGAGGCCAACGTCGCGGAGATCGTCGAGAACCGGGACCGCCATGACGAGCCACAGGTGTCCGAAGGCATGCGAGCGTTCCGGTGACCGGAGCCAGACGGTCAACCGGCCGCGGGCCCGGGCGCTTCGGCAGAATCGATGGGTCGCATCTCGACCAGTCGTGTGGTGGATACCGTCACAGTCGTACCGCGGAGGAACAGCAATAGGGATCAGGCGCGGGAGAATTCCCCGAGCACGGTGACGAAATCACGCAGCTCTCCGGCGACACGATAGACCCGCGGCTGGCCTGAGTAGACCCAGTTGTTCGTGATGATCGAGGCGCTGCCGCCGTTCGTCGCCTGTTTGAACTCGGCGACGTCGAGCGTCGCAAGATGATCCTCGACGAGGCGGCTGCGTAGGTCCGGGCCCATCTGCACCCAATGATCGGCGGCTTCGAAGCCGATCTCCGTCCAGTCTCCACCGGTCTCACGGAAGGCGAACGGGCGACCCTGCGACGGGAAGTCGGCAGTGGTGGAGCCGTCTGCCGAAGCGGGGGAGGCCGACTCGGTGGCGGTGATGATGACGGCGGGTCCGTGCTGCGTACGGGCGAGATCATCGTCGACGGAGGCGATCGGCTGGGGTGCCTGACCGGGGCTGAGAAGAAGGAACGACATAAGACGATCATGCCGCAAACGGCGGAAATCGGCGATCTCGGTCGGCACTCGACACCGACAAAGAATCGTCCCCCAGTGGGACTCGAACCCACACTGAATCGATGTGGAGTCATAGTTTTCGCGAGTTTCCGTGGGGTGGCTTCTGCCCCGAGAAATCGAGGAACGCGATGCTTCTGAGGTTCGCTTAGTTGCCATGAGTTTCCGTGGGGTTCCGCTGAAAAAGATGGGTAAACGTGGGGTGAGTGGAGTTATTTAACCGAAATGAAGCATCGCGGTAGAAGGATGCTGTCAGCGCGGCCGGCGAAAACGAACGAGATGGCCACTGGCTTTGAGGAATGGTCGCCTGTGCTCGGCCACAATGAGCGCCAGGAAGCTTGCCTGATGCTCAGTGTCCATCAACGCCAGCTTGTGCGGCCTCAGAAAAGTGGTCGCTCAAGAACCGAATCGCTTCGTCAACCTTCCGTGATGTGTGGGCTCCTCTCGGCAAGACAGCACTAATCGCGTTCCTCGGCACCGTATCTGCGGCCGGAATCTCAATGACACCAGGTCCCGGTGCGCTGGTCTCGCCGGGGAGTGCGTAGCGGAGAGAATATCCCAGTCCGTTCGCGACCAGAGCCATCACCGTTGCCAGGTTGGTGCTAGTCCATCTGATGCGGGGTTCCACTCCAGCATTTCGCATGAACTCGATCGATCTGTCACGGCTGGGAGGCAGATCGATCAGGATTGCGGACTCGTGGGCCACCTCGCTGAATGAGATCGATTTCCTACTGCATAGAGGGTGCTCAGCCGGAAGCATGATCTTCAAGATTGCTTCTGTGATGTCGTGAGAATGGACCGCTTCGAGAGTCTGCCGGGAGAATACGAATGCCATATCGAGAGCGCCGTCGATGAGCGCCTGCTGGAGGTCTCCGGCGGAGCCTTCTCGGTAGTTGAAGGTCACTTGAGGGTAGTGCCTTTCGAAGTGTGCGGCTAATGGCGGCACGACTTGAGGGGAAAGGGAAGACACGCACCCGATTTCGAGCACCCCTGAGATCTCCGAAGTTCCGGTTGCTGCCACCTGTTCTATCTCGGCTGTCATCGCAACGACGTGGCGTGCACGCGCTGACAGTTCTCTTCCGGCGCGGGTCGGTACGACCCCTTTGGACTGTTGTCGGATGAGCAGATCCGTGCCAAGGCGGCTTTCCAGTTGTGCAATCGCCATCGACACCGTTGCCTGAGTGACGTTGACCTTCTTCGACGCTGCGGTCACCGAACCGGCGTCGACGACAGCGACGAAATATTCGAGTTGACGAAGCGTGAGCTCACCCATCAATTCCGCCTATGTAGTACTTCACAAGTATTGATTCTACAAAATTAATGGCGTAGACCACACTGGGAACCAGATGTCCTATCGAACCGCTTGAGGAGCAACGCCGACCCATGACCAAGGCAAACAGTCCGCACATCATCACGTTGGGAACCGCGGGCGGACCACGCTGGTGGCGTTATCAAGGACAGAGCGTACGCGCGGGAATCTCGACTGCTCTCGTCATCGGCGAAGCTGTGTACTTGATTGATTGTGGTTATGGAGTGTCAACGGTCAGTAGGAACTGCCCATAGACGGCCACGAGAATTGCCCACTGGTGGCCAATAAAACTGCCCGCTGGTGGCCACGATTTCTGCCCATCGACTCGTTGTGTCCAGTCGTGACCACCCG
>NZ_JBNBZD010000035.1:0-25037 GCF_049804075.1 Brevibacterium sp. FAM 24630
GCTACATTCAATGCTTGGGTATCAGACTCCCGCCGAAATCGAAGCAACCCACTACACGAGCCTACAGGAATTAGCAGCCTAAGAAACTGAACGAACGCTCAGCCTCTAGAAAACCCGGGACTTGACAAACACATTGAACTTGTTCGTCGCGCGGCGGAGCTTTTGGTCTCGACCGTGTCCGAAGAAGTAAGAGTGCAACGCCTCCGCGCCTGGTCTACAACATCTCCAAAGCTTCAGTACTCGGTCTACGTAGGTTCGTCGGTCGGCTACCACGCTTCCAGAGGTCTCGACCTGACGCAATACGGGTTCTCCAGGGTTGCGGAGGTCATTGACTATTGCCGCGCCCTGGCGCGCAACGCCGAAAACATGGTTCGCGAGGATGCAGCACTGCCACGCGTCGGTGAGGGGTGGCTGTCGGAAACGCGGCTCTTCCACGAGCTCCGCGACGCATTCCCGGAGCAGACGGTGGAGCAACACGCATCGCCAGGGTGGCTCGGACGTCAGCACCTCGATGTCTACCTGCCCGAAATGGCCGTCGGTGTCGAGTATCAAGGCGCACAGCATGACAGGCCAGTTGATTTCTTCGGAGGTCCGGCGGCATACGAAGCCGTGAAGAAGCGTGACGCCCGCAAACGACGCCTCTGCAAGCGACATGGGGTCGAGCTGGTCTATGTCCGTCCCGGCTATGCCCTCGACTTCGTGATCTCTGAAATCCGACACCGGGCCCGTTAGCCAGTAGAACCCGGGCCGAATTTCGGACGACGAACTCGCCTTCGTCAATCGAGCCGCTGTCGTGCTCAACGGTGTCATCGCTTGGTTACAGCATTTATCAGACACGCCCTAGATATGATGTTGAACCTTTGTAACCCCATAGCGGTAGTCGGGGTTCTCGCTGATTGCGGCTTCAATTGCCTCTGCGAATGGCCGCTGCTGACCATCAGGCTGGAACAAAGCCAGGTTCAGAAATCCAACATGCATCGCCTTCGGGTCGACTCCGCGGAGTTGCTTCTTGAATATCTTCGGTGTTTTCGGAGTTTGCGTAGTGGGGCGCATCCACAACCGGGACTGATGGAAGACGATGTTCCGAAGTACGACGAGCGCCTCAATCTGAGACTGAAATACAGCAGCTGAAATTGAAAACTCCTGCGCGACGGATTTCCAGATTTTCGGCGAATCGTCCTGCCGAGAATCGCACTCGGTTATGAAGTGACTCAGCGTCCCTAGCGAGAACGCGTCAACAATCGACCAGAGAGGGAGGTCACGTACGAGCTTCACACAGTCGGCGTGACCGCTTGGGTCGTAGCGTTTGAACCTGTGAAGTCCCAATGCTTTCGCGGTTTCGTCGACATGCTGTGAAACGTACGGCTCTCCGTATCTAAGCGTTTGGTCGAGCACAGAACTGACACGTCGTGCTGAACTGCCAGCTTCGGTTTCCAGGTACTGAGCCTCGTCCAGGAACGAGCCTGCAGAATCGAAGCACGCGCAATAGTGCTTCACCACGGCTTGTCGCAAAGCCCACTCGGCCTGACGGATCCCACGGTAAAGGATCTCGGAAACCGTGTGGTCTTGGTCGATGATTGCGAATACGTCGGATATCTTTTTCGTGCTCGCGCCAACCAGTCCTCGTCCAACGAGCATCCTGTAGTTCCGTGCATAGCCCAGAAAGTAATGAAAGTTGAGCTGGTCGATTCTAGCGGCGTCGTCGTCGCTGATTGACGCTTTCTCAAAATATTCTTGCCGGTATAGGTACTCAATCCGCTCGTTCAGATTGAGGAATGGTGGAGGCGTTGGCACTACGGGCATTCCTTGCAAAAAAAGAGGACCCCCGCAGGGTGCATCGTAGAGAGGCAGCGGGGGGACTGTTAAGTACCAATCTACCGCACACGCCGTCTCACGTACGACTCTGAGGCGGTGTGTGTCCAAACTGTGATCAACAGTGCTTCATCCAAGTCAAAAGATTGTCCAGAGATGATCGTCCACGGACAGGTTCGCCAGGTGACGGTCTCAGGAGGGGATCAGACGTCCGAAACTCGTGTCCGAATCAGCGTCCCCCAACGCATGGGAACCGGACTATTCAATCGTCAGAGGCTGACTTCAACTGTCTCGACCGGTGTCGGTTAATGTTCCAAGTGATGCCCATCGCCTCGGCAGCCTCGATGACCGAGTCTGGGAGCTGACCACGACGATACCGAGTACGGAGCGAAGTCACCCAACGACCGGCAACCGGCCATCCGTCGACACCTCTCACCTGTCTGACGTTGAGACGCCCATGCTCGCGAAAGCACGGGGTGCGAGCGCTCTAATCTCGCCAGCAAGTCCGGAT
Organism: Brevibacterium sp. FAM 24630; assembly: GCF_049804075.1. Classification (NCBI taxonomy): domain Bacteria; kingdom Bacillati; phylum Actinomycetota; class Actinomycetes; order Micrococcales; family Brevibacteriaceae; genus Brevibacterium; species Brevibacterium sp. FAM 24630. The sequence continues at coordinate 2,324 of NZ_JBNBZD010000035.1, forward strand.
CCCGGCGCTCGGCAGAACTCAGCAGCTTCGGCTCGGGATCCCGGTACGGTCGCCCGAACCCAACACCAGCCGTTGGCGCCTCAGCGATCTGCTCGTCACTGAGCTTGCCAACCCTGCACTTCTCCCGCAAGGCCAGTACCCAGAGCCCAACACGCCATTCCAACCATGTCTCGGACGCGGCAGGGTTCGCATGCCCGAGCTCGCCCGCTTAGGTCCGCAACCGCGCAATGCCGCGCTCGAAGTCACCGCGTCCTCGCCATGGGGCAATGGTAGCTGCGCGGCGCTGGATATGGTCTAGAACAACGAGGAGTCGGGATCAGGAGATGACTCATCCGCTTCATCATCGTCCAGTGAGAACTCCGGCAGAATCCGCATGACTACCGACTCAATGTCAGCTGCCACCCCGTCCTTGTCCATTGCCTCGCGAATTCGCTTCCGCTCGGCCTGGAACGTCTTCGCCCCGTCTAGGTCCACCTTGGCGGCTACCATCTCTGCGTGCTCGACCAGGCGCACTAACTCCTGATGGTTCACATCGGTGTCGTCGTATAGACCATACTCGATCGCGAAGACGTACTTGTCGAAGTCTCTTGCGCCGAAGAGCCCCACCGCCTGAAGCGGGCGGACCCGCTCCGCAAGCGTTTCGGAGTTGAAGATCCCCGTCAGATAGCGTGCCTCAGCGAGTGAACCTGTGTGCATCCAGTACGCCTTATGGTCGACGAGAGAGCCATCGACCGGTACCCATGCGGCTGCGATGTTGTTTCCCGACTTTGGGTACATCACCAAATACCCGCCCGGTTTCCCAAGTTGTGCTGTTAACTGGTTATGGAAGTCGATGCGTTCGGAGAGGCTGTAAATCGTTCCTTCCTTCTTGTTCTCCTCCCAGAGACTTTCGGCCTCGCTCCACCAGTCTGACAGTCCAACTTCGCGCGACGCGTCCTCTGTCGACAAAAGCTCGCCGTTCTTTAGGGGCAAGATAACCATCCCCGGTTCCTTTGCCCGGTATGGGAGCAGATGCTCGCCTAGGTAGCCTCCAAAGATGAATTCTTGGTCCACCGCAGCGGAGATGGGGTCAACCTTCCAGCGGGCATCATCCTGATTGGAAGTTCGAGATTCTAATGGAATCGTGTCGCCGGGCGTCCCCAGCGGTCCGGCGTCACCCGGCACCGCCCACATCAACCGGCGAGGAACAAGAATTGCGCCCTGTCGGAACTTCTTGGCATAGGGAGACTTTGGCAGGTCGTCGCTTGTGACCTGCGCGAGCTTCGTCGTCGAGGTGCGGATCGCATTACTGGCGCGAGACCACGGCTGAGAAGGTGGGTTCAAGTAGCCTTTGAACGCCGTAGCTTTGGCGGGCATCGCTTTCGGATTCTTCGTGGTCGTTGACCCGAAGATCACGCCCGACGTAATCGGGAACCCAGTTGAGACATCCTGGAGATCCCAGATCCCGCTGAACGCTGCGTTGCCACCCTTTCCGGATGGGTATGCTTCCGAGGACATTGCCCATCGGCCGGCACGGAATCCAACGTTGGGCTTCCGCGTAAGCACAGAGTGAGGCATGACATATGCGAACTCGCCGCTTTCACGCAGATAGAGTTCGCAGGCACGGACTACGAACAACGTGGCCAGATCACGACCCGACGCGCCCAGCCGACCGAGAGTCAGATTGTGGTCCTTGGACTGCTCGAGGAACTTCTTCTGCATCCATGGGTTCATCTTGCTGTACCGCAACCATGGCGGATTACCCACGAGAACATCGACGTTGTTCGCCTTCATCGACAGCCAGATCGGACGAATCAGATTCCGAACGTAGTAGGCCCAGATCCCGTCTCGGCCAACGAGGTGAAGTTCGTACATCAGCGCCGCTGTGTTTGCAAGAGTCGACTGCTCATCCTCGCTGAGGTTGAAATGCTTTGTGCTGAGAATCTTCCTGAAGCGCTTCCTGAATTCTCCGACGTACTTTGTGTTGTCGCGGGCCTTGTGCTCCTTCTCAGATCTGAAGATGCTGATCTCAGTGGCGATTCGAGCCATGATTTCGTCGAACCTCTGGGCGTTGCGCATCACGGAGACGGGGATCTTGATGTCATCGTCGCCGAGTACACCGCCACCATCAAGAAGGTGGGATCCGGACGTCGGAACAGACACCACATCCGAGTGGGCGAACAAGTTCGCTGACTGCTCCCACTGCAACGAGTCTCCGATGTAGACCGGAACGGAGAATCCGGGTCGCCGACCTTTCAGCCGGTCGCTGCCAATTGCCAGCAGGTAGGTCACGCGAGCAAGAGCAACAGCGACAGGGTGGATGTCCATGCCGTAGACGTGTTCGACGACGCCAGTGATCGCATCGTAGGAGCTTTGCCCCTCGGCTTCTGCTCGCTCCAAGTAACGTCGAACGGAGTGGAAGACGAAGGTGCCGGAACCGCAGCTGGCATCGAGGACGCGATTCGTCAAAGGGTTGTAGTCGACTTCTTCGATCATCCGCTCGGCAAGCCAATCTGGTGTGTAGTACTCGCCAAGTTGCTGTCGAGTCTCAGCCGTGACGATTGACTCGTAGACATGCTTGAGCACGTCGTGGTCCACGTGTGCCCAGTCGAAGCGGGACAGTCGGTTGGCAAGGGCCGCGATGAACTCGGAACCACCCGCAACAGTCAACGGCCAGTCGAAGAAATCGGATTCGACGACTCCATGGATCTTCGCCTCTGCGAACTTCTGACCGTTTGCCAGCTCTGCCGCGCTGACGTTTCCGGCCTTCGAGACATCGAATCCGAGCACGGCATGAGCGATTATCTCCGCTGTCAGCACGAGTAGGGTGTGGTCGACGAACAGTGAAGCCGAACCGTCAAAGTCTTCACCAAACGCGGTGGTCAGCAGTTTCGACCACAGCTCGCGTTTGAGTGACACCTGAGTTTTGAGCTGATGGTCGTTCGATTCCATTGCCCCGTCGAACAGTGCTCGCAATGACATGTGATCGGCCTTGTACGTGGGCGATTCGGCACCGAGAACCTGCGCAATGCGTTCCGGAGACGGGTACAATCCCGTGACGCGGGAAAGGATCGCGCCCAGCCACTCCAGCAGTGCGGTCTCCTCGTTAGCCGACCTGAGCACGAATTCCTTGACGAAGATGAGATCGTCCGTGACTTCGTCATTTTCAGATGCCTGGATCGATGGCACATAGAGTCGCCACCGTCGTCCATCAGTCAAAATTCCGTAGAACCGAGCACCGGTCTGCCTGACGCGTTGCTTTACGTAACCCCCAAGCTGGTCTTCACCGTGGGAGAGTACGGTAGCCCGATCGAGATCCTTCTTGACTTCGATGACAGTGGTCGCGACTTCAATGTCGATGCGACGCCGAGACCCATCTCCGACTTGCGCTTCAAGTTCAACTCGCTCCTCAACCTCATCTTCGGTGAGGTTGAGCCCTGCAGCGAGGACCAGGTTGCGAATATCCGACTGGATTGTCGCTTCGGTCATTCCGGCTCTTCGTGCTGCCAGGCGAGCGATGATTGTTGAAACGCTTTCAGGCATTAGTGCTCCATGGTTCGGGTTGGGACTTCAGATCACAGGCTTGGCGAAAATCGATCAAACGTTCTTGAGCATCCTTTCAGGGTCTATGCCAAGCTCGTCAGCATCGGCTCTGAACTTCTCTTCGCGAACCTTCCGCTCTTTGGCTGGATCCCTGTTGAAGTTGAACGCATCGGCCTCTCCCTCGAAGCCAACGTCGTCTAGGATCGTCGGCTCCCAGGATTCTTGGAGCTTAGTGATGTGCGCAGGCATCAGATGGTCTGTTGATTGCCTAAAATGGGTGACTACCGCAACTCGGGCTTCCTCTACAGGGATACCCTCGACGATGCTCAGCCATGCGTCAGCGGCCCCTGTCGGGAACTTCTTGCCCTCGATCATCTCTGCGAATTCGATGATCTCGCGGACCTCATCAATGTTCATTCGGCATCGTCCCTGTACGTTGGTGCGAATAGATTGCTGAACTCTTTAAGATCGGTCTTTCTCTGAGCCGCTGTTTCGGCCAGTCGGTGCATTTCCTCTTTAGTCAAGCTCTTATTGCGCCCGACGGAGCACAACCTTGATTGCGGTTCGAATACATCATCGAAAGCATCTAACAGGTTTGCCATTTCCTCCGACGTCACCCATGTCTTAGCCCGCATCTGGAAAACCCAGTCAAGAACCTGCGCAGAAGTCAGGCATTCGTCGAGACTGATCTGGTACCCGTTGACTGAGTGCTCGATGCACATGATCTCAACGCGCAGTTCCCAATTTCCCCACGTCTTGTTGCTCATTGGTTCTCCTAGTTGACTACAGGTGAATCGAGTGGATCTTCGCCCCACGATAGCGCTTTCAGGAGGACGCTGCCGACAACAGTCCAAGCCGCAGTGTCGTGCTTGACCGGCAAACTTGAACAACTCGATGCGAGGCTTGTGCTCGGAATTCCGTGCACTTACGGGCTCAGCTAGCTTTCCGCCGTCCTTGATTGCCCTATCTTTCGTGCGTGACACAATGAATTCGTATACATGTATTTCGTCGTGATTGACGAAGAGAACATCGCGTTCTCTGCCTGCATACATGATTGAACCCTGGGTACCCAACGGATCGTGGAGAGCGCGGGCTAGAGTGATCCCGCGCTGCTCGAAGTCAGGGCCCTACTCGCTAGCAGGATCCATGGAGCCATCCTTTGCGTCGCGGCTTACTCTCGAGGGCTTTGCATGCGCGAGCCTGCACGGCCCTCGCGAGCGAGCTTTGCGAAACGACACATGAGCAGTTGCTAGATGTGACGTCCAGGGACGTTGTTGAGTCGGTCGAAGGGTGCGCCGCCAACCGCAGAGTGGTGTCGGTGGTGGTTGTAGAAGTGGAGCCAGCCGGGCAGCGCCAGGCGTCGTTCTGCTTCTGAACCGTAAAACCTGCCATAGGCCCATCCGTCCCCGAGCGTGCGGTGGAATCGCTCGATCTTCCCGTTCGTCTGCGGCCGGTAGGGGCGTGTCCGCTTGTGTCGGATGCCGAGCCGAGCGCAGAAGTCCCTCCATGCGTGGGATCTGTAAGCCGACCCGTTGTCGGATAGGACTCTCTCGACGGTCACACCTCGTTCGGCGAACCAGGCCACGGCGCGTTCGAGAGCTCCCACCGCTGTGCTCGCCTGCTCATCCGACCAAATTTCTGCGTACGCGACGCGGGAGTGGTCGTCGATGACTGTGTGAACGAACGCCGTTCCGGTGCGCGGCTTGTGGTCTTTTCCTCGTGGTAATCCCGGAGTCGCGAGCTTGTTCCGTGCGCCTTGCTGCCGACCTACGTAACGATGTCCACCGCCGTCGGGGATGTTGCCGAACTTCGTGACATCGACATGAATCAACGATCCCGGATGAGGATGCTCATATCGCCGCAATGGCTCGCCAGTGACACGATCGATATGCGAGAGGCGGTTCACGCGGCAACGGACGAGGACCGCGTGAACAGTCGACGTCGAGAGACCAAGTCGCGCAGCGATCTGGGCTGGCCCCAGTCGAAGCCGCCAGCGCAGGTTGATGATCTTTTTCTTGACATACTCGGGCGTCCTGCCTGGGATCCGGTGCGGCTTGCTGGAGCGATCCTGCATCCCGAACTCACCCTCTTCCCGGTAGCGGCCGGCCCATTTCCGGGCAGTGATCGGGGAGACCATGAACATCTTTGCGGCGATCGTGGCCGGATAGCCGTCTTCGACAATCAGCCGGGCTAACCGGAGACGGGCACGAGGAGTGAGAAGAGCGTTCGGATGGGTCATCAATTGGCCTCCGCCGCGGTCTTCGTAAGCGCGCGTCCGGTGAGAAGCATGATGACGAGAGCGATCGCTGTCAGCACCGAAGCGACCCAAACCGGCGCGAGCAGCCCCAGCCCGGTCGCGAGCCCGAACGCACCAAGCACGGGCCCCGCGGCAGCTCCGATATTCAATGCTGCGGTTGCGTACGAACCGCCCATCGTTGGCGCACCCGATGCTGCATACAGCACACGCGTGATCAGAGTACTGCCGACGCCGAACGACAGGAATCCCTGAACGAGGACGAGGACGATAAGCGCAACGGGATGAGATGCGACTACTGCCAACACGATCCAGCCTGTCAGCAATAGCGGTCCACCGACTGCGAGCACGAGGCCAGGTCGTTGATCTGATAGTCGTCCTGCGATCGTGACGCCAAGGAACGATCCGATGCCGAACATCACCAGCGCGACGGACACCCACGCTTCGGCCAAGCCCGCGGTCTCGGTCACGATGGGAGCCAGGAAGGTGAATGCCGCAAAGGTCCCTCCGTTGATCAGCGCTCCGAGTGCCATGGCCAGGATGAGCCGCGGCGTCGCCAACTGGCTGAGCTCGACACGGAGCCTTGGTGAGGTCGCGCTAGTCTCGCTCCGACCAACATTGTTCGTGACGCCACGAATGACTCCAACGGCCGCGGGAATACAGAGGATGGCGATCGCCCAGAACGTCGTTCGCCAGCCCAGCGCTGTGCCGAGCAGTGCCCCGGCGGGGACGCCCACGACGGTTGCGATCGTCGTGCCGGAGAGCAGGATCGACAGTGCACGCCCCTTCTGGTTCGCTGGCACGAGGGTAGTGGCCGTGCTCAGTGCTACGGCGAGGAATCCTGCGTTTGCGAGAGCGCTGAGCACCCGGGTGATGAGCAGGAGAGAGAACACTGGTGTCATCGCTCCGATGACGTGGCTTCCCGCGAACACGAGAAGGCAAACGATCAATGTGAGCCGCGGTGGCCAACGGCGAGCGAATGCCGCCATCACTGGCGCGCCGACGACCATACCGACCGCGAATGCGGAGGTCAGCAGGCCCGCAGTGCCGACCGAGACGTCAAGTTCGGTCGCGATCGCGGGGAGCAATCCCGCGAGCATGAATTCTGAAGTGCCCATGACGAAGACCGCCAGGGCAAGCATGTAGAGAGCGAAAGGCATCGAGTACTCCGAGGTGTGAGATCAAGAAAATGGTTCTTCTTGTCACCACGGCCAGTGCCCCGGGTACGCCAGACATACGCCCACACAGATCGTGGGCGTCGTAACTAGTGGTTCAAGGGGCTGGCGGTGTGACCGACAACCCCTGACCTGTCTGATTCGGGACTCGACATGCCCCAAACTCTACACGCCTTCAATGGTGAGCGGTCTGGACAGATACTTCTTGAATCATCACGGTGTCATTGCGCGCGGGGGCAGAACAACGTCCCTGGACATCACAGCTAGAGCTCAAGTACTGTCACAGGACTGCTCAGTGGTCTATGTACAAATTTGCTGGTTGCACGATGGATACAGAGAACACTTTTACGCGATCGGCTATTGGTTCGGCGAGATGAGACCTTTGAGCGCTACGACTATACGGCATGCCGTCTCTTTGGAGATCTCGAGTTCACCCCCGGCTTTGAGACCGATGTTCACCCAGTCCACATAGCCCCTGCGGCATCGCATGATATCGATCATCGTGCCTACGGGCGTCCGTTCCGGGTCCAAAGCAACGGCTGGGATCGGGACCGTTCTTCGTCGGCGTGTTCGGGTGTCCTCAGGACGATCTCGAGCGTTTCCGCGAGACGTTGGATAAGGCCAGGTAGGAGCGGTTCGTCCCAATCACATGATTGGAGTACTGCGAGTAGAACACCCGCTTCTTCGGCAGTCAATGTCACCTCAGACATGTGCTGACTCCCCTCCTCGCAGAGCCGTGTAGGCCGAAGAGCGGCTGACTCCGATCAGTTGCGCGGCGCGCGACACCGGCATTCCACTATCAACCAGCCCCCGGAGGTCGCGGAGGCGCTCGGCGTTCAGCACACGTGGCCTCCCGCCCGCGCGGCCACGGCGACGCGCAGCCGCCAGTCCCGCGATCGTGCGCTCTCGTGCAAGCTCACGCTCCAGCTCAGCGACGGCGCCAAGAACACTAAGCACCATGCGTCCGCTCGCGGTAGACGTGTCGGCAGCGAGATCGAGGATGCGCAGCGCCACTCCGTCGGCAGCAAGTTCGTCGACCGCGGCGAGGACGTTCCGCAGCGACCGGCCCATACGGTCAAGCTTTGTCACCGCCAATGTGTCGCCACTACGTAGAACCTCTCGGCACCTATCCCACTCGGGGCGCGAAAGCTTCGAACCATCCACTCCGTGGTCGGCATAGACCCGTTCACAGCCGGCAGCGCGAAGCACGTCTTCCTGAGCAGCCAAATCCTGACTTGTCGTACTGACCCTGGCATAACCGATGATCGCCATTACTTTCTCCCTGTCCAGAAAACGGGGGTTTGGCCCCCGAGGTTTTCGGACGGGTTTCCGGACGAGGTGCGCCGCGTAACTCTCGGTGCTCTGTCTAGAAACATGTTCCGTCCGACAAACGATCGTTATGTGCACCCCCTGTGAGTGACGACGGATACATTGATCTACGACTGTAGAGACGCCTTCTACCTTGTACAGATTGACGGATACATTGGTTACGGGAATCTGGCGGTTCGGGATTGACAACTGAACTGCACTCAGGCGTGCAGGCGAAATATGAAATGATCGGGCCTATGACGAATCAACCCGCTGGCTCAAACGCAAAAGAGCCAGATCCACGGCGAAAGAACAATTACGACGCTTTCGCCGCAGCCTACTCGGCAGAGAACGACGACAGTCTCGCGAACGCCTACTATGAGCGGCCAGCAATGCTCAACCTCCTCGGAAACGTTACGGGCCGTAACGTACTCGACGTCGGATGCGGCTCAGGTTCACTCACTGCAGAAATGCTTGAACGCGGTGCCACCGTGGCCGGGATCGACGCCAGCATTGCCATGGTCGATCTCGCCAAGCAGCGTGTCGGCGATGGGGCCAACCTGCTACGGGCTGACCTCACAGATCCATTGCCATTCGAAGACGAAACATTCGACGACGTAGTCGCCTCGCTAGTTCTGCACTACCTGGAAGATTGGGATCCCGCGCTGACAGAGATTCGACGAGTCCTCAGAACCAGCGGAAGGTTGTTTGTCTCTATCGACCATCCCATCGTGGGCTACACCATTAAGGAGCCTCGACCGAACTACTTCGCGAACACCAGCTACGAGTTCGAGTGGGAATTTGGAGGGCAACGGGTTCCGATGCGTTTCTGGCGCAAGTCATTACAGTCGATGCTCGATGCCTTCGCTTCAGCCGACTTCCACGTCACAAGCATCACTGAACCGCAACCACTGCCAGAAGCACGTGAGCTTCACCCGGAGGGCTTTGCCCACTTTTCATCCTCACCCGGATTCTTGTTCTTCGCACTTGAGGCTTTCCCAAGTCGCTCTCACTAATTTTTAGCGGTACCAATCCGCGCAGATCGTCGCTCACGCTTCTGCACCTTCACCTGACAAGGCACAAGCTGGCCACTGCCCAATCTATCCGGGCATATCAGGTGCAACGTGGGTGGCATCTCGACAGCCGCTAGTTTGCGCAGTGATCGCTACGGAGTCGGGTTGCGCAAAGTACACAGGCGTGTCGTGTACAAAGTGGAAGGTATATCTACAACGACACTGTTTAGTCGACTGCGATCGCCGTATGACGGGTCGCGGGGCACAGTCCCGGGCGGCGTGGGTCCGCGCGGCTATCGAGGCTGTCCTGCATCAGGACCTCAGGCAGTCGGATCGCTGACTGCCGGTCAGGCGGCGTCGCGCCACCCGGCCCACACGTCCGGGGGCGCTTCGTTTTGGTCGGTCGCGCCTTCGTCGCCGAGGAGGCCGCCGGAGGCGTCTCCGGCCCGGCGTTGACGGGCCACGTCCTCGGACACCGGGGTCAGCAACAGCACCTGCTGATCGGCGTCGCTGATCTGCCGTCGCACTTCCCACCGGGGCAATGCCGCCCGAGCGTGAGCGACAATCTGCTCGGTGGTCCGGGTGGCCGCCTGGCCCGGGATGACAACGGTGATGGCATCCCCGCGCGCCTCTGGCCGTAGCACTTCCGGCTTGACACCGATTACGCCCGCGATCTGTGCGCGCAGGGTCAACCAACGTGTCTGCTCGGGGCCGAGGATGCGAATGGCGGCGATCCCGAGCGTGAGCCCCGCAACCAGCGCCCAGGCCCAGGTGACGAGAGTCAATCCCTGAATGATCCCGACATCTCCGCCGACCCCAGCACGGTCCCAGAGAACGTCCTGCACGATGGCGGTGACGATGAGCACGGCGAGGCTGATGCCCACGGGAAGGCGGTGCCGCCAGAGGAAGCGTGCCCACCCGCGCACACCGGGGCCCAGACCGCGCATCGCGGCGATACGGCGGCCCACCAGAAGCGCGGCGAGGGCCGCTCCGCCCTGCGTGAGCAGGGGCACCGGGGCCCACCACATGACCAGGGGCGGGATGGTCATCCACCAGGCAATGCCGCACCACTGGATGACGACGTCCATGGGTCGCTCAGCCAGCTCCTCGCGGTCCCCCGCAGGCTCGACCCGGCTGGGCCAGTCGTGCCAGATCGGGGCCAGGGGGAGGCCGATGGTCAGCCAAAAACCGAGGTAGGCGATGCGGAGGACGAGCCGGAAGAGGAGTTGCATGATCATGAACTTTTTCATGACTGGGCCTTTCGTACGGCGACATGGCTACGCAGGATGCGCAGCACACGATGTTCAGGAGTCAGCAGGTGTGCGGCGGGGATGGCACCCCGAGCGATAGCGGTGCGCAGCGATGCTTCGGTGATCCCGAGTTCGGCGGCCGCCTCGGGGATCGACAACGACGCCGTGCGGATCAGGGTCTCGCCGTGCGTGAGCAGCCCGCGTTCGTCATGCAGCATCCCAGTCCACTCCCTCCGCGTCGTCGGCGGGGGCCGCGCCACCGGGCTCGGGCACCCCCTGCCGTCGCAGCGCTGCGATCCACTGATGCTCCGGGGCATAGGCACCCTGGAACGCACCGGTGCTGCTATCAGTTTCAACGAGCCCGCGGCCGGGCGACGGTTGGCTGTAGAGGTCGGGAGCGCTGTCGTCGTCGGCAGCCGCCTGCCCGTGCGCGACGACGTACGCCGTTTCCGCTGCCTGCGGGCGCATCAGCGCCTGCCCGATCTGGGTGGTGGAGGCCCGGCCCATGAGAACGCGAAACGGGAGATTGGCGCGCAGCACGCCGCCGCCCGCGGGGGCCATCAGGGCCGCCTCGAATGTCTGCGTGGCAAACAGCAAATGAATCCCGACCGCGCGCAGTTCGGCACTGATCCGGCGGATGGCGTCGCCGCCAAGCGCGACGTCCACCTGCTCCTGGGAGTTCGCGATGACGACGGGGTGATCTTTGGGCAGGCCTTTGAGCGGTGGTGGAGCGGCCAGCAGTGCCGCCGCTTCGTCGATGAGCAGGAGCATCGGCCTCAGACCGAGTTCGTTTTGGTCGGCGCGTGCCACGTCGGCCAATTTCTTGTACCCGTGCTGTCGCAGCACCGACATCCGCTGATCTTTGAGCCCGTACACCGTCTGGATGACAGTGCTCGCGGCATGCTTGCTGTCGCACCCCCAGAGCCCGTCACCGACGAATGGCCTCAGATCGTCGAAGTCCGCGCCGGTTTTACTGACCTCGCACATCGCGAGATCGAATCCCCGTGCGAGTGCGGCGGCCGCGATGGCATACAGCGTAATCGTTTTGCCACTGCCAGTCAGCCCGGCGATCAGAGCATGTGGGGCGCGGGTGAGATCCCACGCCACGGTCCGCCCGCGCCCGTCCACACCAAATGGCAGCTGCCACTGCGACCCACTGGACAGCCAGTCGGCAGGATCAACGGATGCGCGGAGCGGTAGGGTGATCCGCTCCCCGGCGTGCAGCTCGACGACTCCGCGTCCCGGGTCCACGCTCACCGCCCACCCCTCATGCCCGACAACTTTGCGAGCGATGTCAAGCCAGACGCCGCGCTGCCGGTCGGTGTCGCCGGTGATTGGTGGATGGTCCGTGACCACCACATGCTGGCCGTCGTCCGAGCACCCCAAGACGACCTCGTGCTCGGCACACCGCAGGGCCCGGGCAATTTTCGCGCGGATGGCCTGGTGTGCCGGGCCCGGCCGGATCCCGAGCCACCGGTGGCCACCCTCATCGACCGCTCCGAGGACCAGCCCGCGCTGGCGCAGCAGCTCGGCGACCTCGGCGACGACCTGCGGGGTCGGGCGGGTCACCGCCGGGCCCCAGGGGATGACCGTGCGCCCGGGCATGGTGTCCGCGACCTCGACGGTACGGGCCGTGATGTCGAGATGGATCGGCACCTGGCCGGGGCAGGTGAGGTGGCGGCGGATCGCCGCGCGATCGGCCGCGTTCGTCGGATCGGCATCCGGAGGGAGCGGCAGTACCTGTGTCATGCCGCGTCCTCCATCGGAGCGTAGGCCGGGCAACAAACCGGCAATGTGTCGCCCGAGACGATGACCGCGAGGTCATCCATATCTGGTCGTGCGGGCTCAACCCAGAGGAGCGCGCCCTCGGCATCCATAACACGGCGGTACGTGAGCTCACGGCTCTTCAGGATGCGGGGTGCTGTCGGTGTAGCCATGAGCAGATGCGCGGCTCCAGGGATTGTCGGGGACAGCCGACCCGTTAGTGACAGTGGGCTGCCGATGGCGAGCAACCGCGCCTTCGGAGGCTTCGGAGCCGGGGTGACGTCGATGTCGTCGGTGATGACCAGCGTCTCCCTGCACCCTGGAACGGCGTCGAGTAGACCGGGGACGTCGACAGGGCCGTCGACGACGATCGCCCCCGGGCGGGCGCGCGTCTTGCTCGTGATGAGGATCGTCCGCATGCCTGCCGTCGTGGCCTCGTCGTGGAGGGCGCGTGCGAGTCGAGTACGACCAGCGTGGCGTGGACCGTCGACCTGGATCACGGCCTCTGTGACGTCCTCACCCCAGGTGATGGCCCGTCCGGTCTCGGCGTGGTGTCCGAGTGTGAGTGGGGTTGTCATGCTGCCTCCTGGCGCTGTGCCGCGCGCCGAGACACGCGGCTCTTGCTGATGGGGATCTGGAGCTCGTCCGTGAGCCGATCGGCGACCGCCTGGCGGCTCAAGCCCTGGGTCAGCAGCCCGTCGATGGCCTCATTGACCTCGTCGATCCGGTCGCCGGGGACTGCAGATGCGGATCGCCGTGGTTTCGGGGTGGACCGTGGGTCCGGCACCGCCTGGATAGCGGGTCGCGGTGTTGACTCGGGACGTGGTTCGGGCACTGGCTCAATCGCCTGGTCCGTCGTACCAGTGTCCTGGATCGGTTCTGCGGCCTGGGCCGGTGAGAAGACCACGCGGCACAGCACCTCTGTGAGGCCGAGGACCATAACGGGCAGGAGGGCTCCTAAGACCGCGCCGATATAGGGGAGAGTAGCCGGAGCGGGGAGGTCGAGGACGTGGACGACATTGACGGTAGAGGAAAGAAGAGTGAAGAAACTGAGAAAAAGACCGCTCAGCATTCGGCTCTCGCCACGTCTGGCTTGCACGAGCATCGCCACCGCCAGGCCCACCAGGGCTCCGTCCACGGCCACGGGATATGCCGCCGCTAACCGCCCCGCCCCCAGGCGTTCGGCCGCCACCTGCGTGTGAGCCTGAAAGCTCAGTGCCATCGCGGCTGCCGCCGTCACCCCCAGCAGACCTGCCAGCGCCCATGCGACGGGCCTCGCGTCCGCGTCGAGTCGCCCGCGCCGCTGCATTCTCGTCGTCTCATTCGTCATCGTTCGGGTTCCCCCGGGTTTCCGCTTTCACAACCTGCCGGGCACTCCGGGCCAAAAGTTGTGCACTTGTGTTACTATAGAGGCGGCTGAGCCGCCTCTAGTATACTAATACTATCATTTGGCCGGTAATTCCTCTACGTTTCGCGCTTTTCACAGGAGCCTCACAATGCCGACCTCTACCGAAAGTCTCCGCCGCCTGGCGTTCGCCGCTGCCACAACCTATCGCCTCCGCTACCCGTCTGCCGACGCCGCGACCGTCGCAGAGGCTCTGCGTATCCAGCTACCCAGTCTGCGTCATCGCCCTAACCTCGTCGTCGCCGCAGCGTCCCGTCCCGCTCCGGAACCACAGTCTGTCGCCGTGACTGCTCTCGCCCGTCTGCGCAGCCATCTCCTCGCGTCGGGAACCCCGGCGCGGGAGACCCAGCGACTTTCCGCGCTGGTCGTCCACCATTTTCGTGCCGCCACCGATGGCGAAGACAGCGGCAGCGTTGCGTACTCTTCTGTATTGGTCTCCCAGTCTCGCTGTGCGTGGTGGTGGGGTGTGACCCCGGCGTACGCCGGGCGGCTCATCGCCCGCTACATCGATGAGGGCACTCTACGGCTCGTTGGGTGGTCCGGGCGCACCCGGCGCGTGGCGTTCGCCGTCGGCAACCCGGACCGGTCCGAGGACACGGATCTGTGGCTCGACCCATCACACCCGGTCTGGACTGCGCCCGCAGCCGCGTATGCGGACCGTGCGGCGCAGGCAGCGTGGGCAGCCGCCGTAGTCCGCGACGACCTGGGGTTTGCGCTGCAGTTTGACCGAACTGCCATGGATCAGGCGGAGGAGTCCTACCGCACGCGGGCCGCGACCTCACGGGCATCAATTCTCGCGTATATGGAGGACAAAGCCGCCGATGCGCGGGTGCGGCGGGTCGTGTCGGGGATGCCGCGGCGCGGAGCGGCCCACCACAAACTTGAAGGCTGGCTGCACGCGGCCCTGGGTCGCGCACCCGGACTCACCGACGCCGATCGGGATCGGCTGATCGCGGCGATCGTCGCCCGGGGACACTCGGAGACCGTCGCCACCGGCGTGGCGCGGAAGCTGCTCTCGGCGGCCGAGGCGGGGCGAGTCTAGACTTTCGTGCCGCTTTACTCGAGACTCGTGTGCATGTGGGAGATAGTGATTCCGGCAGTTTCAGCACTTGCGGGTACAACGCTTGGCCTGGTATTCCAACCATGGATCGAGCGACAGCGGCTCCGATCAGAGCGCGAGGCAGAGGACCAACGCCATCAGGCCGAACGTATAGAAAAGGTCACGGCACAGTGTCTGAACGACATAGCCGACGCGGTCGACGAATGCCGCCCTCTGTCCGAGTCGACTTTTACCGTGGGGACAGCCGAGCAGTACGCGAGAGCCGAAGAGCACTTCCATGCGGCGTGGCATCGCGCCTGGGCTGCGTACCCAGGAATCGGCGATCGACAAATCCTCGATCTCATCGAAACCGCATATACGACAGCGGCGAAATGGGTGCGCGCCGAGTACGACCTGGTTATCAACGAGGGGAAAGCGAAAAACGAGAACCCGACACCCACGGAAGCGATGAGCAATCTGGTTTGGGCAGCGCAAGCGCATACCCGAAAAGCGCTATCGAACACGAGGCAGATGGAGAAAGAAGCCCGCGACAATGCACCATGAACAGGAGGACTGGTTGCAGAAGAATCTGGAACTCGCAGGGCTTGACCCCACACTCACGCGTGAAGAAACTACCGCCGCGACGATCGCTTACGGGAAAGCCGGATCCGGAAAAATGGATCGACTACCGCCGACAGTCGGTTTCGGCATCTCGGGGGTAGCGTCGATCATGGCGCTGGCGATTTCGCTGCACACTACGGGCATGTGGTGGGATCTCGTGCTGATAGCGATATGCCTTTTCGTGATACCGGTGGCAATCGTTCCTTTCCTGGGCATCAGACGGGCTGGCGAATGGGAAGCGGTGGAGGCCGTGCAAGCACTGAGAGCGAAATAGAACAGCCTAGGCTGCGTCGCGCCAGCCGCCCCAGTCGGAGGTCGGTTGGTCATCGTCTTCACTGACGCCGCCAAGGAGTCCGCCGGTCTCCTGCGCCGCGGCACGCTGCTCCTCGTCCGCAACTGTGACTGGGCGAACCGTGACCGTCAGCCCACTGACCGTGTCCACGACCCAGTCGGCCTGGGCAAGCGCGAGGCGGGAATCGACGCCCTGTTGCGTCAGCGGTCGCGTCATCGTGGTGCGCACTGGACCCACGTCGACCCGTAGCTGGCCCCCGTGCGCGGTCACCGAGATCGCCGTGGCGTCGGGAGCACCAACGGCCGCTCCGACCAGGGCGCGCACATCGTCGTGGATCGCGACTGCGGCGACGTGTGCCCGCACATTGCGCCCGGTCAGCAGCACGGCAACCCCGATGCCAATGAGCACACCGGCGGAGGCGACGAGCCCGGGCAGCCCGGCCTGCAGCCACGGTGACACCGAGGTTGGCAGAGCGGTCCACACGAGATTCGGCACCTGCGTCCAGGCCCACGCGCAGATTGCGGCGACGGCGATCGGCACGAGCACGGGCCGCCACGCGCGGGCCGCCCCCCGCATCGTTATTGGCGCACGCCGTGTGGCCGCGCGGCGACGGGTGTGGACGAGCAGCAACCAGGGTGCGAGCGTCACCGCGATCCACGGGTAGACGATAGCCGCGATAGTCACAGCGAACGCCACGGCTCCCAGGTGTATTCGGGCCGCGCCGTCCTCGATACGCGCCCGGTCGACGGCGGCCTGCGATGGCATGTGCTGCGCGGTCTCGGCGGCATGGGCGCGGCGGATGCGCACGCGCTCTGGGGCGTCGTAGATCCATCCTCCAACGACGGCGACGGGCCACGCGATCCGCGGGGCTCGAGCCTGCGTGACGACGTTGCCGAGGGGCTGCTCGCTCATGCTGCCTCCTCTGCGGCCAGCTTCCCGGCCTGGGCGTGGGTGACGACCAGGGCGTGGAACGCGGCTGCCTCGGCGGGAGTCAAGGCGGCGGCCTCCCACGCCGTGGCCAGTGCCCGGGCGCACGCCTGGTAGCTTCTCGTGGTCGGGAGACCGCGGGCTGCATAGAGCTGCCGCGCATATGTATCAGTGATATGCCGGGACCGGTGGTACGAATACATCATCACGACGTCGGCGCTCTCGGGCCCGACCAACGGCAGGCGGCGCAGCGTCCGGTACAACTCGTCGTCATCGAGCTGCGCGGCCGTGTCACCGTGATCGCGCAACCATGCGGCAGCCGCGACCAGCGCTGGAGCTTTCTTGCGCACCAGCCCAGATGGACGAATGAGGGCGACCACCTGGTCAGGGTCCGCGACAGCCAGAGCATCGGCGTCGAGGAGCCCTGCATCACCGAGAGCCGCCAGCGACAGCTCAACGCGAGAAAAACGATTTTGCTGCACGAGAATTGCCCCGGCAAGCTGCTGGATGCGCCCGGCGGGCATCGGCCACCAATCCCACCCGTCGAGGTCGCCGTGTCGGTCGCGCAGCTCATCGTAGAGCGCCCCAATGTCAATCGCCATCATCCTCGCCTTTCGTCCACCGTTGCACGGTCTGTGTGGAGATCGACGCGGCCGTGGCAATCGCCCGGACCGTAAGCCCTGCTGCCCGTGCTTCCCTGACCGTGGCGATGAGCCGCGTTCGCGATCGGGCGTACGCACGGGCGGAGCTGCGCAAGCGCGCGATCTCAGATGCCGTATCTCCACTGTATCCAAATCACCACAGAAGAAGCTGGGACACTTGTGGTGATATTGGTACAAACAAGCGGCCGTGAAGCGAGATGCTCAGACCTGCGCGGCGGCCTCCATAAGCACCTGCTGCCCGTGAACCACCGGCGCGATTGCTAGTTGTTCATTGACGGCCGCTTCGGTGAATAGCGGCATCGGGAGATCGGGGAACTCAGTCGGCATCTCGGCAGGCGCGGCCTCAATGAACCGTTCAACCTCGGTGATCTTCGCGGGCACATCAAACCCGCACAATGCGTTCAGTGAGTACGGTAATGTGAAACGACGGTTCTTGCGTATATGGTCGGCCAGCCCATTCGGCGAATCGATGCCCAGCCGTTCGAGTACATCAATAATCGTGTCGTACTCTTCTCGCATCGCGACGCTATCGGTGACTGTGAAGTACACCGTTCTCCCGTAATGCTTTTGCTCCGGTTTCGGCACGGGCACCGGAATCCGGGCGTTGACGGCATTTCCCCAGAGCAGTCCGCCGAGGCCGAGCACACCCCCAACGATAGCTGTCCACTTTGCCACCTCCATTAACCACGAGCCGGCGGATCCGTCGGCGAATCCGCCTGTGACAAAATTGAGAAGCCTAGCTCCTGCCCAGGTAATTGCACCGAGACAGGCAAGCAGAAACACAGTAGCCACGGCCACGCGAATAACCCGCGACGTGCGCCGCAGCTTCTCTGTCTGCTCTGACTTGCTGGCTGTGAGGTAGCTTTCATACCGTCGGCAGTCGCGCTCATATGACTGTCTTGCTTCTGCCGAGCTGAATTCGAAGTGAGTCTTCAACAACTCGGCCCGCAGGTTTTCAGTCAGCAGGCTGAGCCGCTCATGATCCGCCGCTTCTGCTTCCGACACTTGGGGCTGGAGCGATCGCATATAGGTGAGATATTCACCGGCATCGCGCTCCCAATCCAGATAGGCTTGCCCATCCCCCGTCTGTCGCCACATCGCAAACTGGTATTTCATCTGCTGAGACTTCGCTTCGAGTTCCGCATCTCGGGCCTCGCGAAGGACTGCGGTCTGTCGTGCCGCTTCTGCCATCAGCCGCTGCTGACTGTCCAAAATCTTCTTCTGTGCCTCAGCGGCTTGATGCTGAGCCGCTGCCGCCTGCCGCTGGCTAGCGAGAATCTGCTCTTGCGTGCGCGACTGGGCTTCCAGCTCCTGCGTCTGGCGCACGGACTCGACGTACTGCTTTGCACTGCCGACAACCATCGCGCTTTGTAGACCCATCTGGATGTTGCGTGCCGCGGTGGCCTTCTGCCGGTACTCCTGCCAATCCATCTGCGTCTCCAGTCCTCTCGATGGGTAATGCTCTTTTGGCCAGTGTCGGGATACTACCTCGGCTCCACGTCGCAATCTTGCCCCAGAACCGGGTGAGCAACGGTGTCAGCTCTGTGTCGAGGAGAGCGACATGGACTAGGCGTCACGGCTGGGGCTCCCCCGCCCGGATCTCCCCGCCGAGAGTGTCTTTAACGAAACCGGTGGAATCTTCCCCGTGCTCATAGGAGCTGTTATGCGCTATCCAGTTCTTCCCCACAACATAGGGATCTCGAACCCACGCATTCTTATCGTGGACATATGCGTCAACACTGCCCGAATCTTCGAACGTCGTCACAGTCACACCAGACGCGCCAGTCGAGGACAGCACATGGGCGAGCTCGCAATCGAATTGCACCCCGACCCACCCTTCGCCTTCCTCCTGCTCCGGTTCGTCACAGTCTTCTGCTCCGGCGTCCTCGAGCTTATCGCGCAGATCGCCGGGGGATTCTGGGCCACAGCCGCTCAGAGTTAAGGCGATAGCAAGGGCCACGGTCGAAGAGGCAACATTCTTCAGCTTCATGTGGATCTCACTTCAACTCGATGGTCGCGTACGGTTCGGTATCGGCTGGTTCGCCTCCGGGGTCGGTGTCGGCGTAATAGAAGATCTTTATCTCTTTGAGTGTCTCTGGTTTCCAGGTGTCTACCCAGTCCACAAGAGCTTTGCGTTGCTCTTTGTCTTCCCCAGTGAAGGCCGGTCTGTCATCAAACTGGGTTTCCATGAGAATGACGCCGTTCGACGGATCGCTGTCATCGTAGAAATTACGGATGTCGCACAACCAACCGTCCTCACATTCCAGCACGGCAAAGTCGATCTTCTTATTACCCATGCGAACGGCCTCTTGGTCAGTGGCTGGGTCGGAGTACCCTAATGCCTCTTGCTTTTTCTCACTGAGTTTCACGTCGGTGCGCCCAATGGCTGATAGCCACTCGTTAAGTGCGGCCTCGGCAGACTTGTCAGGCGGACCGTCCTGCGGTGTTTCAACGGCGGACGGGTTCGTGGTGTAACGACTCGCTGGCTCTATGAGGGCAGAAAATGCCGTCAGCTCGTCGCTACCGACGCAGGCCTCGGCCTTTTCGTCTTCATCCAGTAGTTTTCCGACTCGCGATTCCAGTTTCTCCCACTCCTCGGCCGCCCAAAAATCAACCACGTTGTCGGCGTCTTCTGCAGATGGGCACAAAGCGGGGGACGCCTGCTGTTCGGACTCAGTTTGCTGGTCTGAGGCCGCAGAGTCGGCGGGTCCTCCGCCGCAGGCAGAGAGCGCCAGGACAGCAGCAATCGATATGGGTGTGAGAGGGTGCGGTGACGCCATCAGTTTTCCTTCCCGGGAGTAACGGAACCCGACACATCTGTTGGGTCGAATATCGTCAGACTACAGGCGTACGCGCCTGAGCGGCAACGCTCAGACGAACACACTCTGGTGTCCCGGACTGGGTGAGGGCACTCTGGTTGAGTGCAAGAAACGGGCGAATTTCAGACGGCTTTCGGACATCGGTTGCGCACTCTGCGGGAGCGGGCCGGATTGCCACAGGAGGAATCCGCGCATCGCATGGGGCTGAGCAGTTCTTCCTATGCCCGTATTGAGCGGGGCCAGCAGGCGATGCGCACTAATCACCTCCCCGCGCTCGTCGCGGCGCTCGAGGTGGATCTGCAGGCGTTCTTCGCGCCGCTACGACCGGCACTCTCCGTCGGCATGACAGCCTATTTACGCGCATGGATCGACGACTGGCAGCTGAACAACGACGCTGACGCCCCATGGGTGCTGCCGCAGCCTGAGGCGATCGCCTACTGCGCGACCACCCGACCGGGGTCGCTGCGCACTGCGGATGCCGTTGTTGACTGGCTCGCCCGCGGACAAGCGTGGGCTAAACAGGCCACGTATGCGACGACGCTGACCGGCTGGGCCACCGCGCTCGAAGACCGCGGTCGTATCACGGGGCGGGCCTACTGGCGCAGCCCGACAACGATGGCGGCCCTCGGCTTGGCGCCCATTAGTGCCGCGCAGTCGTCCGTGCGCGATCTCGACCTTCTCGGCGACGCCGCCGAACGCCGTGATGCCGAGGTGCCGTCGGGGGTGCTGCGGCCGGTCAGCGGGAGCCGGGGACTCACGATCTGGTGGGTGCCCGGGCTCACCAGGTGGGCCGAGATCCCCGTCGGACTCCACCTGCGCGCGATGATCGAGGCGGGAACGAAGGCCGCAGAGGACACTGCCCTTCGCGTCCTCTCTGCCGGGCGGGTGTCCATGGATGCGGTGCGAGGTGGGCTGACAGAGTGAGGCGAATCCACCCCCGATCCACCCCGATTCCAGCCTCAAAAATGGATCCCTGTACCCACTCTGACCAGTCGAAACGTCCAATATCCAGAGAATCCACCCCTTTTTGACCTACTCAGAAACATTGGCAATTAGAGAACAGTGCTTGCAACAGAGCCCCCTGTGTAACCGCACGAAACGGGGTGTCCGAATAGGTGTGGATTTTGCGGATTCCGGTTATTTGTGCAGGTGGAAGCTCAGAATCGATCCCTCGGCGAGAGTGGATTGGGGCGGATTGTCCGCAGTCAGTTCAACTCGTCTCTGATTACCAGTGGTTCGTCAACCGCGACAATTTCATCATCGATCTCGCGAGCAGCGTTACCGGTCGCGCCGCCGGCGATGTTCCATGCGCGCAAAGCGCGCGAGATGTTCGCTTTTCGGCTTTTCGCGACGTCTGGCACCTCATCCGCCAGCCGCAGAATCTCGTTTCGACGATCGCGCGCCTCCTCCGCAAAGTCGCTCAGGCGCCTCTGAATGTATTGCGGCGTCGTCGACTTTGTGGCGCGCACGAGGTCCTCGGCCGCCCGATCATCCCCGCGAAGCAAGCGATCGAGATCAACATCGGTCGCACTCGCGATTGCTACGGCCTCCAGTGCTTTGAGCGCCCGTTCACCGACCTCGATGCGTGCGAGACTCGCCTGGTGGAGCCCGGGAATCCACTCAGCGAGGCCTACCTGGGACAGCCCGGCCGCCTCCCGGGCCTGGCGTACGCGTGCACCAAGAGCCTGCGCTTGCCCGTCCGCCATAGTAACCCTCCTATGATCATTCGTCATTATCAGAGAAGTATCGCATAGTCCGACGTAGTATGATAAATTGTCATTATGATGACAAATACGAAACCTAAGATGATGGCGATCAGGACGACGGCCGAGTATGCGCGGCTTCGGGGCGTGACTGCAGACACGGTGCGCCGGTGGATTCGCACTGGATCTCTGCCGGAGAACCATATTGCACGTCCGCGTACTCGGTCGGTACGTCCGCAGTACGACATTTTCGTGCCGGTAGAGGACCTTGCGTAAGAGAAAAGCCCCGGGGGCAACCGGGGCTTAACAGAGAAAGGATCAATCTTTCACATGTCCATTATCCCAAGCAACACCGCGGCCCGCAAGGCTCAGGCTGTTGCATACTTCGAAGCGCTTAACCTTGATCCACCGATCTGCTTGATGTCCGGTGGCCCACTCGAATTTGAGCTTGGGCACGATGAGTGGGCAGGAGGTAGTGTCCCGGTCTCTCACCGGTCTCTTCCACATTGAGCCTCACAGAGCCTCCTCCATGACTGCGGTCTCGGGCCCTCTTCCAAAGGGCGAATTGGTCAGGTCGACATTGTCCGGGGTGGTCCCAACGCCGATTGCCAGAGTCGTGAGAACTCCGTCGCCCACGGCCAGGCTCTGGGCAGGTGCAGGATCAGTTTCCTGGCCCGGTGAGCAATCCGAGCCGGAACCCCGATGATCCGTGTCCGCAGCGTCTGGGCGCGCACTTTGCTCATCCGCCCGCCGATGATCCCGGCAGCCGCCCGTAACAGGTTGTGAGTGATCGCTGCGATCGTGAGCCAGGCAGCGTTGGCGTTGAACACCCTGGAGGGCATATGCGCCAGGGCACCATTTTTCAGTTCCGCATTGATCTGCTCGATGATCGCGTGCCTGCGGTGCACTTGATCAGCAACAACGGTGTCGAAACGATCCTGATCGACGGTGGTGAAGAAC
>NZ_JBNBZD010000036.1:0-16342 GCF_049804075.1 Brevibacterium sp. FAM 24630
AGAAAAATAATGTTTCTGGCATCACAACTTGTTCAAACAAACACGCTATTGGATTCTCAAACCACAAACACTCACCCATCACCACAACCCAACAAAAAGGGGCGTGTTCACTGGGGGCATCAGTTTCTGTTTGCACTTTTCATCTTGCGATTCGCTGTGCCAGCGGATGTCTACTCTACCTGGTTGTTCGGATCCGTGCAACTCGAAGTTCATCTTCGTTTCACCCGAATCACTCCCGGTGAGAGCGACTGCTGCTGTTCCTTGCGGCCCGGCAGCTGGATCAACATTACACACATCTTCGACCGTGTGCAAAACGGCCTCGCTCAGCGCCTCCAGACCGGTGTCGCCGGCGCCGAGTCCGAGCCGAATCCTCCGCGCTCAGACGCCGAGCGCTCACCGACTCGGATCGTCGGCGGCTACGGCCTCAGGCGACCGGCTGAACGAGTTCCGGGGAGTCATTGCGGACATTGCCGACGGCCTTGCCGACCTTGTGCCGGGTCACGCTCGCCGGGTCCACCTGATCAAGAGTTGCGCTCAGCAGGTTCGGGACCGCGCTGCTGAGAACGCCGGGATCGATCCAGTCATCGATCTGATCGCGGCCGAGGAAGACCGGCATCCGGTGGTGGACATCACTGAGATGTCCGGCCGACTCCATCGTGAGGATCGTCGTCGAGACCAACCACGTCTGGTCAGGCTGCTTCCAGAACTCGAAGAGTCCCGCCATGAACAGAGGATCCTCGCCGGCGGCGCTCATCATCCACGGCTGTTTGCCGTCCTCGGTGGTCTCCCACTCGTAATAGCCCGGGATCGGCAGCGCACAGCGACGGCGCCTGATCGCCTGGCGGAACATCGGCTTGTCGAGCACGGTCTCCGAACGAGCATTGAAGGCCTTGAAGCCGATCTTCACGTCCTTGGCCCAGCCGGGAACCAAGCCCCATGAAGCCGTTTCGAGACGGCGGTGCAGCTGCCCCTCCTCATCGAGGCGTTCGACGACGATCGGCACGAAGGCCCCCGGGGGTACGTTGTAGCGCGGGGTGAAGTCATAGGACACAACGTCCAACCGCAGCTCGTCGGCGAGATCAGCCGGATCGAGGGACATATTGAGTCGACCGCACATGCGCCCATCTTCTCACTTCACTACACTGTCGACAATGGCGGCAGAAGAGAATACAGGCAGCAGACTCGACCCGATCGAAGAGTCCCGTCGGCAATGGCTGGCCCACGGGTGGCACGATGCCGCCGACGGCATGACGACGGTGATCTCGGTGATGAGGATCCACCAGCTGTTCCTCGCCCGGGTCGACGCCGCGCTCAAACCCTTCGCACTCACCTTCTCCCGCTACGAAGTCCTCGCTCTCCTGTCCTTCACTCGAGCCGGAACACTGCCGATGTCGAAGATCTCGGCGCGCATGCAGGTGCATGCGACGTCGACGACGAACTCGGTCGACCGTCTCGAGAAAGCCGGCCTCGTGGCCAGACGCAGCCATCCCGATGACCGCCGCACGACACTGGTCGACCTCACCGAGGCGGGCCGGGAGCTCGCCGCCCAGGCAACCGCGGCCCTCAACGTCGAAGTCTTCGCCTCCCCCGACTTCGCCGGGAGCGACCTCGACTCGCTCCTGCCTCATCTGAAGAGCCTGCGTTCAGGACTCGAGAACCGAAGCTGACCTCGGATCCGGACTCGACCTGTCCCGGTCCGACCTGCACCCGGCCACGGCCGGTCACCTCTTCTGCCCGACCCTGTCCAGGGTCACCTCGGCGAAATTAGTTGGATGTCCAAGTAATTTGGACGTATCGTGGTGCCCATCACCACAAACCTGTCCGACCACTGGAGGAATCATGTCCCACAGTACAGCCGCTGCACTCCCCTTCGGTCTCACCGACGAACAGCAGACCGTCTCCGGGATGGTCCGCGAGTTCGCCGATACCGAGATCGCTCCGCACGCCCTCGAATGGGACGCCGATCACTTCTTCCCCGTCGACGTCATCAAGAAGTCTGCTGACCTCGGGATGGGCGGAATCTACGTCAGCGAAGAAGCCGGCGGAACCGGAATGGGACGGATGGACGCGGCGCTGATCTTCGAAGCGATGTCGACCGGGTGCCCGTCCGTGGCCGCCTACATCTCCATCCACAACATGGTCGCGTGGATGATCGACCAATTCGGCAACGACGAGCAGAAGTCCAAGTACCTCGCGCCTCTTGTCTCCATGGAGCACCTCGGCAGCTACTGCCTGACCGAACCCAACGCCGGCTCCGATGCCGCGGCCCTGCGCACCTCCGCCCGCGAAGACGGCGACCACTACGTCCTCAACGGTGCCAAGCAGTTCATCTCCGGCGCCGGCACCTCCGAGACCTACCTCGTCATGGCCCGCAGCGGTCAGGAAGGGGCTCGTGGAATCTCCGCCTTCATCCTCGAGAAGGACATGGAGGGACTGAGCTTCGGCCCCAACGAGCAGAAGATGGGCTGGCGCGCGCAGCCGACTCGTCAGGTGATCATGGAGAACGTCCGAGTGCCCAAGGAGAACATGCTCGGCGAACCGGGACAGGGCTTCAAGATCGCTATGTCCGGCCTCGACGGCGGACGCCTGAATATCGGCGCCTGCTCGCTCGGCGGCGGACAGGCCGCACTCGAGAAGGCCATCGCCTACATGGGTGAGCGTCAGGCTTTCGGCACCGAGCTCTCGGGATTCCAGGCGCTGCGCTTCGAAGTCGCTCAGATGCAGGCCGATCTGGAAGGGGCACGCTCCCTCCTGTGGCGCGCGGCCAACGCCTACGATGCAGGCGATGCCAACACCTCCCTCCTGTCCGCCATGGCCAAACTCAAAGCCACCGACACCGGCTTCGAAGTCGCGAACAGGGCACTGCAGTTACACGGCGGCTACGGCTATCTGACAGAGTATGGAATTGAGAAGCTGGTGCGTGACCTGCGCGTCCACCAGATTCTGGAAGGCACCAACGAAATCATGCGCGTGATCATCTCGCGCAAGAGCACAGGAGTGGGCTGATATGACAGAACCTTCGACAGAGCAGGCGGACGATTCCGTCATCACCTCGGTGTCCAATGGGGTGGGCCGCATCGAACTCAACCGACCGAAGCTGATCAATGCGCTCAGCCAGGACATGGTCACACACATCGATGACGCGCTCCAAGCCTGGCGCGATGACGACGCGGTCTCCCTCGTCCTCGTCACCGGACGCGGCGAACGCGGACTGTGCGCCGGCGGAGACATCAAGGCCGTATACAACGACATCGTGGCCGGCAGCGACGAGAACGCGAAATTCTGGAACCGCGAATACAAGATGAACTTCGCGATCTCCGAATTCCCCAAACCCTATGTCGTGATCATGAACGGCATCACGATGGGCGGCGGGGTCGGCATCTCCGGTCACGGTTCGCACCGCATCGTCACCGATTCGACGAAGGTCGGCATGCCCGAAACCGGAATCGGACTCTTCCCCGATGTCGGCGGCACGCATCTTCTCGCCAACGCTCCGGGAGAGCTCGGCACCCATCTAGCGCTGACCGGACAGCCCGTCGGCGCCGGTTCGGCGATCGCCCTGGGACTGGCCGACCACTACGTTCCCGACGCGCAGATCCCCGACCTCATCGCCGATCTCACCGCAGGGGGCGACCTCGACACCGTCATCGGCAAGTACACCGCTGAAGCGCCGGCCGATGAACTCGCCGAGGCAGCCGACTGGATCAACGAATGCTACGCCGGCGATGAGGCCGAGGCCATCGTCGCGGCTCTCGCCGCGCACGAGAACCCCGACGCACAGGCCGCCGCAGAGCTCATCGCAACCAAGGCCCCCACCTCGGTGAAGGTGACCTTGGCCGCCGTCCGCAATGCGGAGACGATGACGCTGGCAGAGGTCCTGGAGCAGGACTACCGGGTGGCCGTGACCCTGACCGAGCTGCCCGACCTCAAGGAGGGCATCCGCGCCCAGGTCATCGACAAGGACCGGAACCCGAAGTGGAGCCCGGCTTCCCTGGCCGAAGTCAGCGACGCACAGGTCCAGTCCATCCTCACCACCGATCACGCAGAGAAGGTGTTCTCATGAACGATTTCGAAACCATCCTCACCGATGTCACCGACGGTGTCGCCACCATCACCATCAACCGGCCCAAAGCGCTGAATGCACTCAACCTGCAGGTGCTCACGGACATCACCGAGGCCGCCACCGCATTCGACTCCGATGACGCCGTCAAAGCGATCATCATCACCGGCAGCGAGAAGGCCTTCGCCGCCGGAGCCGACATCAAGGAGATGTCGAGCCTCGACTTCTCCACCGCGTACAAGGCCGACTGGTTCGCAGGCTGGGCGCGACTGACCGATGTGCGCAAGCCGGTCATCACCGCCGTCGGCGGCTATGCCCTCGGCGGCGGCTGCGAACTGGCGATGATGGGCGACATCCTCATCGCCTCGACGAAGGCGAAGTTCGGTCAGCCCGAGATCAACCTCGGCGTGCTGCCGGGCATGGGCGGATCCCAGCGTCTGACCCGCGCCGTCGGCAAGGCCAAATCGATGGACATGTGCCTGACCGGTCGGATGATGGGCGCCGAGGAGGCCGAGCGTTCCGGTCTCGTCGCTCGCGTTGTCGAGCCCGAAGAGCTGCTGACCACGGCCAATGAGATCGCGCAGACGATCGCGTCGAAGTCCCGCATCGCCTCGGCGATGGTCAAAGAAGCGGTGAACACCGCTTTCGAGACGACGCTCGAGCAGGGACTGCGCTACGAGCGCCGGCTCTTCCACTCCTCCCTGGCCACGAACGACCAGTCCGAGGGCATGGCCGCCTTCGTCGAGAAGCGGGACCCGAACTTCACGGATTCCTGAGCTTCACGAGCCCGACTGTCATGGCGCAGACTCTTCCGGGGTCTGCGCCATCGTCGTCTCCGCGCCCCGTCGACGGCACGGTGCGCCACCTCGGCGAGACGGGTTCCACGTGCCCTCGGCGATCGATTTCGACACCACCTCGGCCTTCTGGGGCGGGCGCTTTCGGGACATCTCTGTGCCGTCGAGTGAGGACAGATGTGCCCTGTATCGCATTTAACAATCGTTCAGTTAAAGTGAGGATATGCATTCAACCACTCAAGGAGGCACCATGACCTCACTCACCGATCTGTGTTCCCAGCTGCGCCTGCCTGCCATCGGCTCCCCCATGTTCATCGCCTCCGGGCCCGAACTGGTCAAGGCCCAGTGCCAGGCCGGCATCGTCGGAGCCTTCCCCACCCTCAACGCCCGTCCGGCAGCGATGCTCACCGATTGGCTCGACGAGATCACAGAATCGAACGCGGCCCACACCTCGGCCAATCCCGACCGTCCGGCCGCACCTTTCGCGGTCAACCTCATCGTCCATCGGTCGAACAATCGTCTCGAGGCCGACCTCGCCGAGGTGGTCCGCCACCAGGTGCCGATCGTGATCACCTCGCTGGGTGCCCGGGAAGAGGTCAATGAGGCCGTCCATTCCTACGGCGGCATCGTCCTCCACGACGTCATCAACAACAAATTCGCCCACAAAGCCGTCGAGAAGGGCGCCGACGGCGTCATCGCGGTTGCGGCCGGCGCCGGCGGGCACGCCGGAGCGCTCTCTCCCTTCGCGCTGGTCCAGGAGATCCGGTCCTGGTTCGACGGTCCTCTGCTGCTCTCGGGCGCCATCGCCCACGGCCGTTCGATCCTGGCGGCACTGGCGGCCGGAGCGGACTTCGCCTATATCGGATCGGCATTCCTGTCCACGCCCGAGGCCAATGTCGTCGAGGACTACCGGAAGATGATCGTCGAATCAGCGGCCGAGGACGTCGTCTACTCGAACTATTTCACCGGGGTCAAGGGCAACTACCTGCGCGGCTCGATCGTCGCCTCCGGCCTCGACCCGGACAATCTTCCCGAATCCGATCCGACGAAGATGGACTTCGGTTCCGATCCGGATTCGGATGCCAAGGCCTGGCGCGACATCTGGGGCTCCGGGCAGGGCATCGGGGCGCTCGGAACCCAGCAGACGACCGCGGAGCTCGTCGAGACCTTCGCTGCCCAGTTCGAGGCTGCGAAGCAGGACCTGCGGAGCAAGCTGAGCTGAACCGACCGACCACGTGCCCTCCCTGCAGACCCCATCGCCGCGGACCTGCAGGGAGGGCTTCGTCATTGCGGGTTCGGGCTCAGACTGACGCGCCGAGCGTGCCGGAATCCGCACCGATCAGTCCACAGACGCAGAACACGGCGGGCTCAACCAACAGTTGAGCCCGCCGTGCGTTTCTCGATCGTCACCAGAGTCTTTTCAATCCTCACGACCATCTAGCGCGAAGGCTGCCGACACAACCTCACCTCCGAAGACCAAAACTCGACACGATCCAAAACAACAACGAGTCATGTCGATCAGATCGTCGAGATGATCCCGCGCTCGGTCAGGCGGGAGGCCAGCCCTGCCCCGTCCGGAGCATAGATCCACGGTACGCCCTGGCCGCGACCGTGCCGCTTCGAGCGGCCGCCCGCCCATACGGCCTCACCGACGGTGAGCTGGCGGATGGCCACGGCGGCGACATTCTCCGGATGGTTCTCGACGAACTCTCCGTACACCTCTTCGTCCTTCTGCCCGTCGTCGCCGATGAGCAGCCATTTCATCCACGGGAACTCCCGGGACAGGCGTTCGAGTGTATTGCGCTTGTGCTCCTTGCCCGACCGGAACACCCGCGTCGTCGTCGGACCCCAGTCTGTGAGCAGCAGAGGACCCATCGGATAGAGGTTGCGGGAGAGGAAGCGTTTGATCGTCAGCGCCGAGTTCCAGGCCCCCGTCGACAGGTAGATCATCGGAGTGGCCGGACGCATGAACGTGATCCGGTCGTAGAGGACAGCCATGCCGGCAACAGGCGAGCGAGCATGCTCGCTGAGCACGAAGGTGTTCCACGCGGCGAGGAAGGGACGCGGCAGCGAGGTGACCATGACGGTGTCATCGATATCGGAGATGATGCCGAACGTCGAGTCTTCGCCGATGATCCGCACGGCCGCGGAGTCGACGAGGGAACCGTCGGTCCACAGTTCGATCTCCGTCTCCCCCGGTTCGAAATCGCCGGGGATCACGGTGTCGATGATGCCGCCTCGGTCCGAGGTGACCATGTGCTCTTCGTCATTCACCCGCACCCACGCCGTGTCATTGGCCAGGGGGACGCTGACGAAGGACTTCCAGCCGCGGATGCTGGCATGGACGTCGGCAGCCGGCTGCCCGTTGGGCGTGAGCACGAGGCGTCCGAGGACGCGCACCCAGCCGGTGCCGCCGTACGTGTCGTAGGCGATGACCGTGCGCTGGTAGCTGTGGTCGGTGGCCCGGTTCTGGATCCACCCGTTGAAACGATCCTCCACTCGCGCAGCGGTGTGGAGCATGTCGGGGGTGAGGTTGAGCGGACCCTCCTCGGGCTTCTTCTTCGCCACGATCAGATGAAGCCGATCTTGTCGTAGACCTCGCGCAGGGTCGCCTCGGCGATGGTGCTCGCCTTCTCCGCCCCACGGTCGAGGATGGTCTGCAGCTGAGCCCGGTCCTCGAGCAGCTCGAGCGTACGTTCCCGCACCGGTGTGAGCGTCTCCACGGCCACCTCGGCGAGGTCGACCTTGAGGTGTCCGTACATCTTGCCCTCATACTCGGCGACGATGTCGTCGACCGGGCGGGAGGTCAGGGAGGAGTAGATGGTCAGCAGATTCGAAACGCCGGGTTTGTTCTCCGGGTCGAAGGCGATCGTGGTGCCGTCGTCGGTCACGGCGGATTTGATCTTCTTCGTCAGCGCCTTCGCATCGTCGAGGAGGTCGATGCGGCCCTGCGGGCTCGGCTGGGACTTCGACATCTTCGCGCCCGGGTTCTGCAGATCATAGATCTTCGCAGTCGCCTTGAGGATCTGCGCGTCGGGGACGGTGAAGGTCTCGCCGAACCGGTAGTTGAAGCGTTCGGCGAGGTTGCGGGTCAGCTCGAGGTGCTGCCTCTGGTCCTCACCGACGGGGACGAGCTGCGGGTTGTAGAGCAGGATGTCCGCGGCCATGAGCGCCGGATAGGTGAGCAGGCCCAGGGACACATGCTGCTGCTTCGTCGACTTGTCCTTGAACTGGGTCATCCGGCTCGCCTCCCCCATCGAGGTCGTGCATTCGAGGACCCACGACAGCTGCGGATGGGCCGGCACCTGCGACTGGACGAAGACCGTCGACTTCTCCGGATCGATGCCGGCGGCTATGAATTGGGCGGCGGTGCGCAGCGTCCGCTCCCGCAGATCGGCCGGATCCTGTTCGACGGTGATCGCGTGCATGTTCGCGATGAAGTAGAAGGCGTCGTGCGACTCCTGGTGTGTCACGAACTGCTGCAGGGCTCCGATGTAGTTTCCGAGGTGAAGAGAATCGGAGGTGGCTTGGATACCCGAGACCGTGCGCGGCTGTGAAGAGATCGTCATAGTCCCATGATGCCACCTTCGCCGGCCCGGTCCGCACCTTGGTCCCTCATCCGAAACGGCGAGCCCGCGCTCGAGGGCGCCCCTTGTCCGGAGACGGACCGGATCACGCGGACCGGTTCGGAACGACCGGAATCTCAACGTGACCGCCGACACGAAACGGCACAGTCTGACGGTATAGTGACCTCGCAGATCACATGACTTCCCAAGGTGTCTCACATCTTCCGATCATCTCAACGGTCGGGGTCCAGCGCGGGAATGACTGTGCGATCAACACAACGATGCCAAAGCATCACTCTCAAGGAGGAGGACCATGTCGGTCGAATACGTCAAGACCGAGGATGACCTTCCGCCGGTCGCCGTGGTCGAGAAGCCACGCTGGACACCGGCGAAGATCGTGCTCTGGGTGGCTATTGCCCTCATCGCCGGCGCAGGCTGGTCGATGATCGCCTTCGTGCGCGGCGAGGAGCTGTCGGCGAGCTGGTTCGTCGCCGCCGCCGTCGGCAGCTATCTCATCGGCTTCCGCTTCTACGCGAAGCTCATCGAATGGAAGATCTGCCGCCCTGACCCGAAGCGGGCCACTCCGGCAGAGCTCAACGACAACGGCCGTGACTTCGCGCCCACCGACCGTCGGGTCCTGTTCGGACACCACTTCGCTGCGATCTCCGGTGCCGGCCCTCTGGTCGGACCGATCCTCGCCGCCCAGATGGGGTACCTGCCCGGAACGCTGTGGATCGTCTTCGGCGTCATCCTCGCCGGCGGCGTCCAGGACTACATGGTGCTGTTCTTCTCGATGCGCCGCAACGGCCGCTCCCTGGGACAGATGACCCGCGATGAGCTCGGTCGCACCGGCGGCATCATCGCCTCCATCGGCATCATCCTCATCATGGTCATCCTCATCGCAGTCCTCGGCGTCGTCATCATCAATGCCCTCGCCGAGAGCCCCTGGGGCGTGTTCTCCATCGCCATGACCATCCCGATCGCCGTGTTCATGGGCATCTACATGCGCTACCTGCGTCCCGGCAAGGTCATCGAGGTCTCGGTCATCGGCATCGTGCTGCTCGTCATCGCGATCATCGCCGGCGGCTGGGTCCACAGCTCACCCTTCTGGTCGGAGGTCTTCCACCTCGACAAGGTGACCCTGGCTTGGTGCCTGATGATCTACGGCTTCCTCGCCGCTGTGCTGCCGGTGTGGGTGCTGCTGGCACCGCGTGACTACCTGTCGACATTCATGAAGATCGGCACCATCGTGCTCCTGGCTGTGGGCATCCTCATCGTCAACCCGACCGTGCAGATGCCGGCTCTGACCGAGTTCGCGTTCAACTCCGAGGGTCCGGCGTTCGCCGGTGCTCTGTTCCCCTTCCTGTTCATCACGATCGCGTGTGGAGCGTTGTCGGGCTTCCACGCCCTCATCTCCTCCGGCACCACCCCGAAGCTCATCGAGAAGGAGACCCAGGCGCGGCTCATCGGCTACGGCGGCATGCTCCTGGAGTCCTTCGTCGCAATCATGGCGCTCGTCGCTGCGATCTGTCTCGACAAAGGTCTCTACTTCGCGATGAACGCTGCCGAACCGCTGACCGGCGGAACGGCGCAGGGAGCGGCAGACTTCATCAACAATTCCCTGGGCATGTCCGGAGTCGAGACGAGCCCCGAACTGCTTGAACAGGCGGCCAAGGATGTCGGTGAGGAGAGCATCATCTCCCGTACCGGCGGTGCGCCGACGCTCGCCATGGGGATGGCACACATCCTCCACAACGTCTTCGGCGGGCCCGCCTGGATGTCCTTCTGGTACCACTTCGCTGTGATGTTCGAGGCTCTGTTCATCCTCACCACGATCGATGCCGGAACCCGCGTTGCTCGTTTCATGCTCTCCGATGCGCTCGGCAACTTCTCCAAGCGATTCCGGGATCCCTCGTGGACGCCGGGCGCCTGGCTGACAACCGCCATCATGGTCGCCGCCTGGGGATCGATCCTGCTCATGGGTGTCACCGACCCCCTCGGCGGCATCAATACCCTGTTCCCGCTGTTCGGCATCTCGAATCAGCTGCTGGCCGCGATCGCGTTGGCCGTCGTGTTCGCGATCGTGTGCAAGATGGGCTTGGCCAAGTGGGCGTGGATCCCCGGCATCCCACTCGTCTGGGATCTCGTGGTCACGATGGCCGCCTCGTGGCAGAAGATCTTCTCCTCCGATCCCAAGCTCGGCTACTGGGCGCAGCACTTCGCCTACAAGGATGCTCTGGCATCGGGAGAGACTTCGCTGGGCAACACCGAGGGCGTCGAAGCGATGAGCGCGGTCGTGCGCAACACCTTCGTCCAGGGAACGCTGTCCATCGTCTTCGCACTCCTTGTCGCCATGGTCGTCATCATGGCAGTCTGGAAGTCCATCCAGGCTCTGCAGAAGGGTGCGCTTCCGACCTCGGAAGAGCCCTTCGTCGAGACGAAGCTGTTCGCCCCGTCCGGGCTCATCGCCCGCAAACCCGAGCGTGAGCTGCAGACCCAGTGGGACGACCACCGCGCAGGAAGGCAGAGACAATGAGCACCGCACATCCGCTCGGCCGCATCGCACGTGACCCGTGGGGAGCCCTGCGCCGAGGTGGTGCGTGGCTGCACTGGTATCTCAAGGAGATCATGGGCGAGAACGCCTACCTCCACTACCTCGAATCCTACGAACGGCGTCACGGAACGCGCGAAGGGGCGATGGAAGAGAAAGCGTTCTGGCGCGATCTCACCGATGAGCAGGACCGCAACCCGAAGGCCCGCTGCTGCTGACGCTGTTGATCGGCAGGCCCAGCACAGACAGCTGGGACTGGTGATCGGCGAACTCAGTGGATGAGAAGCCCGGGTGCGGACGACGAGCAGTCGTGCGCACCCGGGCTTCTTCGCTGCCGTCTTTCGACCGCAGGCTCAGGCGGTCGGGGCGGGCAGGTCGTAGTCGATGACCAAAGGGGCGTGGTCCGACCACCGCTCCGCCCAGCTGTCGGCCTTGTCCACGGTGGCCTTCACCGCCGCCTCGGCGAGGGCCGGAGTCGCCATCTGATAGTCAATGCGCCATCCGGTGTCGTTGTCGAAGGCCTTGCCCCGCATCGACCACCAGGTGTAGGGCCCGTCGACGTCCCCGCTGAGCCTCCGGTGGACATCGACATAGCCGACCTCACCGAAGAAGCCGTCGAAGTAGGCCCGTTCCTCGGGCAGGAATCCCGCCTTCTTCCGGTTGGCCTTCCAGTTCTTCAGGTCCCGTTCGGTGTGGCAGACGTTGAGGTCACCGGTGATGAGCACATGGTCCGAGCTCTTCGCCAGCTGCGGCAGCCGCTCGGTCATGCGGTCGAGGAACCGGTACTTGTCCTCCTGCTTGGGGGTGTCGACCTCGCCGGAATGGACGTAGGCGGAGACCAGGGTCAGCAGCGAACCGTCACCGAGGCGGTAGTCCGTCTCCACCCACCGTCCGGCACGATCGAAGTAGCCGTCATCACCGAGGCCCTCCCGGCTGACTTCGGCCTCGGTCCGGGCCATCACCGCCACCCCGGCACGGCCCTTGGCCTCCGCGTCATGGCTGATCGTGGTGTACCCGGTGTCGGCGAGGACACCGTGGGCGATATCGTTGGCGGCCCGCACCTCCTGCAGGGTGATGAAATCGGGTTTCGCCGCATCTATCCAGGTGGGCATCCCCTTCCTCCATGCTGCGCGGACTCCGTTGACGTTGACTGAAGCAATCCGAATCATGTGTTCTATGATGACATGAGCGCACTACCCATCCAGGACAGGGCGATATAGTGTGAGCAATGATGAGAAACTTCAGGAGGCGCCATGGCTGGTGACGAAACGATCGATCTCGAGCAGCTGAGCATCCGACAGCTCGATGAGGTCGACGCCCGTGAGATGCGAGAGTTCCTGCTGGGTGCTCAGGAGAATTTCTGGGGCGACCGCGACCTCAGCCGCGACCATGACGCCTACTGGTTCCGCCAGTTCGTCACGTCCGGCCTGGTGGCCCGCTACCGTTCGGAGATCGTCGGCTATCTGCTCGGCGTCATTCCCCATGACGGTCCGGCCTACATCCACTTGGTCGCTGCACGTACGGATTTCCGACACCAGGGAATCGGTCGTCATCTCTACCAGCATTTCATCGAACATGCTCGGAAGCTCGGAGTGGCTTCAGTGCAAGCGACGACGCTGCCCGAGTCCTCGGGTGCGATCTCATTCCACTCCTCGCTGGGCTTCAGCGGCGAACTCATCGAAGACTACGCCGGTGACGGCGATCCGCGAGTCTTCTT
This sequence comes from Brevibacterium sp. FAM 24630, assembly GCF_049804075.1. Classification (NCBI taxonomy): domain Bacteria; kingdom Bacillati; phylum Actinomycetota; class Actinomycetes; order Micrococcales; family Brevibacteriaceae; genus Brevibacterium; species Brevibacterium sp. FAM 24630. The sequence goes on from NZ_JBNBZD010000036.1 coordinate 12,689, forward strand.
CGAACTCAAGCTGGCCGAGGACTGACCCCACACTCCCTTCTCCTCCCCAGAACTACCTGACGGCGGCCCAGCAACCTCGCGCGAGGTTGCTGGGCCGCCGTCACGTAGCAATTAGGGGGTTGGGGTTGGGGTGGTGGTGCGCTGGGCGGTGTCGACGACGTTCTTGAGCAGCAGAGCTCTGGTCATCGGTCCCACGCCTCCGGGGTTCGGTGACACCCAGGACGCCACCTCGGCGACTGCCGGATCCACATCGCCGACGATCTTCGACTTCCCCGTCTCCGGGTCCGTCTCTCGCGACACACCCACGTCGAGGACGATCGCGCCGGGCTTGACCGACCCGGGCTTGACGATCCGCGCCGCACCGGCGGCCGCGACGATGACATCGGCCTGAGCCAGCAGCTCATCGAGGTTGCGCGTGCCCGTATGCGTCAGCGTCACCGTCGCATTGTGCTCACGCCTGGTCAGCAGGGCACCGATAGACCGACCCACGGTGACTCCGCGACCGATGACGACGACATGTTTGCCGGCCAGGTCGATGCCGTTGCGGGTCATCAGCTCGATGACACCGCGTGGGGTGCACGGCAGCGGGGTCGTGATCTCCGCATTCACATTGAGCACGAGCCGACCGAGGTTCGTCGGATGCAGACCGTCGGCATCCTTGCCCGGATCGATGGCCTCGAGGATCGTGTCGGTGTCGATATGAGCCGGCAGCGGCAGCTGCACGATGTACCCGGTGCACGCGTCATCGTGGTTGAGTTCGTCGATGACGGCCAGCAGCTCGTCCTGGGACACCGTTTCGGGAAGATCGTGGCGGATCGAGTGGATGCCCACCTCCGCACAGTCACGATGCTTGCCGGCGACGTACCACTTCGAGCCCGGGTCTTCGCCGACCAGGACGGTGCCGAGACCGGGAACGATCCCGGACTCGGCCAGTTCCGCCACCGCCTCGGTGAGTTCGGCCTTGATCTGCTTGGCGCAGGCCCTGCCGTCGAGGATCTGTGCACTCATCAGTACTGTTCCAGCCCTTCGTAGAGTGGGAATGAGTCGCTGAGCTTCGCGATTCGGGCGGCGAGCGCCTCGACATCGGCACCGGGCTTGAGCGCCTCGGCGATGACATCGGCGACCTCGGTGAATTCCTCGTCACCGAAACCGCGGGTGGCCAGGGCCGGGGTGCCGATGCGCAGTCCCGAGGTCACCATCGGCGGGCGCGGATCGAAGGGCACGGCGTTGCGGTTGACCGTGATGCCGACCGAATGGAGGAGATCCTCGGCCTGCTGACCGTCGAGTGCGGAATTGCGCAGGTCGACGAGCACGAGGTGGACATCCGTACCACCGGTGAGCACGGTGGCGCCGGCCTCGGCGACATCATCGGCGAGCAGACGTTCGGCGAGGATCTGGGCACCGCGCACAGTGCGTTCCTGACGTTCCTTGAACTCGGCGGACGCGGCGAGTTTGAAGGCGACAGCCTTCGCAGCGATGACGTGCATGAGCGGTCCGCCCTGCTGGCCGGGGAAGACTGCGGAGTTGAGTTTCTTGCCGAACTCCTCCTTGCCGAGGATGAACCCGGAGCGGGGTCCGCCGATGGTCTTGTGCACCGTCGAGGAGACGACATCGGCGAAAGGCACCGGATTCGGATGCAGACCAGCGGCGACGAGTCCGGCGAAGTGCGCCATGTCCACCCACAGCTTCGCATCGACTTCGTCGGCGATCTCGCGGAAGGCCTGGAAGTCGAGCTGGCGGGGGTAGGCCGACCAGCCGGCCACGATGACCTGCGGACGGTGTTCGAGAGCCTTCTCGCGCACCTTGTCCATGTCGATGCGGTAGGTATCAGGGTCGACCTCGTAGGAGGCGACATCGTAGAGGCGGCCGGAGAAATTGATCTTCATGCCGTGAGTGAGGTGGCCGCCGTGGGCCAGAGACAGGCCGAGCATCTTGTCGCCCTGACGGGCCAGAGCGTGCATGACCGCAGCGTTGGCCGAAGCACCCGAATGGGGCTGGACGTTGGCATATTCGGCCCCGAAGAGGCTCTTGGCCCGGTCGATGGCGAGGTTCTCGGCGACATCGACGTATTCGCAGCCCCCGTAGTAGCGCTTGCCGGGGTATCCTTCTGCATACTTGTTCGTCAGCACCGAGCCCTGTGCTTCGAGCACGGCGCGGGGGACGAAGTTCTCCGAGGCGATCATCTCGAGAGTTGAACGCTGGCGGCCCAGCTCGAGGTCGAGGACCTCAGCGATCTGCGGATCGATGTCTGCAAGCGAGGCCTGCATCGAGGTTTCGGTCATGAGTACTCTCCTGTGGCATCCGATGTAGAGGGTGAAACAGGGCGATCTGCCGCCGCGGACACCCGCAGACCATGCTAACAGCGAAGTCCGCGCGCCCACCGCGGCGACCGCCTGCCGAACACCCGATTCGAGGCGGTCGGAACGCGACCATCCGCCTGAGGCGGATCGGACCATCCGGCGGACCCGCATGCCGACACCGGGTCGGTGCGAACCCGGCACACGGTTTAGGATCGAGACCATGAACCGCGAATGGATCCTCAGTGTCACCTGCCCAGATGCGACCGGCGTCGTCCACGCCGTGACCGGAGTCCTTGCAGGGCGCGGCGGAAACATCACCGAATCGCAGCAGTTCTCCTCCCCCGACTCCCGGCAGTTCTTCCTGCGCCTGCAGTTCTCCACCGCCGCCGAGGTCACCGCCGGTGCCCTCGAAACCGAACTCGCCGAGGTGGCCGACCGGTTCGCCATGACCGTGAGCCTGCAGCCGGCGGAGAAGAGGACGAGGACCCTCATCCTCGTGTCGAAGGCCGCACACTGCCTCAATACCCTCCTGTTCCAGCATTCGTCGTCTCAGCTGCCCATCGACATCGTCGGCGTCGTCGGCAACCATGACGATCTGCGGTCGTTGGCTGAATTCCACGGGCACACCTTCCACCACATTCCGATCACGAAGGACACGAAGCCCGAAGCCGAGGCGCGGCTGTCCGCCCTCGTCGATGAGCTCGACGTCGAACTCATCGTGCTCGCCCGGTACATGCAGATCCTCTCCCCCGAACTCTGCGACCGCCTCGAAGGCCGAGTCATCAACATCCATCACTCGTTCCTGCCCAGTTTCAAGGGTGCGAAACCGTACCACCAGGCGCATGCCCGCGGAGTGAAGATCATCGGCGCCACCGCCCACTACGTCACCAGCGACCTCGACGAAGGCCCGATCATCGAACAGGATGTCGCCCGCGTCGACCACAGCCGCGCAATCGCCGACTTCGTCCAACGCGGACAGGACGTCGAGGCGGCGGTGCTGGCCCGCGCGGTCGCGTGGCATGCTCAGGGGCGGGTCCTTATGGACGGACATCGCACGGTCGTCTTCAACTGATACCCCGCCTCGGCGAGGTCATGGCTCGGCCGTCGCCACGCCGTTCCAGAGCGGACCGGTCCGCCTCGGCGAGACTCTGCCGCACCGGAAGCGGCCGATGATGTGTTTCTGACACAACCGCTTTCTTCGCACCCATCCGGCGCGGCTGCCGGGCTTGGGGTGTCATGATTTGAGTAGACAGCAGAACCCGATGAAAGGAAACTGCTGCACATGACTACCAACCAATCCCCGCGGCGGCCCCGCAGAGAGTTCACCTCGGAGTTCAAGGCCGACGCCGTCGCG
>NZ_JBNBZD010000037.1:0-14554 GCF_049804075.1 Brevibacterium sp. FAM 24630
GATCAGCTCAACCGGCGGCCCCGTAAGGTTCTGGAGTACGCGACTCCTGCTGAGGTGCTCGCCGGCATCGTGATGGAAAACGTAGGATAAACGCACCACGGTGTTGCACTAGAACCCTGAGCCCGCCGCGCGAAACGTATCCGATAGTGACCTATGTTTCGGCGAAAGTGTCCGATAGTGACCACAAGTCCGCGCCAGGACGTGCCGGCGCGCCAGTTTCAGCACCGGCTACGGTGCCGCGCTCACTACATTGCGGAGGCTAACAGCAGGGTGCAGGATCACTACATCGCGGAGGCTAACAGCAGGGTGCAGGATCACTACATCGCGGAGGCTCACTGCAGGGCGGAGGTCAGACGCATCGCCGACTCCATGTAGCGGCGTCTCAACGGCCGCTTCTCCCACTCCTCGAGTGTCAGCTCTCGGCTGACCTCCTGGTAGCCGGCGACGACCTCGACGATGTCGTCGACGAGGTCACCACCGGTCGTGAGCAGGCTGATCTCGTAGTTGAGGCCGAAGGAGCGCATATCCATGTTCGATGAGCCCATCACCGCATAGGTGTCGTCGACGACGAAGCACTTCGTGTGCAGCACCGCCGGTTTCGGGAACATGAAGATCCGCACTCCCGCTTCGAGCAGCGACCGGTAGTACGAGGACTGAGCACGGTCGACCATGTACTGGTCGGCCTGCTCGCTGACATAGAGTTCGACCTCGACGCCGCGCCGAGCCGCTGTGCCGACCGCGGCGAGCAGCGATTCGTCGGGCACGAAGTAGGGACTGACGATGGCCAGGCGCTTCTGCGCGAGGTACATCATCGAGGTGAAGACTTTGAGGTTCGGTTCGGTGGTGAAGCCGGGCCCCGAGGGAATGAGCTGCATCGCGCTCGTCGCCCCGCCCACTTCGGGTTCGTTGCCGTCGCGAGCGTAGGGTCGGACCCCCAGCGCCTCTCCTGATTCGCTGTACCAGTCGGTGGAGAACACAGCCTCGATCCCGGCGACGATGGGGCCGGAGAGTTCGACCATGGTGTCGTGCCAATGACGACCGATGCGCACGTTCTTCTTATTCAGGTACGTCGAGTCGATCATGTTCTGCGAACCCATCATCGCCTTCGCCCCGTCGACGACGAGGAGTTTGCGGTGGTTGCGCAGGTCGATCCGCCGGGCCTTGCCCCGCCACGGGATGAACGGCAGCATGAGATGCCATTCGATGCCGGCGGCGGTCAGTCGCTTGCCCAGCCGGTGGAATCCCGGGTATTTCCGAGACCCGATGTGATCGAAGAGGACGCGCACTTCGACCCCACGTGCCGAGGCTCGTTCGAGTGCGCGGAAGAACACGTCGGTCGTCGAGTCCCAGGCCATGATGTAGATCTCGACGTGGACGTAGTCGCGCGCTTCGTCGACGAGCTGCGACATCCGGGCGATGGATTCCTCGTAGTCCGAGATCACCCCGTGGCTGTCACCGGTGACCATCGGAAGCGCGGTCAGTGCCCGCCCCAGCTGGGCGATGGAGACGAATTCCGGGGCGGCGACCAGCGAGGGCGGCACATCGGGCAGGTCGTCGGCGCCTTCGTGCATGAGTTCGTTCGCTTCGGCCTGGATCTCCGCCCTCCGGCGGTTGATGGAGGGGCTGCCCAGCATGATGAACGCGGGGATGCCGACGATCGGCACGAACAGGATGAGCAGCAGCCACGCCGAGGAGGACGACGGTCGCCGGTTCTCCGGCACGACGCCGATTGCGATGATCTTGACGATGTATTCGATGACGATCCAGGTCGTCGTCGCCACCGTAGCCACCACGCTGAGGTCCATCCGCGTTCACCTCCACAATCGGTCGCCCGGTCACCTCGATGTCCTGTCGCCCCAGACTATCGCCTGCCCGGCTCGGCCGAATCGATCACCCCGATCGAATCGCCCGCCGAGGCGGTCGTCCACGTCCGTACGGATGTGCACGACCGCCTCGGCGGGCGGGGTGCGGGTCGGTCCCCGAAGGAGCGCTTGAGCGCGAACGCGACCGGCGCGAACCGGTTCAGGGACCGATCCGGTTCAGATTCCGAGTTCGCGGGCGATGAGCATGAGCTGGACCTCGGTCGTGCCTTCGCCGATTTCGAGGATCTTCGAGTCGCGGTAGTGGCGGGCGACGAGGTATTCGTTCATGAACCCGTAGCCGCCGTGGATCTGGGTGGCGTCGCGGGCGTTGTCCATGGCGGCCTCACCGGCGATCATCTTCGCGATGGCCGCTTCCTTCTTGAACGGCAGTCCGGCGAGCATCCGGGAGGCTGCGAGGTAGTAGGCCGAGCGGGCGGCGACGACGCGGGCTTCCATGCGGGCGATCTTGAAGGAGATGCCCTGGAAGTCGGCGATCGGCTTGCCGAAGGCCTGGCGTTCCTTCGCGTACTTCACGGATTCGTCCACGCAGCCCTGAGCAGCACCGACGGACAGTGCGCCCACGGCGATGCGGCCCTCGTCGAGGATGCGCAGGAAGTTCGCATATCCGCGTCCGCGTTCGCCGAGCAGGTTGGCTTCGGGCACCTGCACATCGTCGAAGGTCAGGGGGTGCGTGTCCGAAGAGTTCCAGCCGACCTTGTCATAGGCAGGTTCGGCGGTGAAGCCCGGTGTCCCGGTGGGGACCATGATCGTCGAGATCTCGGGGACCTCACGGCCTGACTTCGAGGTTCGGGTCCCGGTCACTGCCGTGGCGGTGACCAGCCGGGTGATGTCGGTGCCGGAGTTCGTGATGAAGCACTTGCTGCCGTTGATCGTCCACGTGCCGTTCTCCAGCGTGGCCTTCGTCTTCGTGCCCCCGGCATCGGATCCGGCCTCGGGCTCGGTCAGACCGAAGGCGGCCAGTCCGGAGGCGTCGGTGAGCTTGGGCAGCCACTCCTTCTTCTGCTCCTCGGTGCCGAAGCGGTAGATCGGCATCGCACCGAGCGAGACGCCGGCCTCAAGGGTGATGGCCAGAGACTGGTTGACTCGGGCGATCTCCTCGATGGCCAGGCACAGGGCGAAGTAGTCTCCGCCCATGCCGCCGTATTCCTCGTCGAAGGGCAGACCGAACAGGCCCATCTGCCCCATCTTCGCAACGAGTGCGTAGGGGAACTCGTGTTTGGCATCGAGTTCGGCTGAGACGGGTGCGACCTCTTCGTCGGTGAATTTCGCAACACCCTGGCGCAGGTCTTCGTATTCTTCGGGCAACATGCCCGGAACAAAGGTTTCCATGGTTTCCTCCCCGCTTGCGGCGTGGTTATCGGTTCAGTTCTCTGATGTGGTGTCGGTGGACGGTGTCGCCGCGGATCCCTCGGCGGCGGATTCGTCGACGACGGTGGCGAGCACCTCGTCGAGTCCGACCTGGATGCCTGCGACGGCGGTGACGGTGACGATGCCGGCGGCGGGCGCGGTGAGCACGTGCTCCATCTTCATCGCTTCGACGACGACGATCGGGTCGCCCTGTTCGACGTGGTCGCCGGTGGCGACTTTGATGTCGACGACGGATCCGGGCATCGGGGCGAGCACTTCCGCACCGTCGAGTCCGGGCGTCAGCGAGGTATCGGCCCGCGGACGGCTGAAGGCATGGACGCCGCGGTCGCTGCTGACCCAGATGCTGCGGCTGCCGGCATCAGAGAAGATGCGGGCGGTGTACTGGATGCCGTCGATGCTCAGATGCCACAGCCCCGTGTCGTCGATGGTCACGGAGCCTGCCCGTGCACTCACCTCGACCCCGGGTGCCATGGCGGCGGCCGGTGCCGGGCCGTATTCGACCTCGTCGCCGTCGTCGACAGTCATCTCGCCGGCCTCGGCGAAGTCGAGACGCACGGTGGGGCGGAATTCGGGACGAGACGTCCGGAAGGCCGCCGGTCTCCCCCACGCCGAGGCGGTTCCGCCGACTGCTGCGCCTGCCAGATCCCGGGCCGTGACCGCACCGGTGATCGCGGTCCCTGCGCGGCCTAGAGTCTCGATGACTGCCGCGGCGGCGACCTGTCTGTCGATCTCGCTCGGCACGTGGGCCAGCTGGCTCTCGTCGAGGTTGTCGATGAGTGAGGTGTCGAGATCACCCGAGATCACTGCGTCGATGGTGATGAGCGTGCGCAGGAAGTCGATGTTCGTCACGATGCCGGGCACCGCCGAGGCGGCGAGCGCGGCGTCGAGGCGAGCGAGCGCGGCTGCCCGGTCGGGTGCGTGGACGATGAGCTTGGCGATCATCGGATCGTAGTCCGAGGCGATGGTCTGCCCGGCTTCGAGACCGGCATCGACGCGAATGCCTTCGCCTTCGGGGAAGACGACGTCGAGGGCGCGCCCGCCGGTGGGCAGGAAGCCGCGCGAGGGATCCTCGGCGTAGATGCGGGCCTCGATCGAATGCCCCGTCATCGTGATGTCGTCTTGGACCAGAGGCAGCTCTTCACCGGCGCCGATGCGCAGCTGGAGTTCGACGAGATCGATCCCGGTGACCTCCTCGGTGACCGGGTGCTCGACCTGGAGACGGGTGTTCATCTCCATGAAGAAGAACTCGTCGGGGCGGTCGGCGCCGACGATGAACTCGACGGTTCCGGCCCCGACGTAGCCCACGGACTTCGCGGTCTCACAGGCCGCCTGGCCGATCCGGGCTCGGGTGGCCTCGTCGAGCAGCGCCGACGGAGCCTCCTCGATGACCTTCTGGTGGCGGCGCTGCAGCGAACATTCACGTTCGCCGAGGTGGATGACGTTGCCGTGCGCATCGGCCATGATCTGGACTTCGATGTGGCGCGGGGTGGCGACGAGACGTTCGAGGAACAGGGTGTCGTCGCCGAAGGAGCTCGCGGCCTCGCGGCGGGCAGTCTTGAGCGCCTCGGGCAGCTTGTCCGCGTCGAACACCGCGTGCATGCCTTTGCCTCCACCACCGGCGGAGGGTTTGATGAGCACGGGGAAGCCGATGTCGGCGGATGCGGCGATGAGCGACTCGTCGCTCATGGCGGCGTCCTTCGTGCCGGGTACGAGGGGTACTCCGCGGGAGGACACGGCCTGCTTCGCGGTGATCTTGTCGCCCATGGTCCGGATGGCATCTGCCCCGGGTCCGAGGAAGACGATTCCGGCTTTCTCGCAGGCGGCGGAGAACTCGGCGTTCTCCGACAGGAACCCGTAGCCGGGGTGGATGGCTTGCGCACCGGTCGCCTCGGCGGCGGCGATGACCTTGTCGATGCGCAGGTACGACTCGGCAGCGGCGGCCGGACCGAGGTGCACGGCGAGGTCGGCGGCCTTGACGTGCGCGGCCTGGGCATCGGCGTCGGAGTAGACGGCGACGGTGCGGATGCCCAGCCGGCGGCAGGTGCGGATGACGCGCAGGGCGATCTCTCCGCGATTGGCGATGAGAACTGTATTGAACATGGAGGGGCTCACATTCTGAAGACGCCGTAGCCGCTGGCATTGAGCGGGCGTTCCATCGGTCCGAAGCGGGCGAGTTCGAGGGCCAGTGCCAGCACCTGGCGGGTGTCGCCGGGTTCGATGATGCCGTCGTCCCACAGGCGTGCCGTCGAGTAGTACGGGTTGCCTTGGGCTTCGTACTGGTCGCGGATGGGCTGTTTGAATGAGTCTTCGTCCTCGGCGCTCCACGTCTCTCCGCGGCCTTCGAGCTGGTCGCGCTTGACCGTGGAGAGCACGCTGGCGGCCTGTTCGCCGCCCATCACGGAGATGCGGGCATTGGGCCACATCCACAGGAAGCGCGGGGAGTAGGCGCGGCCGCACATCGAGTAGTTGCCGGCACCGAAGGAGCCGCCGATGACGACGGTGAATTTCGGCACCCGGGCGGTGGCGACGGCGTTGACCATCTTCGCTCCGTGTTTGGCGATGCCGCCGGCTTCGTAGTCGCGGCCGACCATGAAGCCGGAGATGTTCTGCAGGAACACCAGCGGCACGCTGCGCTGGTCGCAGAGTTCGATGAAGTGGGCACCCTTCTGCGCGGATTCGCCGAAGAGGATGCCGTTGTTGGCCACGATGCCCACCGGGTGTCCGTCGAGGTGGGCGAATCCGGTGACGAGGCTCGTGCCGTATTCGGCCTTGAACTCGTGGAACTCGGACCCGTCGACGAGGCGGGCGATGACTTCGTGGACGTCATAGGGGGTGCGCGAGTCCACAGGGACGACGGATGTCAGTTCCTCCGGCGCGTGCGCGGGCAGTCGCGGTTCGACGACGTCCCAGTTCGGCGCGCCCTTCGGCCCGAGCGTGGAGACGATGTCGCGCATGATCTCCAGGGCGTGAGAGTCGTTGGCCGCCAGGTGGTCGGTGACGCCGGAGACCCGGGAGTGCAGCGCACCGCCGCCGAGCTCTTCGGCGGTGACTTCCTCACCGGTGGCGGCCTTGACCAGGGGCGGGCCGCCGAGGAAGATCGTGCCCTGCTCGGAGACGATGATCGATTCGTCGGCCATGGCCGGGACGTAGGCACCGCCGGCGGTGCAGGAGCCCATGACGGCGGCCAGCTGCGGAATGCCCGCGGCAGAGAGCGTGGCCTGGTTGAAGAAGATGCGCCCGAAGTGTTCACGGTCGGGGAACACGTCATCCTGGTTGGGCAGGTTGGCCCCTCCGGAGTCCACGAGGTAGATGCACGGGAGGCTGTTCTCCTTCGCGATCTCCTGGGCGCGCAGGTGCTTCTTCACCGTGACCGGATAATAGGTGCCGCCCTTGACGGTGGCGTCATTGGCGACGATGACGCATTCGCGTCCGGCGACCCGGCCGATTCCGGTGATGATTCCGGCTCCCGGGCTGGCGTCGTCGTACATGCCGTTCGCGGCCAGCGAGGAGAGCTCGAGAAACGGGGTGCCGGGGTCGAGCAGTGCTTCGACGCGATCCCGGGGCAGCAGTTTGCCGCGGTCGATGTGGCGTTGCCTGGACTTCTCGGAGCCGCCGCGGGCGGTGGCCGCGATGCGCTCCCGGAGTTCAGCGATGAGCTCGGCGTGGGCGTCGGAATTGGCCTGCCCCATTGCCGGACTGATCGCAGTTCCCACTGCTCTCATTCCATCCTCGTTTCAGTTAACGATTATTAACTGACTGCTATGATACTGCTCACGAGCGAAAGTGACAATGCACGGTCGGGACAACGCCCGGATCACGGTGCTCGGCAGCGCAGCAGCGACGAGGAAGGAGAACGGGCATGCCCGACGACGACACGGCCAAGCCGACGGCACGAGCGGCGGCGAAGGCGGCGCGGCGCGAGCAGCTGCTCGCAGTGGCGAAGACGCTCTACGCCAGGCACGGATTCCACGGGGTGCGCCTTGATGACCTGGGCAAAGGGGCCGGGATCTCGGCACCGGCCGTCTACCGTCACTTCTCGTCGAAGGAAGCAGTGCTCGAGGAACTGCTCGTCGGCATCTCCGAGTACCTGCAGTCCGGCGCGGAGGCGATCGTCGCCGAGTCGGGCACCGGCACCGAGGGGGCCTCCCCCGCTGCGACGCCTGCGGAGGCGACTCTGCGCCGCCTCATCGACTTCCACGTCGACTTCGCGATGAGCGAGCCCGAGCTCATTCTCATTCAGGACCGCGACCTTGCGGCCCTGCCGGAGAGTTCGCGGCGGACCGTCCGGCGCCTGCAGCGCGCCTATGTCAGCCGGTGGGCCGAGGTCGTCACTGCCGCCCACCCCGGATGGTCACTCGAGGCGGCGACGGTACGCGTTCATGCGGTGTTCGGGATGATGAATTCGACCCCGCACCAGGCTCGACGCTCCAGCGCCGAGGTGGTCGGGGTCGAACTGCGTGCCGCCGCGGCCGCGGCATTGGCCGTCGGCTGAGCCGACAGCTGAGGAAGCGGCTCGTAAAACGACTCAGGGCACGATGACGAGCTTTCCGCGGACATGCCCGGTCGCACTGTCCTTAAACGCCTGCGCCACCTCGTCGAGGCCGTAGGTCTTGGCGACTTCGACAGAGAGCTTCCCTTCATCGGCGAGGAGGCCCAGTCGTGCGGTCTCGGCTCCGTCGGGGCGCACCCAGATGTACCGTCCGCCGTGTTCGGCGACGCTGGGATCGGCCACCGAAGCGTGGCTGCCGCCGTCAGCGAGCACAGCCAGGGTCTCGTCGAGGACTTCCCCGACGAAGTCAGCGACCCCGTCGACCTTCCCTCCGGCGGCGTCGAGCACGCGTTCGACCATTCCGTCCCCGTAGGTCACGGGCTCGGCACCGAGGCCGCGAAGATAATCGTGGTTGGCCTCCGATGCTGTGCCGATGACGCGGGCGCCTGCTGCTCGTGCGATCTGCACCGCGAAGCTGCCCACTCCCCCGGAGGCCCCATGGATGAGCACGGTGCGGCCCTCGATCGTGCCGAGGGATTCGAGGGTGCGCAGAGCCGTGCCGCCGGCCAGCGGCAGTCCGCCCGCCTGCTCCCAGCTCAGACTCTTCGGCTTGGCTGCGACAGCCCGCACCGGGACCGCCACCTTCTCGGCGAAGGTCCCCGTGCCCAGCACGTCCTTGCGCGCATAGGCGACGACCTCGTCTCCGATGGAGAATTCCGGGGTGTCGAAGCCGAGTCCGACGACGACACCGGCTACGTCCCAGCCCGGAGTGACGGGGAACTGCGTGGGCATGACCGGGTCGAGGTGGCCGCCGACCAGCTTCCAGTCGACCGGGTTGACGCCCGCGGCCCTGACCTCGATGAGCACCGAGGCGGGTGGGAGTTTGGGCTCGGGCATCTCGCGGACCGTGATGTCGTCGAAGTTCTCGGTGTAGGCGTCGTAGACGGCGGCTCGCATAGCAATGGCCTTCCGGTTGATGTCAGTGACACTGGATGTTCAGTGTGACTGGACAACACCGGAAGGACATCGGGCTATTCCTGTGGACCGCCCCGCCTCGGCGGGATGTCCTCAGTCGATACGCGACTTACTCGTATGTCTCCCCGGTCTTCGCGCGCTCGACCAGCGAGGCCGGCGGGGTGAAGTGCTCGCCGTACTGCGCGGCCAGTTCCTTCGCTCGCGCCACGAACCCTTCCAGGCCACCCTCGTACTGATTGACGTACTGGAGGACGCCGCCGGTCCAGGCGGGGAATCCGATGCCGAAGATGGAACCGATGTTCGCATCCGGCACCGAGGTCAGCACTCCCTCGTCGAGGCACTTGATCGTTTCGATCGCCTCGGCGAAGAGCATGCGCTCCTGCAGGTCGGCGAAGGGCTGATCGTTCGACCCGGAGTCGTACTTCTCACGCGTCCCCTGCCACAGCGCGGTGCGTTTGCCAGCCTCGTCGTAGTCGTAGAAGCCGGCACCGTCCTTGCGTCCGGTGCGTCCCTGCTCGACCATCCAGTTGAAGACCGCCTCGGAGGGGTGAGCGACCCAGGTGCCGCCTGCGGCCTCGACCGCGTCTCGGGTCTCCTGATTGATCTTCTGCGACAACGTCAGCGTCAGCTCGTCGAGCAGCTGCAGGGCACCGGTGGGATATCCGGCCTGCAGCGCTGCCTGTTCGACTGTCGCCGGCTCCACGCCTTCGCCGACCGCGGCGACCGCCTCGGCGATGAACGTGCCGATGACGCGGGAAGTGAAGAATCCGCGGGAGTCATTGACGACGATCGGTGTCTTCCGGATCTGCTGCACGAGGTCGAAGGTGCGGGCGAGGACCTCGTCGGAGGTGTTCTCTCCGCAGATGATCTCGACCAGCGGCATCTTGTCGGCAGGTGAGAAGAAGTGGACTCCGATGAAGTCCTTGTCCCGGTTCACACCCTTGGCCAGTTCGGTGATCGGCAGGGTCGAGGTGTTCGAACCGAGGACCGCGTCGGGTTCGACGATGTCCTGGATCTCCTGGAAGACCTTCTGCTTGAGGTCGACGGACTCGAAGACAGCTTCGATGACGAAGTCGACGCCGGCGAAGTCCTCGGCGGAGGCGCTCGGGGTGATCCGGTCGAGGACGGCCTGGGACTTCGCCTCGGTGGTCTTGCCCTTGGCCAGGGCGGATTCCTCACGCTTGGCGGCGTAGGCCTTGCCCTTCTCCGCATTGGCGAGCTCGACGTCCTTGAGCACGACTTCGATGCCCGACTTCGCGGCGCTGTAGGCGATCGCAGCACCCATCATTCCGGCACCGATCACACCGAGCTTCTTCACCGGACGAGGTTCGAACCCGTCAGGCCGCGAGCCGCCGGAGTTGATGTGGCCGAGGTCGAAGAAGAACGCCTTGATCATGTTCTTCGCCACCGGGGTGTGGGTGAGGTGGACGAAGTAGCGGGTCTCGACCGTCAGCGCGGTGTCGATGTCGACCAGCGCGCCTTCGACGGCCGCTGCGACCACGGCTCGCGGAGCCGGCATCGGTGCACCCTTGCCCTGCTTGCGCAGCAGGGACGGCAGAGCGGGAAGCATCGCGCCGATCTTCGGCGAGGACGGCGAGCCACCCGGGATCTTGAAGCCCTTGACGTCCCACGGCTGCACAGCCTCGGGGTTGGCTTTGATCCAGGCCTTGGCCTTGGACTCGAGTTCGGCCGCAGGAGCGAGTTCGTCGATGAGGCCGAGCGCCTGGGCGTCGGCGGCCTTGAACTTCGTCGACGGCAGGATGGCCTTCTGCAGCGCGGTCTGGATGCCGAGCATGCGCACCGACCGGGCGACTCCGCCCCCTCCTGGCAGCAGGCCGAGTGAGACCTCGGGGAAGCCGAAGCGGGCGCTCGGGTTGTCGTCGGCCGCGATCCGATGGTGGGCGGCCAGAGCGAGTTCGAGTCCGCCGCCCAGGGCCGCGCCGCCGAGGGCGGCGACAACGGGTTTGCCGAAGGTCTCGAGTCGGCGCAGCACCTTCTTGAGGTGTTCGACAGCCTCGAATTCCTCTGCGGCATTGGCCGGGTCGGCTTCACGCAGCTTGTTGAGGTTGCCACCGGCGAAGAAGGTCTTCTTCGGGGAGGTGAGGATGACGCCGGTGATGTCGTCGACATTGGCTTCAAGCCATTCCACGGTCGCCTCGAGGGCGGCCGCGAAGTAGTCGTTCATGGTGTTGACCTTGGCGCCGGGCTCGTCGATGACGACGGTGACGATGCCATCGGCATCGGTGTTGCGCTGGTAGTCGGCAGCTGTGGTTTCAGTGTTCGTCATGTCAGACCCTTTCGATGATCGTCGCGATGCCCATGCCTGCGCCGATGCACAGGGTGACGAGTCCACGCTTGAGGTCGCGGCGCTCGAGTTCGTCGAGGACAGTGCCCAGAATCATGGCGCCGGTTGCGCCCAGCGGGTGGCCCATGGCGATGGCTCCGCCGTTGACGTTGACTTTGTCGTGGGGGATGTTGAGATCCTTCATCCACTTGAGCACGACGGCGGCGAAGGCCTCGTTGAGTTCGAACAGATCGATGTCGTCGACGGTCATGCCGGCTTTGTCGAGGGCCTTCTTCGTCGCCGGGGTCGGACCGGTGAGCATGATCGTGGGCTCCGAGCCGGTGACCGCGGTGGAGACGATGCGGGCACGGGGCTTCATTCCCATCTTCTGGCCGACCTCCTCATCGCCGAGGATGGCAAGCGCTGCACCGTCGACGATTCCGGAGGAGTTCGCGGCGGTGTGAACGTGGTCGATGGCTTCGATCCAGTGGTACTTCTGCAGAGCCACCTCGTCGAACCCGGTCTGAGCGGCGAGCTTGGCGAAGGCTGGGGGCAGCTGCGACAGCGATTCGACGGTCGAGCCGGGGCGCATGTGCTCGTCACGGTCGAGCACGGTGATGCCGTTGATGTCCTTGACCGGGATGATCGAGTTCTCGAAGAGGCTGTTCTCCCAGGCCGCAGCGGCGCGCTTCTGCGATTCGGCGGCGAAGGCGTCCACATCTGCACGGCTGAAGCCCTCTGTGGTGGCGATGAGGTCGGCACCGATTCCCTGAGGCACGAAGTACGTGTCATAGTTCGTCGTCGGGTCCTGCGCCCACGCTCCGCCGTCGGATCCCAGCGGCACACGGGACATCGATTCGACGCCTCCGGCGAGGACGAGGTTCTCGAATCCGGAGCCGACCTTCTGGGCGGCGATGTTGACGGCTTCGAGCCCGGAGGCGCAGAAGCGGTTGACCTGAACGCCGGCGACGGACTCGTCGAGGCCGGCGGCGATCGCGGCGACACGGGCGATGTCGCTGCCCTGTTCGCCGACCGGGGAGACGACGCCGAGGACGATGTCGTCGATGGCCTTGTCGTCGAGGTCCGGATTGCGCTCGCGTACGGCGTCGATGAGGCCGGTGACGAGATCGATGGGCTTGACGCTGTGCAGCGCCCCGCCGCGGTTCTTACCGCGTGGGGTGCGCACTGCGTCATAGATGAACGCTTCGCTCATGTGTTCCTCACAGTCTGGATGGAAGACCGACCACAAGATCTGATCGATCGTTCAGTAACATTCGCACGTCCCATTGTGCCCCGGTTTCGGGTGACGAGCAACACACGCTGGTCCCGCTCGCAGCATGGCGCGACGACGGATGGGAGAGGGGCGGATTGAGCCGACAGTCTCCTCCGATCTCTCGAACTGATAACAGTTCTCCAGCCGAGTCATTTCGATAAAACCGGAATACAGCAGGGGTGGTTAAGATGGCTCGACTCATCATTTCTGACCCCCTGGAGAATCATGTCCTTGACCACCCCTGCCCGCACGAAGACGGGTTCGAAGCGCGTGGCACTGACCCTTGCAGTCGGCCTCCTCGCCGGCCCCATCGCCGTCGATGCACAGCCGGCCGAAGCGGCAACGAAGAAATGCGCAGTGAAGATGTCGAACTCGAAGCCCCTACAGTACTCGAACACCTGGGTCAATGTCTCGAAGGTCGGGTCGAAGTCCAAGGTTGAGACCATCGCTCACTACAAGACGACGAAGACGAAGAAGAAGGCCGCCCCATCGAAGAAGGGCAAGGCCTCTCTGAAGTACTACATCTCCGGGGCGACTCCGGGCAAGAAGGTTTCCGTGACCGTCACCGCAAAGAAGGGCAAGACGACGTGGAAGTGCTCGACGTCGTTCAAGCCCGTAAAGAAGCGCTGAACGCCTGACGAATCGGCTACCGGCCGAGAACGCACGACACGACGTAATCCGCCCTTCCGATCCAGCATGCATGCTGGATCGGAAGGGGCTCGCGCTAATACGCCCGTGCTGGGTGCTCCATTTGTCAGCTAGTCAGCCAGCTGACTATCTTGATTCAGATGCATTCGACACGGGACTGCTGAAGGTTTGGTTGACTTCACGACTGGATAAATTCCAGGAAGGATAGTAGTCATGCCAAAGATCTACACCGATGAGTTCAAGCAATCAGCGCTCGAGCTCTTGGACGATGGAATGACCCAGAAGCAGGTGTGTGCCGACCTCGGTATCTCGAAGTCAGCTCTCCAGGCCTGGGTGCGTGACTCGCGGCTACGCGAGCACGGACTCGAGCCCTCCCGTGATGTCGAGGAGTCACGCGCCCAGGCGGCAGCGCTGAAACGCATTCGCGAGCTCGAGCGTGAGAACAAGATCCTCCGCGAGGCCGCAGCGTACCTCTCGCAAGCGAACTTGAAGCTCGGTGGCCATCACCCAAAATGATGTACCCGCTGGTCCTTGACCTTGCTGCCACCGGGGTGCCGGTGGCAGTGACCTGTCGGGTGCTCGGCTTTACCAAGCAGGGGTTCTACAAGTGGTGCGCTCATCCGGTCTCAGCTCGGGACTGGGACGAGGCACATCTGATCAATGCCGCCTACGACGTTCATACGGACGATCCTGAGTTCGGGCACCGGTTCATCGCCGATGAACTCCACGCCGCGGGTCTGCAGACGTCAGAGCGTCGTGTGTGGCGATTGTGCTCCCAGCAGCAGTTGTTCTCGCACACGATCAAACGAGCCCGGAAACACGGCAAGAAGCCCGGCCCACCAGTGTGTGACGACCTCGTCGAACGCGACTTCACTGCCAAGGCAATCAACGAGTTGTGGCTGACCGACGTTACCGAACACCACACCAGTGAGGGCAAGCTGTACATGTGCGCGGTCAAGGACGTGTTCAGCAACAGAATCATCGGCTATGCCATCGATTCGAGGATGAAATCTCGCCTGGCTGTGGCGGCGATTGATGATGCTGTGGCCCGTCGTGGCGGGTCTGGAATGATTGCCGGGTGTGTCGTTCACTCGGATCGCGGCTCGCAATTTCGTTCTCGGAAGTTCCAGCAGGCTCTACGGCATTACGGGCTCGTCGGATCGATGGGTCGGGTCGGTGCTGCTGGTGATAATGCGGCGATGGAATCGTTCTTCGCCGTGTTGCAGAAGAACGTCCTCGATCGGGGCCGTTGGGACACGCGAGCGAGGTTGCGCACAGCGATCGTCCACTGGGTCGAGCGGACCTATCACCGGAAGCGTCGACAGCGACGTTTGGGTAAACTGACCCCGGTTGAATACGAGCTTGTTCACCAAAAGGCCGTCGCCCTGGCGGCATAAACCCAGGAGTCAACCAAACCTTCAGCAGTCCCCACAGATCGTCGTGAACGGGTGGGCCGGGTTTCTTCCCGTTCTTCGCCCGGCCCTTACCGAAGGCGGAAAACCAGTCGTTGGCCGAACACAACCGCCACGCAGTGCGTGCCGCCATGGGTTGGCCGGCCGCTTCGGCTTCGTCGGCGAGGTATCGGTACCCGAACTCGGGATCATCGCGGTGGGCATCGAAGAGCGCATCGGCCC
>NZ_JBNBZD010000038.1:0-13782 GCF_049804075.1 Brevibacterium sp. FAM 24630
TAGAAGGAGCCTAGAAACAGGTGGCGCTGAAGTCGAATATTCGGGGGCGCTCACGACGCCGGTCGACACCCAAGACAGGTGGCGCTCAAAGACGAGCGCAGTGGCGCCCAAGAAGCCGAATATTCACTCGGATTCCCACTCCCAGCTTCGATGAGCTGCGCGGCTACCGGCATCTCGCCTACATCTCGCACTCGAGCGCACTACCGACGAGCGAATACCTGCAGTCGACACAGACATGGCACACCGATTCCTACGAGGCTCTCACGGCACTGGCCCGATCTGGTCTCGGCTGGGCGACTCTGCCCCGGCAGCTCGTCTTGGCAGAGATCTCTTCCGGCGAACTGGTCGAACTCCGACTCGATGCCTATCCGTTCACTGATTGGCTCGTCTCTGTCGACCTCATCTGGCATCGTGGCCGGCGTTTCGGTTCGGTGGAGACTTGGCTGCTCGAGCGGCTGCGCCGTCATCGAGTGCATGAGATCGCCGAGGACGGTCAAGACACCATTCGTCTGAGCTGATCCGGTTTCAGAGACCTGCAGGGTTGAGATGACAGAATCGTTGTGTGGGGCCCGGTGGCTGCCGGTGCCCTCAAACGACAGATCGAGGAAAGACCTCCATGACCCCTCCAAAACAGTTCGTCCACCCTTTCGCCGAGGTGGCCCTGGCCAACATCACCCGTGAGTACCCTTTCGCGGCCCATCACACGGCCCACAGCCTCGCCGACATCGTGCCCGCGGTCGAGAAGAATCCGGCATTCGCAAATTCCTATGACTGGCACTCGAGCGTGCACATGCACTACCTGCTGGTCTCCCTCCTAGACACCGAGGCGGAGCGTGCAGCATCGTGGCGTACCGAGGCCGTCGAGGTCCTCGCTGCCCACCTCAGCGAGGACAATATGCTCGCCGAGGCGGACTTCCTCCGCTCCAATCCGAGCTGGGAGCGCCCATATGGGTGGGCTTGGGCAATCGAACTCAACCGTGTCCTCCACGCCAGTGATTCCCCTGAGTTGCAAGGGCTGGGGAAGAACACCCAGGTCCTGGCCGATGCCGTGTTCGAGCTGGTGCTCGAGTGGCTGCCGAAGGTCGCCGAACCGGTGCGGCACGGCGTGCACTCGAATACCGCGTTCGCTCTGCGCCGCATCCTCGTCGGTGCACGTGCCGAGGAACGGCACGATGTCGTCGACGCCATCGCCGGCGCAACTCGGCGCTTCTATGCCGAGGACCGGACCTGGAACTTCCACCAGGAGCGCAGCGGCCACGATTTCTTGTCGCCCGGTCTGTGCGAAGCCGATCTGATGGCTGAGCTGCTGACCGATGACGAACTCGCCACATGGCTGCCGGTCTTCCTCGCCGACCTCACCCCCGAATCACCGGCACTGACCCCGGTCGAGGTCCTCGACCCCACCGATGGACAGCAGAGTCATCTCTACGGGCTAGGACTGTCCGTCGCGGCTTCACTGATGCGGTTGGCACCAAAGCTCGAACAGACAGCCAGGCACACAGGCAATGACGACCTCATGGCTCAGGCCAAGGGCATGCTCACCCGAGTCGAAGTGCTCATGGCTCCGGGGCTTGAAGCCGCAGTCTCGGACGAGTACATGTCCTCGCACTGGCTGGCGACGTTCGCGTGGGAAGCGCTGGATCTATAGAAGAGTCGAACGCGCCGATAAGCGGCGATCGTGCCAGAGGCGGAGTTCAGATCACTCCTTGGGTCCGCGTCCTCGTACTTTTTCTCTCCACTCCGATTCCACCAGATCCGCTGCTGCGGCAGGGTCCTCGTGTTCCCAGACCCGGATCGGTTTCCAACCCACGGCAGCAAGAGCAATATCAGAAGCCTCATCGCGGTCTCTATTCCGGCCGATCTTCGCTGACCAGTAATCAGTGTTTGTCTTCGGCATGATGAAGTGCTCAGGACAGCCGTGCCAGAAGCACCCATCGACGAACACAGCAACTTTGGCTTTGGAGAAGACGATATCGGCTCGTGTGCGTATACCCTTCACTGGCGACGTGTCGACCCGAAACCGCAGACCACGAGCATGAAGAATCGAGCGCAGAGCCAACTCAGGTTTGGTGTCTCTGCGCTTGTTGGCGCGCATCGTTCGTCGCGCATGGTCAGAGGACGCCCAGGACGTACCACCCATTTCGGCCCCCTTCTAACCGAACAGCCGGAATTGGTTTCCGCTCGTTTCTGCAAGGTTAAGAAAATCAACGGTTTGACTATGAACAGCCTCGACGACATTCCGCAGATAGACTTCATCATCGTCACGGATCTGGACCAGTCCAGATGTCTGTTGCAGTTTGCGCATGAATACGCGGGAATACTCACGCCGGTCAGAGCCCGAGTAGTCTGATGCCATTATCGCCTCGGCCACCACTCGGGCGAGCCGGGGGCGGTTGGTGATAAGACGTTCTATCGTCGCAACGTAGTCATCTTCGGTGAGTTTCCCGGACTCCACGATGTCGGGGCCAAAGATGAGCCAGCGCTTCCACAGCCGTTGGAAAACATGCCTCCGGTCGCCACCGGTGACTCGTTTCGCCAAAGAGGATCCACTGCCGACGGATGCACTCCCCATCGCCAGTCGTTTCGCTGCAAGATCCGGCAACAGTATCAGGGTCAGAAAATCCCACACATATGGATCACCGAACTCCCCAAACGATTGTTTACCTGCTTGGTGCAGAACTCTGCCGACGGCGAGGTCGAATGATGACGTCTTAGCCACATCATTGCTAGCCGAGGCATCAGCAAGCCCGTCGAGGCACGACCGACGAAGAT
Organism: Brevibacterium sp. FAM 24630; assembly: GCF_049804075.1. Taxonomy (NCBI): domain Bacteria; kingdom Bacillati; phylum Actinomycetota; class Actinomycetes; order Micrococcales; family Brevibacteriaceae; genus Brevibacterium; species Brevibacterium sp. FAM 24630. The sequence goes on from NZ_JBNBZD010000038.1 coordinate 2,773, forward strand.
CTCTCAGTTCGGCTTCGCTGATCCGGCGTCCACCAGTCGGAGGAAAAGCTCGCGGACTGCTCAACGCAGCGTCGAGGTCCGAATCGCTGAATTCGATCTTCGCGTCAAGACGCGAAATGAACTCGCTCTGCAGTCTATGCGCATCTTTCGCATCAACCCGCGGGTAGAGTACAGTTCCTAACATTGTCAGTCCTTGAATAGTCTTGTGCCGTTGGCGACTTCATACTCATGTTTCTCAGGCGTGAGTCGATATGATTTCACCGCCGCCGTCAGTGAAAGGTGCAGATACTGTTGTGCTGCCCGCTGTGCAGCGGCCGCAATCGAATCAGGAAATTCAGCCGCAACGCTGTCTGGTGACTGCTCCCCACTTGACCCCGACGACAGTCGAGCCGCGGTGCCAACCAGAACTCGGACGATCGTGGCGTCGAGCTCGCGAGCGAGATGGGGCTCCGGCTTTCCTGCGATCAGCTTTCGAACCGGCGCGTAGTCTTCGTTGAGCTCCAGCCGTATCGAATGGGCGAACGGAGCTTCCAAACCGTCGGCAGAAACGACTATGCGCCAGGGCGCGTCTGGCATACCCCGTTGCGTGAATGAATAGCTTGATGTCGGAAAACCGTCAAGCTCTGTATCAAGCGGAAGTCGCAACGACGGACCTTCAGCGAGGATTCTCCTGCGGAGCCAAGCCTCTGATTGATCATCACCGATGATCTCAGGCCGAACCACTAATATCTGGGATACTTCTGCACCGGCGATCCGCACCTCGGCGCCAGCACCCGCTGTCGATGTTTCAGCACGGAATTCTGCCTCGGCGTACGTCACGAATGCCGTGCTTGGACAGGTTGCAGTCAGCGTCAGCACCGGATTCCCAACGTCCAGGCGGCTGAACGAATCTGTTCTCACACGAACGGATACACCGAGGACGAGTTCTGAATTCGCATCCCATTCATCTGCGATTGATGTCTCAGAGACCTGAACACCGTTGATTCGGATAGCCCATTCTCCCCATTCGAGGTCTTGCGTCGGGATTCGGGGAAAAGGATAGAGAAGCTGTTTGGTCATGCGCCCGCCTCTGTCTTGAGGTCGATCTCCAGCGCGGCCGGCGTCCGAGTCTCCAACCTCAGTTCAACTTCGACCCCCGACTGAGCGATGCAGTCCTTGCCGATTTCCCGCAGAGTTCCCCCTGAACGCCAGCTGACAGTGAGTTCATCATCGTCGAGCGCCATCCTTCCATCGGAGGTGATTGCGAAAACATCAGCCCGAAGGCGTACTGATTCTCCGTTACGACTGGTAGGGAACACGTCGAGTACCTGTCCTCCGCCGTCCGGCAATGGCGTCGAGTTAAGAATCGTCGCTTCCGTCTTGTTCCCCTTCTTCGGTCCGCCCGATCGACGAGCTCGTCGACGGGGTGAATTTCGGGTTGCATCCTCCTCTTGAGGGAGTCCCAGGGGAACAAAGCTGCGCAGGCCCAAAGCGACCTTCCTCACCGACTGCTCTTGAGCGGGTGCGCTTATTCTGTTTTCGCTCAGGAACTTCTTAGTCTTCGTTCGGATCTGTTCAAGTGTCCTTCTGACCACATAGCGCGATGCTTCGCTTTCAGCCGCATCAGGTGTCCACCGATCATGGGTCGGGGGTTCTGAAGCAGCGAAGTGCCGGTCACATTCCGGTGTCGGCTTGAAGACTCCGTGCCATTGCAGGAGGCCGCCCTCAGCTTCGAGCACGGGATCGTAGTTGACGACGAGCTCGGCTTCAGACCGCATGGTGCAGAGCACATCTTTGGGCGCTCCTCTGTCAACCTCCGTCGAGGTCTCAGCGCTCTCGATGAGAAATAGGTGGCCGACAGTATCGTCCTGTCGTCCGCCGAACAGCTCGCTTCGCAAAGAGACCATTGCACCCCGGGGGCGCAAAACGATCGGCAAGCACTGCGACCTCACAGTTCCGAGCGGGAGAGCAGTCGAGTATCCTTCCTCGAGCTGTCCCTGCTCGTTCCGCACCGAGTTGAGCCCCGAGGCGAAGTGACCATACTGGGCCAGTATGGCGTCTACGACTGGCCGTTCTGTCCAGTTCTCGTACAGTTGGACAATCATCGGCTGCACCTCTTCACCGCTCGGAACGACTTTGGGCCAAGCACTATGGGCCAAAGCATCCGAAATCTGTTGGAGCAGAACCTCGGACTGTTCGTCAGTGCGCACAGGCACTCGTTCGGCGAGTCCGTCTTCGACGCCGATGGTGATCACCGGGTCCAAAATGAGAATTGATGTCCCAGTCTCCGGATCGCCATCATCTGTATCGCCGAAATGGGTTCGAAAGATCTGCTCGCCGAGCGTGGCCGCCTCTTCACCGCGGATCGGGACGATGTCGTCATCATCTGGATCGCCCCACCAATGAGCTCCGGTGAAACGTGCGTTGCCCTCTTCATACGGATTATGTAGTGAACATGCGATCAGACGATGCTCGACATCGCCATCTTGTGTCCGGCATCGAGACCAGTAGACAACGCTGTGTGCATTGGAAATTTCGAAACTTGCAGTCTTTCCGAATCCGAAGGTCCCTCCGGACTGTCCTGTTGCCTTCGTCGTGCCGATGTCGAAGACGAACGAATTGAAGTTGTTTTCTTCCCCGTCTCTTGCGACTTCAGACGCACGAAATGGACCGTTCAACCCAACAGTTCCGCGATCGAAGATCTCGATCGCGTGAACATCAGGAGCATGAAGGCAGTCGGAGAGGTCGGCAAGCGAATCAGGGAGGTCAGTGAAGACATGCCCTCGTAGGATCTGTCTGACTGCCTGGTCCATGCGATAGACCCGCACGCCATAGGCTGGAGTCCACTCCTCATCTCGGGCGTCCCACGAGTTCTGCAGAGTTTCTCTCACCAGAAGCTCAAGCCGCGAAAGCGCGCTGGTCGCTCGCAGGAGTTTGCCGCGGCCGCCACTCGTCTGGTCCCCTGCACCGCGAGGTTTTGAATATCTTTTGAGCGAAGAAAGCGTCATACCTCACTCCTCCGAGTGGAACGCAGCCGTGAATAGTCGAAATTAATTGAGGACTCCCCCAGGGACCCAAGATTCAGCGCGTACGAGAGCGACGACACTGCGTCGGCTACAGCTTCGCTTACAGCCGAGCGGTTAAGCACAAGCGATTGCCCATCGATCTCCCAAAAACGCCAAGATCGCAAGCTGAAAGTGAATTCGTCGGAACCCGGCATTCCCTCGACGTACCCAGCGTCGCGAAGCTTCTTGGTCAGAATTGCGCGATCGACCCCCAGCTCCCTAAGCCGTTCAGCCGCTTGATCAAGCGAGTCTGTTCCATGCCTTTGAATCTCAGCCACTGCGAGAGTCAAAGTACCACTAACCGGAGGCTCAAGTTGCCGAAGCCCGTGCACGGTAACCGCTGATCTATCCTGAAAAGCCGAGGTCTTCACTTCCACTCTTGCAGAATCGCCCGTGAAGTCGTGCATGTCTTGAGAGGTCCGTTGCCAAGTCTCGGCTGCCGTCGGACCGAGTCTCTCGACAGCACTTTCAAGAAAGCGAAGCTCCCCATAGATGCCGGCCGCAGCCGGCTCGGACAACTCCGTCATCGCGACCTGGAGGAGGTGACGCCAGTCTGAAGCGGCCGATTGCACAACATCTACCACGTCGGCCTCGTCACCGATCGCAGCACGAACTTCGTCAATGAAAACAAAGAAGACATTGTCCAGCCGTGGTTCGTGGCAGACAACTTTCAAAGCATGCGACCGGATAGCGGTCTCGTCGTCGTTGACTTCAACGTCCTGCACGCTGATCACCTGGCTGACCGAAAAGCTGATGTTACGCGCACTGCCGATCTCGAAGTAGGCGGCAGCAAACTGACCTTCTTGATAACCCAACCAGGTACGTCGCGTTCCAGAAGAATCGGCGACCACAACAAAAGCTTCGCCCGAGACCAAAGGAGCCCCGTCTAGCATCGCCTCCTCGAAAAACTTCTTAGCCGAGCTCATGAGTCACCCCGATAGTCCCGCTCAGTGTCACTTGCAATCGGCTCATCGAAATCCTCCGCATCGTCGAAGATCGGTCGCACAGCAATAGTGCTTCCCTTGGATTGAAGCCGTTCTTCAGAGTCGAAGGGTGCTACAAGTGCCATGCCCAAAATCGGAGGTTGCCCCTCTTCGACGAGAACCGGGTCGATTGCACGGAGCGCAGAATCCATAGACATACGATCTGCCGAAGATGTGGCCGAGTGACGACTGATCGGATAGAGCACCAGCAGACCTCGGCCGTCGCCTCCTGCTCTGTTCTTCCGCCAATCATATTGAGCTTCGTTGTTGAGTTGGGCCAGAGTCTTGTTCTGCGGAAGTCGGCCCTGAAGTCGAAGGTCGAGAATAACGTCCCTTCCAGACATCAGCGCCCGAATGTTGATCTCTTTTGTGCTCTTCAATGTTTCGGTCTCGGTGCCGATCGGCGCACGCCGTATCGAACCGACCACCTGCTCTCCTACCTTCAGCCGTTCGTCTCCCCTGCCCTCGCTAGGCACAACAACATTCCATCGCTTGTCCGGAAGCTTCTCGCTCGACCATTTGATCGCATCCGAAAAGACGTTTCGATAGTTCTCATGGATTTCGAACTCTTCGAAAAACGGCCGCAGCTCTTCCAGCGGAACATCCTCGAACAGGGTTGGTGCCTCCTGCGATCTGAAAGGCTGGATCTGTCGCAGAAGATTCTCGGTCAACTTCACATTGGCCAAGGCCGCGTCGTTGCTTGAGAAGTCGAAGAGCGTCGTCTGAAGTCTGTAACCTTCGAAATCGACCTCAGCCTCCAGCGCATGCTTCTGTTTCGCCGAACTTGTGACCTGCAATCTTCCCGGGTGCAACCGCACACGGACCCCGATCTCTGCTGGAGTCATGCCCGCCTGAGTCATTCGGGCGATCTCGCTTCGCAGATCGGCCTCAACTGTGGCCAAGAATCTGTAGTCTTCATCCAGTCTCGGGCTCACCCAAATGCGTTGGAGATCTTCGTAGCCTGCCCGGTACCCAAACCACCGCCCCATCTGCAACAACGTGTCGTACGTGTTAGAGGTCCGTGTGAAGTACGAGACGAACAAACCTTCAAGCGTCAGGCCCCGCGACAAGGTGCTTCCACCAATTACGATCACAGTCTGGGGCTCATGAGAGTATGAGAGCCGTTCACTATCTTCCTCTCGGCCGTTGTCCACGACCGTCTGCAGATACCGAAGCACATTCGGAATCTCATCACTCACCCGGGGCCAAGTTGGAGCCAATCCATCACCGTCATACAGCCATGCCGCCCTGTTGATCTCATTTTCGAAAACCTCTTTGAACCCTTCGACATCACCATTCAGAGAAGCCCTACGCAGGGGCGCGAGAAACTCCTCGACGGCATCACGCGTTGCGAAGTGCGGGTCAGTTCGCGGAGTTGTGTGGACCAACATCGTTGAATGCTTCTTCTGCTGCCCGCGGACACGCCGCACAGCGCATGCGACGATGAACCATCGGATCGCTTCGCCAAGCGATTTCGTGACGTTAGGTCGAAACCCTTCAATGTTCCTTCCGCTGGGCACAAGTTCCCTGACTTCTTCTCTGGAGATTGCCCGAACAACATCCGGAAGCTCAGCGTCACGCTCCTCATCTGCGACGTCATGTAGACCGAATATCCGCTCGGCCCCGAAATAGTTCGAAGGTGTCGGCATCACATGGATGAAGTCCCGGGGATAGAGCTCCTGCAACGAAGTCTCAGGCACATTAGGATCCATGAACACATTCGCAAAGGGAGTGGCTGTATAGCCCACATATGTACCGTTTCGAACCTCACCCCAGATCTGTCGCATCAGGCGATTGATCGCGGTAGGCTCGTCGCCGATCTTCGCGGAAGCATCAGGAGTCGCTTGGTCCGATTCGTCGTCGATGACGAGAAAAGGAGTGTCGCGCTTCGTGCTTTCATCCAAACTGGCAAGAAACTCCAAGACCTTTCTGAGCCTGTGGCTGTTCTTCTTCACGACCGCGAGAACTCGACCGTGGTTCGCAACGATCGAGCTGGCGTTTCCAGTGTGGGCGTCGCCGAAGTCGCCGTCAGGATCCGTCAATCGATACCAAGACTGCCTGTCTTCGAACACTCCGAGATCTCGGTCAAGACGTACCTGAGTCTGCTTTCGCAGATTGTTGTGAACGCCGGACAAGACAAGGACGAATTTATAACCACTGTCCAGCGCTTTGGCTATGACCGCAGAGTAGTTTGCCGTTTTGCCTGACTGAACATTTCCGATGACAAGCCCCAGCCGACTGTCCTTCTCTACACGAGGCTCGGCCAAAGAAGCAACGATCTCTTCAGTCGAGCGATCGATGGACTCGACGGCTCCGGCAAGACCCCCCGTAAGCATCCGTTCACGAAGCTCCGCCCAGAGGCCGTCGTCTGGGGCGCCCGAATACCATCCGATCTCACGAAGGTCCCTCCGCCGCGCTGTGCCGACTTCCGTCAGCTTGGTCCGCGTCAGGACTTCTTCTTTGTGCTCTCGCTCCAAGGCATCTAATTCGTCTTCGATTCCGGGAAGTGCTTCAAGCGAGACCTTCGTCTTCTTTCTGGCATCTTCACGAGACATCTTCTGAAGAAAGCTGTTGAAGATGATTTCAACGGGCGAAGGCTCTTTGGTCATTGCTACTCCTATAGAACGACTTCTTCCGAAGCCGCAGGTGATCGAACACCGCAGGCTGATCTACCGGCTCCGATCGTCCGGCGATTCCTCTCACCGTATCGTGAACCACAGACACTGTGCCGACCAGAAAGATAACGAACTGAACCCATGCAGCAGAACCGACACTATGCTCACGCGACCGATTGCCACGGAGCCCGCAGACCCCTCACCGAAGACAACTTCGACGATTGCCGGACTGACTGACGTCTGAGGAAATATAAGCGCGCAGTCCACCACTTCTGCTGGTTCTCAGATCAAGATTTGTCGCACAAGACCAGTTACAAAGTCACGGGGCATGAGACACAGGCACGGTTTGCCATTGTGCGAAACACCCGAACCTCCAAATGGCTGGATTGCGGCTTAAGAGTCTCGAACGCTCCGCCCTGACTGCTACTCATACTTCACAGATTCGATCTGCTTACACATCTGATGTCGACACACTGCCCTTACCAGGATGCACCGGAGATAGACTTGCCAATGTACGAGCAAGCAAATTTGAGGAGGCACGCCACCTTGGCCGCGAAACAGTATTGGTGGGTTACCCGTCCCCATCGAAAATTGACCAGCATCCCAAAGTCCTTGCAGGTGTTCGCCTCAGTTGCTTCCGGTGAGCAATGGACTGGCAATCGCGATAAGCACATCGAATACGAAACCAAGCTGGATTTTGTTCAGGCAAAACGCGGCGGCAATTACACAGATCGGGTAAAGGGGCGCGGCGGCGGAGGGGGTCGAACTCACGCCTCATTGCTCTACTCCCTGGGGATGTTCTTTTATCATAACGACAGCGCGCAATCGGAGCAGGAAGTTCACCTTACTCTTGCTGGTCAGGCCATCGTGGATCAGGAAGATGCCTTGCCAATCCTTCGCAAACAGATCCTTACCTACCAGTTCCCCTCGGCGTACAGCATTGCAACTAGGGTGAATATCGATCGACGGTTCCGTCTTCGACCGTTCATTCTGTTGTTGAAGCTCCTACGCCGCGACGATCTCGGCGGCTACCTCACTGATGAGGAAATCGCCACTTGCGTTGCCTGCTATGCAGAACGGCATTCCGATTCAGAATCAAACCGCATTGCAGACAGGATCAAGGAATTTCGCACGTCTGGACGCAGTGGTCTTCCATCGGATTGGCAAGGAATGTGGGGGTCCGACAAGTGCGTAGACGATCTGCTTGCTTCAGGGGGCAAAGCCAGAGATGTCGGAAACACCATTGCGTTATGGATGCGGTTTACAGGGTATGCGCAGGCGATCAATGGCGAGGATGTTGGCGCTTCAGCAAAGACTGTGACCGCGATCAGCGAGTCCCGGCTCGAAGAGATCGACGCAGAGATCCTCAAGCTTGGAGCACCCATTGGGAAGCTCGACTGGCTTGAACCTGATGGCGAATTCGACCGAATGCAGGCGGCTGCCGCATATCAGCGCAGCTACGGACTACCTCCAAACAAAGTGCGCGACAATAGAGCCATTGGATCAGTGCGAAAAGCAGCGCAACGAGACAAAACGTTTGGTTTGGTATCACACGCTCTCAGCCATCTGTATCAGACCAAGATAGTTACACAAGTTACTCCGAGCCTCATCAGTGCGGTCGTCAACAATACCGGACTGGATGAGAAGAGCGTCAGCTCCGCGTTGAATACGCTCATCAAAACCCCTCAACAGGGTCTCAACCAGTTCCTCGACCGTTACCGACAAATGGCCTTCTCCGGAACCGACGAGGCAATCGAATTTGAGAAAGCAACGGCAGAAGTATTCCGCACCATCTTCGATCTAGAGGCAAACCACATCGGGCAGACCGGAAAAGTGCCGGACGTAGAAGTTTGGAATCAGGACTGGTCGGGCATCATCGACACGAAGGCTTACCCTTCATACCGTCTCGAATCGGACCACCAGCTGCGAATGCAGACCAACTATATTCCGGCTCGTGTCGATGTGAGCCACGGGGCGCCACTCAAGTTCTTCATGTATATCTCAGGGGATTTCGCGCCGAGTTTCGAACCCAATCTCAGAAAGGTGATCAAAGCTTCAGGGGTCAACGGCTCAGGCATCTCCATGGAATCGTGGCTGAGACTGATCACCCATTACCCTGAAAGCAACCTCAATCACGACGACCTACGGAAACTATGGTCGTGCGGAAGACAAATCACGCCGCAGGATGTCTCAGACTTACTCGAATCCTAGGCAGCCGCGCTGCGAAGCTGCTTATGTCAGTGGCTGAGCGTAGTCTTGGAGATATGACGATTGCACCGGCTACACAGACCAATTCAGAGCAGGCCGCCTCACAGCGGGAAGAGGTCGCGACCAAGACCTTTCGCCTCGGAGAGCTGTTCTCTGGCCCAGGAGGGCTAGGGCTTGCCGCAAAGCTAGCCATGCGTCCTGGCTACGCGATTGAACACCAGTGGGCGACAGACTATGACTTAGATACATGCCGAACATACGCGCAGAACATCTGCGATGACCCTGAACACGATTCTGTAGTTCACCATGACATTCGCACACTGGACTATGGCGTGCTGGAAGAACTTGGTGGGATCGACGGCCTCGCGTTTGGCTTCCCCTGCAATGATTTCAGTCAGGTAGGAGAACGAAAAGGATTTGATGGTACATTCGGCCCGCTTTACACTTACGGAATCAAGGCGCTGAAGCGCTTCTCACCTGACTGGTTTCTGGCCGAGAATGTAGGTGGAATCCGTGCCGATGGCGGGGTAGCATTACGCCAAATTTTTGGCGACATGGTTGAAGCTGGCTATCGAATTTTTCCTCACTATTACCGTTTTGAACAATACGGCGTTCCGCAGGCGAGACACAGAATGATCGTCATCGGCATCAGAAAGGAACTCGACGTCGAGTTCAAAGTGCCGAGCCCCGGTAGATACGCTGGCTACGACGTCAGCGCGGAAACCGCCTTGGCGAACATCCCGGATTGGGCTGCCAACCAGGAACCAACACGGCAGTCGAATACAGTTGTGGAGCGTCTTGGTTATATACCTCCAGGCGGCAACGCTTGGCACGCAGAAGTGCCGGAACATTTGCAGATCAAGACTAAAACCAAACTTTCATCGATCTACCGACGCCTCGATCCGTCCAAGCCCTCATACACAGTCACAGGCTCTGGTGGAGGCGGTACACACATCTATCATTGGGCGGAGCCTCGCGCTTTGACTAACCGTGAACGAGCTCGCCTTCAAACTTTTCCTGACACCTTCGCATTCCACGGAACAAAAGAATCCGTTCGAAAACAAATCGGGATGGCGGTGCCAGTCGAAGGCGCACGCATCATCTTCGAGGCCTTGCTCGACAGTTTTGCAGGCGTTGAGTACGAATATGTCATGCCTAACATGGCAGAATACATCCCTGCCCCTCACCCTGGAGAATGAAACCGTCGACTTCCGTCAAAAGGTTCTCCCGAGCATATGATCCGACCGGAAGAACCGCGGAGGTCTTCAGAGTTCTGTGTCATTTCCAGTTTCCGGTCGGATCATGAAAAGGGATCTTCTCACTCACTTTGTCACAATAACGACCGGTCCGCCCTCGAATCATTTTCTCGCAGTCAAGTGCGCTTTCATCATTCGACCCGAGAACTTGCTCAACACCAGGCCACGGGCCATACGCCAAAACGGTCTCCGTATCCTCACCTAGTCTCAGAGCGGAAACTGATGCAGCCGCAGACTAACCGCAACTGCATCGGGATTGCCATCACAGTTCCAACTTTCTGCTGGCCGGTCTGCAGGAACAACGGGTTCCCTTGCCAGCACCTAGGATCAGAGTTCACCAACTCCTTAAGGTCTGGAGCTCTCTCCTTGAAAAACACACGCATGACCGACCGCAACAGCAGTCTCGGCGGCCTAGCGCGCCGCGAACCACAGGTGTGACCCAACTTCAATTTGCTTCCCGAAACTCGAGCCGGCCGTCCTTCGTCGGCCGATCGACGTCTAACAACGGCTCGTTCGTCGCAAGCTACTTAGAAAGCCCCTTCGTCTCGCCCAGCCCGCTCCGTGCAGACTCGTGATCAACGTGCCCACCTCGGCGACGAAATCGGTCACGTTCTTGTTGCGCCTCCTCAGACTTGAAATCAAACGTGGCCGAACGTTTGCCCTGATTCAGAATCGCCCAACAGATGCTCTTGCCGTCGTCACTGATCGGCCACTGGTAGGCATCGGTGTTGCCGCTGAGTGGGTTGATACGAATAACGGCGGCACTCAACTGCTTAAGCCTTGATCCACCGATTCGGTTGATTCTTGGCCGTTCGTTCGGGTTCGAGTGCGAACATGACGTGAGGGCAGGAAGTAGTGTCCCGGTCTCTCACCGGTCTCTTCCACAAATGTTTCCCAAGGTCTC
>NZ_JBNBZD010000039.1:0-13504 GCF_049804075.1 Brevibacterium sp. FAM 24630
GTAGAAGGAGCCTAGAAACAGGTGGCGCTGAAGTCGAATATTCGGGGGCGCTCACGACGCCGGTCGACACCCAAGACAGGTGGCGCTCAAAGACGAGCGCAGTGGCGCCCAAGAAGCCGAATATTCAGCGACCATGGTCGTCAATATACGTCCTCGTCGTTTCAGGCGATGTGTCGTCGGTTCGGGGTGGTCCAGTCGATGGGCAGGGTCGGGTCGAGTGCTGATAATGCCCTGGCGGAGTCGGTCAACGCGGCGTTGAAGCGGGAGACGCTGCAAGGAGCGAAGCGGTGGGTCTCGGACCTCGAGTGTCGTCGTGAGGTGTTTCGGTGGTTGGTTCGATACAACTCGAGGCGGAGACATTCGAGTCTGGGTTATCGAGCACCGGTTGACTTCGAGGTCGATTACACATTTATGATGGGCATTGCCGCCTGATAGTACACATTGATGTGTCCACTTCCAGGGGTTCACGCCCGATGATTAGAGAACTCTCCATCAAACCTGGTGCTTGAGAGCCTAAAGTTTCGTCAATCGTTCAACCGCCAACCTGAGGTCAGTCATTGGACGGGGCCTTTGCGCGAAACGGTTGTTCGGGACCGAGCGCGCTGTTGCTGCATATATCGGTCAAAGGTGTCCCTCCATTGCGGACAGAGGCTGTAACCAGAATGGAGTACTTCCTCCACCGCGAGTTCGGTGGGGAACCCGAACGTGTCATACAAGGTGAAGATATCCTTCCCAGTCATCCCCGTTGGGCCTCGTCGGTGGAGTTCCTCCAAGCCCTTGCGAAGCGTGCGCAGGAACACGCGTTCTTCCTTCTCCAAAACCGTCATGATCGTCTTGTGCTGCGTGTCTAGTTCCGGATAATTGTCATTGTAGAGGACGGTGATTACCGAAACTGTGGTGGGCAGAAAGAGCTTTTGAATTCCGATTGCCTGCCCATACCGGATCGCCCGACGTACCAGTCGGCGCAGCACATACCCGCGTTCTTTGTTCGCCGGCCGCACCCCGGCCACGATCATGAACACTGCTGCACGCAGGTGGTCGGCAATCACACGCATGCCAACTGTCGCGTCCCGGTATGAGCGGCCGCTGAGCTTCTCCAAGTGTTCGATGATAGGGCGAAGGACACTGATTTGGAATATGTCCGGGTCGTCGTTCGCAGCCGCAGTGATCCTTTCCAAGCCGCCACCAAAGTCGACATTGCGGTGAGTCAGCTGGGTGAAGGTGCCGTCGGGTTGGCGTTGATATTGCATAAACACCTGGTTCCCGATCTCCATGAATCGACCACTTTCGCTAGCCGGATGTGGCAGACCATGGGTCGGGTCGTGGTGCTCAGGGCCGAAGTCGAAGAATACTTCACTGTCGGGCCCACAAGGGTCCCCAACCGGAGTGCCAGCCAGCCCCTTACCTCGGCTCCACCAGTTTTCCTCGTCGCCATAGAAGAAGATGCGTTCCCCGGGACTGATGCCACGGGCGTCCCCGTCGGATTGGGTCCCGATCACCGCGACCTGGGCTTCAATTCCGGCGTCGGCGAACACTTGCTTCCAGATCTGCGCCGCTTCCTCGTCACGTGGGACACGTGCCGAAACATCGCCGCCGAACACGGTGACATACAAACGGTGGGGATCCAACCCGACAATGCGGGTCAAGAAATCGAAGAACCAGCGGATCTGCTGCTCTTTGAAGTAGTCACCGAGGCTCCAATTCCCTAGCATTTCGAAGAACGAAGTGTGTCGATTGTCGCCGACTTCAACCATGTCCTGTGCCCGTACTGCTGGTTGGCAGTTCGCCAGCCGCAGACCCGAAGGGTGCGGCTCACCCAGTAGGTATGGCATTAACGGTTGCATGCCGCTGCCGGTAAACAAGGTGGTGCCATCTTCTTCCGCCACGAGGCCACTGCGTGGAATGACGGTATGACCGCGTCCCTGGTAGTAGTCAAGGAAAGCAGTGCGGATATGCTGTGCGCGCAAAGGCATAGGTGATCGCTTCCTGAAGTAGTTGAATAGGCAATTGCTCGGATCGAAAGGTTCTGCCCGCCGTGCGATCAAGTTCGGGACCGCCACTACCGGGACAGATCCGGCCCGAGGAGTGGCGAGGACTATCGACGGCCTCCTGGCTACAAAGGTCTTCAACGGCGGTGGGGAGTACCAGCTCGTCAGAGCCAGAATCTACCTTCACCCGCGCGGGTGGGCGTAAACGAGCTCGGTGAACCGTTGCACGTAGTTCTGGAGGAACTCCACAGTCGTCTCAGCAGCGATAGCCCCGTCCTCATCAAACAAGCTCGGCGACTGGCCGAGAAACACTTCCGGTTGGCCAGGGGTAGGCATGTCGAAGTAGGACAGGGCCAGGCGGAGGTTCTTCTGGGAGCTGTAGCCGCCCATGCGGCCCACGGAATGGCTGATGATCCCGGCCGGGAGGTTCTTCCACGCGACGTCACTGTTGGGCTTAGAGCCGATGTCGATTGCGTTCTTCAGGCAGGCTGGGATAGTGCGGTTGTTCTCAGCGGTTACGAATAACACGCCGTCGGAGGCTTTAATAGTCTCCCTGAAGTGCGTGTACGCCTCTGGGGTTGGTTTGTCGGAGACGTCGGGGTCGTCATAGTCGAAGTCGTAGAGCGGCAGGTCGCGGATTTCGACGATCTGCACGTTGTAGCCGTCAGGGAAGCACCTGATGACCTGGTGGGCGATCTTGCGAGCGTAGGAACCGCGGCGCAGACTGCCGATGATCACGGAGATGTTCTTGGTCATAAGGGGCCTTTCATAGTTGATGAGGATGGTCGGGCGACAAAAGTCAGAAGTCCCAGTCGGCGTCGCTGGTGTCTTCGCCCTTGCCGATGACGTAGGAGGAACCGGACCCGGAGAAGAAGTCGTGGTTCTCATCAGCACCTGGTGCCAGTGCGGCGAGGATTTCCGGATTGACTTCGGTCTCTCCCGGGCTGAAACGTGCAGGGTAGCCGAGGTTCATCAGTGCCTTGTTCGCGTTGTAGCGTACGAACACTGCCACGTCGTCCATCAGCCCCAGCGGCTCGTACAGTTCACCTGAGTAGGCGAGCTCTAGCTCGTAGAGGTCTTCAAGCAGCTCGTAGGTGAACTCGTGCATCTCGTTCTGCCGTTCAGATGCCTGATTCTCGATGCCTCGCTGATATTTGTAGCCGGAGTAGTAGCCGTGCACGGCCTTATCCCGCAGGATGAGGCGGATCATGTCTGCGGTGTTGGTCAGTGTGGCGTGCACGGAGAAATGCAATGGCAGGTAGAACCCTGCGTAGAGCAGCAGCGAGGACAGCAGAGTAGAGGAGACCTTCCGTTTGAGCGGGTCGTTGCCGTAGTAGTGTTTCAGTACCTTTTTGCACCGCTGCTGAAGCAGGTCGTTGTTTACGGCCCACCGGTAGGCGTCGTCGATCTCCGGAGTGCTCGTCAGGGTGGAGAACACCGAAGAGTAGGACCGGGCGTGCACCGACTGCATGAACGCGATGTTGGTGTAGACGGCCTCTTCGTGTTCGGTGCGAGCATCCTGGATCTGACAGATCTCCCCGACTGTGGCTTGCACCGTGTCAAGCATCGTCAGCCCGGTGAAGACACGCATAGTGAGAGTTCGTTCCTTCTCGGTGAGCCTCTGCCAGGCGGGGATGTCGTTGGATAGTGGCACCTTCTCGGGTAGCCAGAAGTTCGCGGTGAGCCGGTTCCATACCTCGAGGTCTTTCTCGTCGCCGACGCGGTTCCAATTGATCGGTCGCAGCCTGGCCAATGGGTCGTGGCGGTATTTGGGCGGGGTAACCGAGGTCTCGGAGAGCGGGCAGGTGGGGTTAGTGGTCGTCATGCGGGTTCCTTAGGTATGGGCTGGATTGGGTCAGAGTGTGCAGGAGACGCAGTTCTCGATCTCGGTACCTTCGAGTGCTGGTTGGCGCAGTCGGATGTAGTAGAGGGTTTTGATGCCTTTGCGCCACGCGTAGATCTGAGCGCGGTTGATGTCGCGAGTCGTGGCAGTGTCGCGGAAGAACAGGGTGAGCGAGAGCCCCTGGTCGACGTGTCGGGTTGCTGCGGCGTAGGTGTCGATGATCTTCTCGTAGCCGATCTCGTAGGCGTCTTGATAGAAGCCGACGTTGTCATCACTCATGTGCGGGGCCGGGTAGTAGACGCGGCCGAGCTTGCCCTCCTTGCGGATCTCGATCTTCGCCGTGACCGGGTGGATCGAAGCGGTCGCGTTGTTCACATACGAGATCGAACCGGTGGGCGGGACGGCCTGCAGGTAGGCGTTGTAGATTCCGTGCTGTTTCACCGACTCGCGCAGCCGTACCCAGTCCTCGCGGGAAGGGATGGTCACGCCTGCGTCTGCGAATAGTTCGCGCACCCGCTGAGTGGCGGGCAGCCAGTCATGTTGGGTGTATTTGTCGAAGTAGGAGCCGTCGGCGTAGGTCGAGTCCTCGAAGCCGGCGAAGGTCTTACCGCGCTCAATCGCGATTTGATTCGATGCGCGGATCGCGTGATAGGTGATGGTAAGGAAGTAGATGTCAGTGAAGTCAATGCCTTCTTCGCTGCCGTAGTGGATGCGCTGGGAGGCGAGGTAGCCGTGCAGGTTCATCTGGCCCAGTCCGATTGCGTGGCTGGTTTCGTTCCCGTTCGCCACGGACGGGACGGCATCGACGTTAGTCTGGTCGGAGACACTGGTCAGTGCCCGCACCGCGGTTTCCACGGTCGACCCCAGGTTCGAGGAGTTCATGGCCTGAGCGATGTTGAGTGAGCCGAGGTTGCAGGAGATGTCTTGGCCGATTTCCTGGTACCCGATAGCGGAGTCGTAGGTCGAAGGCGTGTTGGTCTGCAGGATCTCGGAGCAGAGGTTGGACATGTTGATGTGACCTGCCAGCGGATTGGCACGGTTGACGGTGTCTTCGAAGAGCACATAGGGGTATCCGGACTCGAATTGGAGCTCGGCGAGGGTCTTGAAGAACTCTCGGGCGCTGACCGCGTTCTTTCGAATCCGCGGGTTCGCCACGAGCTCGTCATAGTGGTCGCTCACCGACAGGTCTGACAACGGCGTACCGTATTCGCGCTGCACGTCGTAGGGGCTGAAGAGGTGCATGTCCCGGTTATCCTTGGCCAGTTGGAAGGTCACATCAGGGATGACGACTCCCAGGGAGAGGGTCTTGATGCGGATCTTCTCGTCGGCGTTCTCGCGCTTAGTGTCGAGGAAGCGAAGAATGTCGGGGTGGTGGGCGTGCAGGTAGACCGCGCCTGCGCCCTGCCTAGCGCCAAGCTGGTTGGCGTAGGAGAACGAGTCCTCGAGGATCTTCATCACCGGCACCACGCCGGAGGCTTGGTTCTCGATTCGTTTGATCGGAGCAGCGACCTCACGCAGGTTCGACAGCAACAGCGCCACGCCCCCGCCGCGCTTGGACAGTTGCAAGGCGGAGTTTACGCTGCGACCGATGGACTCTAAGTTGTCTTCCACGCGCAGTAGGAAGCAGGAGACCAGTTCGCCGCGCTGGGCTTTCCCCGCGTTGAGGAACGTCGGCGTCGCGGGCTGGAAGCGACCGGAGAGCATCTCGTCGACCAGCCCGGTGGCCAGTTGCTCGTCGCCCTGACCGAGGTAGAGCGCGGTAGCGACCACCCGTTCTTCGAACCCTTCGAGATAGGTGGTGCCGTCGAAGGTTTTCAGAGCATACGAGGTGAAGAATTTGAAGGCTCCCAAGAAAGTGGCGAACTGGTGCCCCACGGAATGGGCGCGCTCGTGCAGTGCGCATAGAAATTCCGGGGTGTAGGCTTCCAGGAATTCGGACTCGTAGTAATCGTGGTCCACTAGCCACTCCAGGCGCTCGGCCGCCGAGGAGAAGACCTTGGTGTTCGGGACCACATGCTGGCGGAGGTACTCGGCGGCGGCCTGACGGTCCTTGTCGAACTGGATCGAGCCGTCGGGGGCGAACAGGTTCAGTTCGGCATTGAGCGCGTGGTAGTCTTTCCGCTCTCCGATGCCGGTGCGCACGGGAACCTCTGAGGCGATGGTGGTCATGCGGTTGTCCTCTCGTTGTTGGCCTGGTCCCAGAAGCGGTCCAGGCCGTTGTTGACGGTTTCGATGTCGCGCTGTGTGCCCAGCAGCTCGAAGCGGTAG
Source organism: Brevibacterium sp. FAM 24630 (assembly GCF_049804075.1). Lineage (NCBI taxonomy): Bacteria > Bacillati > Actinomycetota > Actinomycetes > Micrococcales > Brevibacteriaceae > Brevibacterium > Brevibacterium sp. FAM 24630. Next base: position 6,100 of record NZ_JBNBZD010000039.1, read on the forward strand.
AGCTCGGGCACGCGGCACTTGCGCGAGATGATGGGCCCGGCCAGGCAGTAATGCTCGCCGAAGTTCGTGTTCCCCGCGGTGATCACCCCGCGCAGCAGAGCGCGGTTGTCCGGGTCGTTCAGGAAGGCGATCACCTGCTTCGGAACCGCACCCGCCTGTTCCCCGCCGCCGTAAGTCGGCACGACCAAGACGAAGGGGCATGCCACTCGAATCATGCCCTCCAAGCGTGGGCGCAACGGTATGCGTACGGCAGGACGGTCGAGCTTATCGACGAATCGACGGGTGTTCTCCGAGACGCTGGAGAAATACACCAGGTCCGGCGATTCACCCTCGTGCAGCTCTCGGATCGGATAGGTCGTCTGTGGCCGCGGTCCATGCACCACTACAGCCCTCCTAGAACTAGAAACTCTTTTTGCCAAGCCTTCTGCGCGTACCTCAGTTGAGGCTTCTGAGGTTTCCCCGCCGTGCTTTTTGTAATTCGGTACACCGATACTATAGATTCGGCGTACCGAACTTCAAGCGCGACTCGGTGTCCGGCGCCCCAACCGAAAGGATTGATGATGAACGAGAGTGCACAACCGCAGGGCACCTGGATCGAAGCGATCACCGTGTTCGAGGAACTTCGCGCTGGCAACACCGATGGCGCTCTTGAAGTAGTGAGAACGTGCTCAGACGTCGAGCGGATGCTCGGATACCTCTTTCGTCTGACGTCCCTGTTTCTCAGGAGCGCACGCTCGGAGGACATCGACCACTTCATAGAAGCCGCACACCGGGCGGAACCTCCACCTACTCTCAGGTATCGATGAACGGGGCCGCCGGCGCCGGTTGCGATACTGCGCGATTTGAAGTCCGTCATATAAACGCTGAAAGCCCACTCTGTCGCAGTCTGAGCTTTTGAGAACATGAATCGAGAAATGAGTGATGGGAATGCAAATCAATTTGAAGTCGAAACTCGCTCTGATCTCTGCGTCGGCGCTAGCCCTGACAAGTTGCGGTGCTGGGAACGCGGAGTCGTCGTCGACCGAAGGTAAGCCTCAGGTGTTGACGACGTTCACCGTCCTTGCCGATATTGCCGACAACGTAGCCGGCGAACACCTGGAGGTGGAATCGATCACCAAAGTCGGTGCCGAGATCCATGGATATGAACCCACTCCCAAGGATGTGGCCAAGGCGTCAGAAGCCGACTTGATTCTTGACAATGGGCTGAATCTGGAGGCATGGTTCGAGCAATTCGTCGAACAGACCGACGCCCCGCATGAAGTCGTTTCCGAGGGTGTCGAACCAATCGACATTTCCGAGGACGCCTATGCGGGCAAGCCGAATCCCCACGCATGGATGAGCCCTGTCAACGTCTAAATCTATGTCGACAACATGGTCGATGCTTTCAGCGAGCTGGATCCAGATCACGCCGCCGACTTTCAGTCCAATGGAGAGTCGTACAAAGACGAACTTCAAACCGTTCAGGATGACCTTGTCGGTGAGCTGTCGACACTGCCAGACAAAGAACGAGCCCTCGTCACGTGTGAGGGCGCTTTCTCCTACCTCGCCCGGGACGCGGATCTCGACGAGCGCTACATCTGGCCTGTGAATGCGGAGCAGGAGGCAACCCCGCAGCAGATTTCCTCCACTATCGAGTTCGTCAAGCACAATGACGTTCCCGCAGTATTCTGTGAGTCCACCGTCTCGGACAAACCAATGCGACAAGTCGTTGACGCCACCGGCGCGGAGTTTGGCGGGACACTGTATGTCGACTCGCTTTCAGAAGCGGACGGACCTGTGCCAACATACCTTGAGCTCATTAAGCACGACGCTGACACCATCACTGAAGCTCTGACGGGTGGGAACAAGTGACTTCAGCAATCCGTGCTGACGGTGTCACAGTGCAATACGGCGACGTCAGGGCACTGGAGGATGTCAGTCTCGGAGTGGAGTTCGGTTCCGTGACAGGTCTGATCGGAATGAACGGGTCGGGGAAGTCCACTCTGTTCAAAACGATCATGGGACTGACCCGCCCGGTTCAAGGCACCGTATCGATCAACGGCAGGACACCGACGCAAGCACGGAAAGAAGGCTTGCTGGGATACGTGCCACAAAGTGAGGATGTTGACTGGACGTTCCCCGTCAGCGTCCGCGATGTCGTCATGATGGGCCGCTACGCGTATCAAGGATTCACTCGAAAGCCCACGTCGGCGGATCGTCAAGTGGTCGAACAGGCACTAGAACGCGTCGGGCTCCAGACCTTCGGTTCTCGACAGATCGGACAGTTGTCTGGTGGGCAGAAGAAACGCACATTTGTCGCTCGTGGACTTGCGCAAGGAGCCAACGTGCTATTGCTTGATGAACCCTTCGCTGGGGTAGATAAGAGCAGCGAATCGACCATCGTTCAACTGCTGCGTGAACTCGCCGATGAGGGGCACTGCGTGCTCATCTCCACTCACGATCTGCATGCTCTGCCACAACTGGCTGATGAGGCAATCCTTTTGCTGCAGTCAATCCTCTTTCAAGGTCCTGTCGCCGATGCTCTGCGCCCCGAGAACCTCTCACTGGCATTTGGTCTCGACATTCGAAGGGCAGAAGAATCCGAATGAACCTCTACAGTCTCGTCATCGAACCACTCCACTACGAATTCATGATCAGAGCACTGACCACCACAGTGCTCGCTGCAATCGTCTGCGCACTCTTATCGTGCTGGCTGATCCTGGTCGGCTGGTCTCTGATGGGTGACGCTGTTTCGCACGCAGTTCTTCCCGGGGTCGTCATTGCCTACATCGCAGGGATCCCCTTCGCCGCCGGTGCGCTGGTTTTCGGATTCATCGCAGTCGCAGCGATCGGCATTCTTCGAGGAACTAGTCGGATCAAGGAAGACGCTGCCATCGGCATCGTCTTTACGACCCTGTTTGCCCTGGGGCTAGTGCTGATCTCGACGACGCCGAGTCACACCGACCTCAATCACATCATCTTCGGCAACATCCTCGGCGTTTCGACTTCGGACCTTCGACAGATTGCGCTGCTTGCTGTCATCGCGTTCGCCGTCCTGATTGCCAAGCGCCGCGACCTGACTCTGTACGCATTTGATCCGACTCACGCTTACGCAATCGGCCTGTCGCCGCGGGTTCTCGGAGCGCTGCTGCTTGCACTCCTTGCTCTGACGACAGTGGTAGCACTTCAGGTTGTCGGTGTCATCCTGGTCGTGGCGATGCTCATCATTCCAGGAGCGACCGCCCACCTTCTCACCGATAGATTCAATCGAATGCTCCTCATCGCGCCCATCATGTCGGCGTTGTCCTCGGTGCTAGGGATCTACCTGAGTTACTGGTTGGATGCCTCATCTGGCGGTCTAGTTGTGCTTGTCCAAGGTGTCGTCTTCACCGGTGTTTACCTGTTCAGCCCCAGCCACGGGCTGATCGCCAAGTCGCGGCAACATCGCCGGACCAACGACCAGTGGAAGCGGCACTCGGCAGAGGCTCAAGTTCCGTGATCGACGAGTACCTCCGCGGTCTCTGGGAGCTGGAGGAGTCGAAAAACAAGTCCATGACCCGGGCCCAGCTTGCCGAGACTCTGCAACGCAGTCGGCCTGCAGTGACTCAGTACCTTCGAGTCCTCGCCAGTCACAATTTGGTCAGGCAGGAGCATTATGGGCCACTTTCATTGACCGAGGCCGGCGCGTGCAGGGCGCTGTCGGCTGTGCGCGCAGAAAGAATTTGCCGCTGCCACCTCTTTACGATTCTCAGTGTTCCATGGCACCGCGTATTGAAAGAGGCATCGGTGATGGCAATGGCACTGAGCTCCGATGTCGTGGAGACGATGGCTGCTCTTGCCTGCAGCCCCGAGCTCGATCCCTATGGCAACCGAATACCAACAAAGGTAGACGATCTGCGACCGGGAGACGGCGAACCTCTCGCCGCTCTCCCGACTGCTCACCTACTTCAAGTTTCGAGAATTGGACGCGCCCCTGAGCATCTACTCTTCGAACTGGAGCGGAAGAACATCCTTCCGGGCACCCACATCACCCTCGAGAAACACCCTGATGGCCAGAGCAGTCTCACATTGGAGCCAGACGATAACGTTGTAGTCCTCAGCGACGATGCCTCCGAGTATGTCTACGCAACTTCAACAATTCAGTAGCGCCGTTCTTACGACAACTCACGCAGCAGAGCACGGGGATACCCACATGGCGTCGCTGGCCGTGCGCCCGAGCGTCACGCCAGCTCCATTGCCTCCCTCAAGGTGAATCACAATAGAATCAGAGAATGGAGGACCGGCTTCGGTGCTGAAATACGATCCGACATGAATGCCGTACTCAGCCAGAAACTGCAAAAGGTTGGGATCGGAATCCGAAATCCGCTCGACACGGACTCGGCTTCCCGTTCCGACGTGTGTCAATGGGGTCGCAGCCGGGCGATCAATGGTTCCGTCTGCAGCTGGAATGGGGTCTCCGTGAGGGTCGCGATCGGGGTGGTCGAGATGTTCGGCGATACGGTCGACCATGAAGTCTGACACCGCATGTTCGAGGGTCTCGGCTTCGTTATGCACCTGGTCCCAGGTGTATCCGAGGACCTCGACGAGGAAGGTCTCGATGAGGCGGTGACGACGGACCATCGCAAGGGCATAGACTCGACCTTGTGCCGTCAGAGCAATTGACCCGTACGGCGTGTGCGCGACGAGCCCCTCGTCCGAGAGTTTGCGAATCGCGTCGGATGTCGTTGACTGCCTGACCCCAACCTTCTGGGCAAGCGCGGTGGTCGTGACGGGAGCATCAGACCACTCGCCCAAACTCCAAAGTGCTTTCAGATAGTTTTGGGCGCTGTCAGAGAGTTCAGTGACGGACATGGTCGAAGATTACCAAACTGTTCTGTCCGTCCGATCGTCAGCCCGTTTGCTTGGGTTCTTCACAGTTTTTGCGTTCAGGTTCGTGCATCACGAGCGTTGCTATCGATGACGCCGGGGACAAGGTCAGGCTGTCTGTCAGATTCGTCCTTGTTCTCATCCTCTTCGCCCGCGCCCGCCTTCTTCCCAGTTTGGTAGTCATCGGCGGCCTGACGGATCGAGTCGAATTTGGCGTAGAACCCGTCGCCGGGACAGCTTGTTTGGCCAACGTCGCGATGTCCGACAATCGCTTTCATCTCCTCCCCGGCTAGTGATGTCGAGCCACCCGCTTTCACCCCGCTCAAGGACAGCTTCCACCCGACCACCTCCGCGACCGCATCAAGAGTGCGCTGGGGCGGTGCCTTCTTGTCATAGTCGCCGAGCACGGAAATGCCGAACGATCCTGTGTTGTACCCGGCGGCGTGAGCGCCGACTACGGCCTTCTTTACCCCGCCTGCGCGCCCCTCCCAGAGTCTTCCGTATTTGTCGACGAGCATGTTGTAGCCGATGTCCGACCACCCTCGACCCGTGATGTGAAACGACTGGATCCCTCGTAGAATCGCAGGCACATCCTCTGCGGCATAGTCGTTGTTGCCATCGGTGTGATGGATCACTGCGGCGGAGACTGAGTCCGCGATCGTGGGAGAATTTCGTACCAGTTTTTCGCTCGCACCCCAGTCTTTACGGGTAGCGACTTCGGGCTGGACAACAGAGTTCTTCGCCACGTTGGCCGCCGATGCTGCGCATAGTGGACAGGTGCATCCGCCCGTCCGTGTGCAAGGTGGTACCGAGGCGTGGTCAATTGAGTGGGCATGCTGCGACACCTCCCGATCAACCGATTCCGAACTCTTGGGCGCATTCTCTGCCACCAGTTCTGAATCGCCGGGGTGCCTCTTCGAAGCGACACTGACGACCTTGGCATCGGCTGGACTGCCGCCGTCACCGAGAACACGCAACTGAATACTGTCTGTATCAGTGGTGTAGTAGGGGTCCGTGCCGCGCGAGCCCTCCCCGGCATCCGAAGCATGCAGGTGCTGCCACCCGGACCAGCGGCCATTCGTGTGAGTTCTGATCTCGAACTCGACCCGAACGTCGTCGTCGAATGCGATTCCTACGACATTCGGTGACGCTGACGGCAGATCGATGACATCGGACAATGCCGAAATCGTGATTCCGTCCGTAGTTTCAGCGGCACCTGATCCCGTTGGCGTTGCAAGGTCCCCATCCTTACGATCATTGGACACATGAGGGCTCTCGGTCGACGATGGGCTCGTCACGGCTTGGTCCTGTGCATGAGCGACAACGGCGCTGGTGAAATGAGCCGAAGTATCACGAAGGCTCTGCGGAGCGCGCAGCAACGGCGGCAGGGATGTGGTCTTCGTCCGCGTGACTGACCTCGTCGTCGACGATGCGTCCCTGGCCCCTGCCGAAAGTGCCCCGGTTGCGCTGATTCCAGACAGCGGAGATTCAGAGACTTCAGGATCGCCGGAGTGCAGCGACGCGGAGGCGGGTGGAAGGCCGATGTTCACCGCCAACGCCAGGGATCCGGCTGCCGAAAGTGTGAGTAGCTTCGTATGCATGAAGGTCCTTCTCGGGGGAAGTTCGTGAAAGGCATGTTCAGGGTATCGGCTTAACGAACAAAAGTCTATGTTCAGTAGATTACACGTTGCAGGAACAGTGCACTACGGTGCGCAGTCAAGCGACACGACAGTGTCGCACGACATCGACAGACGTATTTCGGAGTAGCCGAGGGGTTCGTTCACGAGCGCTGGGTGGGATGGTGTCGACGAGACTCGTTGAGGGCACTATCGAGTTTGATTCTGGAAATCGGTCGTCGGCCTCGGAACGTGACCTCGACTGAAGAGGCCCGCCGAGTTGAAGTTGTTCAATGATTTCAGATGCCGGGGCCGCGTTCATGGTCTTCATGGGTATTGTCGCAACATGTTCGATCGATCACGGGTTTCGCCTCGAGCTTGGCTGGCTCTCGGGCCAACGATCGTTACGATGCGAGCCGATTAGCCTTGATCCACCGATGTAAGTAGCCGGATCAAGCCGTTCGTGGAATGGAAATGCCCCTCCTGAGCTGGGAAAATGGTGATGTTCTAAGTCAACATTCCCGGCCAAGAAAGGGGCACCTCTCAGGTGCTATTCAATCACACGCCCACGGCTGTGTCTCATTCCTTCGATGATGAGAACCTCACCGCGACCACCGGGCTGGTCCCGATCATGGGCCTCGCCCAGAAAGCCGGCCTGCCAGACCTCGCCGACGACAGGTTGACCGTGTCGACCACCGGCGCTGATAAAGGCGCGAACCCAGCAGCGAAGCTGGCCACACTGGTCGCGGGGATGGCCGCCGGGGCTGACTCGATCGATGACATGAACCTTCTCCGCCACGGCGGCATGACACACCTCTTCGACCGTGTCTACGCCCCTTCGACGCTGGGTTCGTTTCTGCGTTCGTTCGCCTTCGGCCACGTTCGGCAACTCGACGCGATCTCCTCCCGCTTCCTGACCAACCTCAACGAACACACACCACTGC
>NZ_JBNBZD010000040.1:0-12867 GCF_049804075.1 Brevibacterium sp. FAM 24630
TAGAAGGAGCCTAGAAACAGGTGGCGCTGAAGTCGAATATTCGGGGGCGCTCACGACGCCGGTCGACACCCAAGACAGGTGGCGCTCAAAGACGAGCGCAGTGGCGCCCAAGAAGCCGAATATTCAGACAGTCAGGGAGTCATCTGCGGGAACGACCTTCTTGAGCGCACCAAACCCAGCTCCGAACATTGAGAGCGGATCAGGGTTTGTGGTACTTGGCACTCCTACTATGACGACGAGACCTAGCGCTAGCGCCGGCACAGCAATGACCAGTGCTAACGCCGACTGCAGAAACCTGTTGCGCCCCTGTGCTAGCGCAAGCGTATATTCGTCCTGGTAGGTCGATTGGGTATTAGTGTCCACGACTGTCCATCTTTCAATATCAAATAACGCACACGGGGGACTGTGCGTTGAGGCGCTCAGCCGGTCTCGGGAGTGTTCCTAAAATTGTGAGAGCACCACTCAGGATGAGCTCCACAGCGAATTATTGTGCCGCCGGATCAGAAGGGGCCGTCGATGAGCTGATGCCCTACCAATGCTGTCGGATAGCCGCGCTCAGCACGCAACTGTCGTATAGAGATTCAGCGAGAACTTCAGATCAACGCCGGCCTGCAGGTAGTTAATACTTTGAGTCCGCCAGATGAGAACTCTGTCTTCAGAAAGCTCGGAAACCATGAGCTGGTCCAGAGGCGGGTATCTCAAAGTACCTAATCGATACGCTCGGTGGATTCCGCCGAGATTCGTGGGGAGAGTCCTGAAAGTACTACATTCCACATGGCAGTGAGATGCTCCGGAAGGTCCGAGCGACGAGACCGGGCATTCGACAGGAGTTGGACTCCCATGAAGCACCCAATCAAGGTACTTGCAACCTCATGTGCATCCAGAGTGCTCGAGAACTCTCTCTGCTCGATTCCCTCCTGCACTATTGCTGCAGCCGCGTCCGTCCACTCTTCGTAAAACGGAAGAGTCGGGTTAGTCAGCGAAATGTCTTCGAGGCTTAGCCGCAATCCTGCTCGCACAATCGGGTCAGCTACAAGGAGCTCGGCCATTCTATGCGACGCTCCTATCAGAGTGTCCGTAGCTGTTGACTTCGGCAAATCCTGTCCAGTGATGATGCCGAGAGCTCGCTTATGTTGTTCTTCGACGACAGCCTGAGCGAGGAGGAACTTCGTCTTGAAGTGGAAATAGACGGAACCCATCTTCACATCGGCTGCGTTGGCAATGCGTTCAAAGGTTGAAGCAGAATACCCGAGATCGCTAAAGGTGATACCAGCACCTTCAATGATGCGAGCCCGAGTGGCTTCCCCACGAGGTTGGGCAGACAGAAGAGTCTCCTTCAAAAATACTAGAAGCCGTTCCTAGCTAGAATAATCGTACGTTGTGAAGGGACGGCACTGCGACATGACGTCCAACTCCGATGCCCGATTGGCAGTTTGGGCTACGGATGCGGGCATTGATGCTACGGGGTGGATATCACGATGTTCTTGCCCCGAGTATGCGCAGTTGCGACGTGTTCGTGAGCTCGGGCGATTTCATCGAGTCGGTATCGTCGATCGATGATCGGACGTATCGCTCCTTCTTCGGTTGCGCGTGAGATCCACGCCAAGTCGTCCTTGACGACTTTGACTGGCATGAACGACACGCGCTTTGAGGAGAATTGGGATGTCAAGACTGCAGGCGCGCCGCCAGGGGAGATAGTGACCATTTTGCCGCCAGGCTTCAAGTACTGACGGTAGTACCTCGTTCTAACTCCGGCGCAATCGAAAATCTTGTCAAAGGGCTCCACCTCGCTCGGAGACGGAAGATCTGAGTGAGAGAACGATTCCGAGGCACCTAGCTCAGTGGAAAATGAGAGATGCGATGCTCCGGAGACCGCTGAGACACTCGCACCAAAGAACCGAGAAATCTGTACTGCAGCAGAACCCACTCCTCCACTGGCACCGATGATGAGTATTCGATCGCCGGCGGCAGTCATGAGCCGATTGCGGACCGCCTGAAGCGCCGTCATGGCGACTAGTGGTAGCGCGGCGGCTGCCTCCAAATCTTCGACCTGAGGAGCGAAGCTCACGGACCTCTCGTCGATCGTGGCGTACTGTGCGGCCGTGCCGGTTCTTCCCATCGTCACCATACCGACGTAGCCCCACACTAAGTCGCCAATGCGGTGCGAACGTGCGTTCGTTCCTAGCGCCACAACTTCGCCGAGCAGATCAACTCCGGTGCCTTTGGGGAACCGGAGCCCATTTGTTAGACGTGTTCCTCCGCCCCGGGCGATGGCATCTGCCCGATTGACGCTGCTCGCTATGACTTTGACGAGAATTTCCGTCTTGCCGGGAGCGGGTAGGTTTACTTCATTGACTTGAAGCACTGACGGTGGTCCGTAGTGGAAGTATTGGGCGCCTTGCATCGTACTGGGTAATACCATGGTGCTCCTTTCCCTGGTTTCATTTGAGTAGAGACCTCAACTGTGAGTTGCGATTGCGCCTTTGGTTTCGGGATTTCACGCGTGCTCGGGGGCTTCATACTGACGAAACCATTCGATTGACTTGGGCTCAACGACGTTGATCATCGCGAAATTGACCGCGAAGAGGACTGTCATCACGAGTGCTGAAAGAGCCACTTCGAGTATTGAGGAATCTGAAGCGACGTAGAGCCCCCATGCAGTAGCCACACAGAGGGGGAGCGTCACCACAGATGTCAACAGTGAGGGTGTGTATGAGCGGTAGATGAACCATTCGCTGATATGCCCGATGAGATGTAACGAGTAGGGAACAAGGAAGCCGATCATCAGGGCATACCAACCGGTGATCAGAACAAAGATCGCCACCGCTGCGAGAATGAGGAACTCAATGCCGATCATGAAGACGACTACAGCTTGTGATGCATCGGCGAACCGGTGAACAAAGTAGTGGTTTCGAGCTCGACTTGATTCCATGCGCATTTGCCGGCGAACCCATGGGGCGACCATGATCATCTCCTCGAACTCATGAATAAGGAAGAGGACCACAACGAGGAATGTCAGAACCTGTCCAATCATCATCGGACCATCGCTACGGTTCGGTTTCGCGTGTGACTGCGTAGCCGTTGAACTGAAGCGGTCAATTCGTCAGTGGTGTCCCTGACATGGAGATCCGATGACAGTATGGTGACGGCACATATGTGACTATCACCGAGCTGAAACGATTTCGTTCTCACCGGTAGTTGGGTCTCGGCCAAACTACCTGGATAGAGGAAGACGTGGTCTGCTTCTACAACGAGATCGCGGGGGTCAATCCGCAGCCCCATACCAAGTGCTTTGAGCGCGGCCTCCTTCCGCGTCCATACCGTCAGGGCCGCACGAGTCCCACCTTCTAGAACACGGACGGGGACCTCCTTTTCTTTGACTGACAGGATCCGGTCGAGGAATTGCCGGTTCGTTCGACGCTCACGGTGCTCGCAATCGACACCAACCGATTCTGCATGGCTCAGAGCTACAACGCCCATCCCCGACGAGTGTGAAAGTGAGAACTGGAGGTTTGTGCCCACGATCAATGGTTTGACCGAACCGCCGGACTCCAATCCGTTCATGGTGAAGCGGACTTCGTTTGGTCGGATCCCGAGGCGGTCACCGATGGCAACTCGTGCAGCAAAGTGCGCAGCAAGATAGTCTTTGGCCGCCTGCGGATTCTGTATATTCCTTAAGCGCTGCAATTCTCGTTCATCGAGGAAGTCGCTAGCAGTGCTTGGCACTTCAGCCGACGAAATCCACGATACTTCGACGAGCCCAGTGGGCCGAAGTGAACGATCGTCCAGGGCCGTTGGCGCCTTCGCCGATGGTTCTTGCCCCATCGACCTACTCACTTGCGTGCACCGTCGAAACTGTGGTCTCTCCCAAATCATCTAGACGGGCACGACGGTACCGAGCGCTTTCTGCCAGATTCCGTGCCAGGGCACCCAGCATGACCGGTCCAATCCCGGACGGTATAGGAAAGATTTTCGATACGATCGAGATCGCGGAATCGACATTAACTCCACCGCACAGCTCGGGTACTTGGCGGCCATTCTTCAGAGTCTTCGTGCCGATGACATTCGGGGCAAAATCCAGTACTACTGCACCTTCCTTGAACCAGTCTCGGTCGAGGTAGCGGGGGCGCAATAGGCTGACCACGACGATGTCCGCAGTGCGAAGAGTTGATCGAGTAGAGCTATTAGAAAGGGTAACGAGTGAAAGGTTCACTGTAGATGGAAAGACGACTGCTGCGGCAGCTCGGACCATTAGGTTGGCGAGGGGGTTGTTGTCAATGATCTCCACGTCACTGACTATGGTGACGTTGAGGTTAGGCCTAGTCAGCGAAACTTCAGCCTGCGCGAAGAGCTCGACGAACGCATCCATGACAACTGGGCGGCGAGGCAAAGTGGTTGTGTCTGTTGTACTAGTGGACAGCAGATGAACTGCATGCGCTGGGTGTACTCCTTCGATGTCCTTGGTCGGATCGATGTGCGATAAGGCTTCAACGAAGTCAATCTGAGGCGGAACAGGTATGAGCAGAAGGATCCCGTCGATCGAGTTGTTGGCATTTGCCGCCTCGATGGTGGAATTGAGCTCGTGTTGGCTGACTGTCGAAGGCAGGATCGTCGACATCACGTCCGCTCCGGTGGATTCAAATGCTCGCTCGTGAACGTCGACGATGTGTTTAGCGCCTCCATCGCCGAGATCGATAGCTATGATTTGCGCCAATGGAGGCGTTTCGAGCGGCGAAGCGATTGAGCGGGCTTGAGCGAACAGGTCGGCTTGTGCCGCATAGCCAGTGTGGACGGGTGTATTTGTCGGAGTTGTCGCCGTCATGTATTTGCCTCACTTTCAGCGCGAACTAGATGTTGGGCCGCAGAGTTTGGTTGGGTGTGGTGGCTGTCGGTCGAAATGAATTGCGCCGTATTCACTGCCATCTTCTCGGAGATATCAGGATCGTCGAACAGCGTGTAATGATTGGCATCAACAAATTCAACTGAGAGGTTTCCAGTCGTGAATTTGTGCCACGACTCGGGCTCGGTGGGGGTGAACCCGACTGCCTCGGCAAGCTCTGCAGGAAAAGGCTGGGTAGCTTTGAACAGTAGAATGTCCGATGAAACTCGCGTCCCATCAGGACGCCAGGAGGATAATGCCTGCTGATTGTGGCGCCAAACTTGTAGGAAAGTATCGATCTCTCGTTGTCCGTCCCCACGTCCGGACGTCGATACGGCGTCGAGGTAGGCAAGGTTGGAGGGCAGGTAGCGCTTGAGTATATCCATGATCTCGTTCGGCTCCTGCTCGGTATCCACTCCTGCAATGTAGTCAGATGTGGCATAGGAGTCGTACATGACGATCGTTGGAACTCTATGGCCCTCGGCTTCGAGAATTTTGGCGATCTCGATCGATAGGTTTCCACCCATCGAATATCCGCCGAGGTGGTAAGGGCCCGTTGGTTGGATTGCACGAATCGCTTCGGCGTATTCGGCAGCGAGATCGACAAGTGAACTAGCTACGTCCAATTTCTGTCGTGGGAAACTTAACCCCGTGACTTCCCAATCTTCGGATAGTCGCTGGGCTAGGTCTCGGTAAACTGCCACGCTACCGCCGGCGGGATGGGAGAGGAAGAGCCGTTTGCGTGGACGTTGTTGTGAGAGGGGAACGACGATATTCTCGAGATGCTCATGCTGTGAGGTAGAGGACATGCGCTCGTGGACAAGTGCACCGAGCTCCGCGGCCGTTGCATGGTTTTGCAAATCGTCGAAACTCAGACCTGCAGATGGGTAGTCCGATTTCAGCTTGTCGATGAGATCGATTGCGGCAAGCGAATCGCCGCCAAAGTTGAAGAAATCGTCGTTCTGGTTGATTGTCGAGTCATTGAGGACGTGACGAATCTGTGTCAACATCGCTGATTGCAATTGATCGATTGTCGTGCGTTCGCCCTTGGGAGTTCTCGTAGGCGGTTCCTGCTTTGCAGTTTCCTCTGTGTCGATAAAGTATCGTGAACGGGTCCACTGGTATGGGGGCAACGAGAGCGGAGAACATTTCGGGGACTGTGAACCCGACCCTTGGACGTGGTCTGTTGGTTCCTCTGCGAACTCGGGTGCGGGATTGCGAAGTCTTCTGACTAGTTCATGTCGAGTGGCAGCTCCGATTTGGATTCTGAAGGCGAACAGTCGACGGCGAATCAATGTATCAGCAATTTGGTCGAGGGAGGCTTCTGGATGACGTTCGATCCATGCGGCCAACTTCGAAGCGTAGGACTCCAGGGATTCTTTTGAGTGCGCGCTGAGCGTCACCGTTCGCGGTTCTTCCTTGCCGGGGGCAGGAGGCGACACGGGTTCTACACGGGAGAGGACGGCGTGTACATTGGTCCCGCCCATGCCCAATGAAGTTACCGCGGCTATCTCAATTGGTGCCGATGGTTCGACTTCTGTTGACGGCAGTATGACTTTGTCGAGTGCGGAACCGATGAGGGGGTTAGGTCCTGAGAAGCCGGAAAGTGGCGGTACCACCTGGTGGTGGAGCACAAGCGCAGTTTTGGCTAGTCCAGCTAGTCCTGCTGCAGCGTCGAGGTGTCCCATGGTTGATTTGAGACTGCCCAAATAGGGGCGAGAGTGGCTTGCATTCTTGCCGAGGCTGTAGGCGTCGACGAGGGCACGCAGTTCAATTGGGTCGCCGATTTTAGTGCCTGTTCCGTGCGTTTCGACATAGCCGATTTTCCTCGAATCAACTCCCGCATCGTTGACTGCCCTTTCAACCGCCTCTCGTTGACCATTGACGCTGGGTGCTGCAAGGCCAGTTTTGCGCGAACCGTCGTTGTTGATACCCCAGCCTGAAATTTGCGCATACGCTCGGTCGTTGTGCTGATGCGCCATAGCCGCTGGTCTAAGCACGACGGCGATAGCTCCGTTGCCCTTCACTGTGCCATCGGAAGAGTCGCTGAATGGGCGACACGTTCCGCTCGGACTAAAGATGCTGCCGGACTTGGCGAGGTATCCGTTGAGGAAGGGCAATGCAATACTTGCTGCTGCGACTATGGCGATGTCGCATTGCCCAGTTTCAAGTGATTGGCAGGCAATCTGAGACGCCGATAGAGAGCTTGAGCACGCGGATTGGACGGACATCGCGGGGCCGGTGAGACCGAGAACGAAACTTACACGGGTTGCAGCAAAGTCTTTATCGTTGCCAAGCATGATGGAATAGTTGGGATCTGATTCGTCCCATTTGCCGGATCGTGTGAGCGGCCCGCTGAGATACGTGCTGTTACTCACGGAAGCGAAGACGCCGATGCGAAGATTCTCAGTCGCCGCTGTATAGCCACCGTCTTCAAGTGCATTCCACGCGGCTTCAAGAAGTGCTCTGTGCTGTGGGTCCATGACCAGAGCGTCGTGAGAAGTGATTCCGAAGAACTCGGGTTCAAATCTGTCATGTTCGTCTAGACAGGAGGTCACCGGGACGTGGTCTTCGGCTGGGGTGGCCGTTGGGATAGTGGTGAAAGTGTTCCTTCCGCTGCGGATGAGTTCCCAGAATTCGTCGACGCTGTTGGCGCCGGGGAGTCTGCAACCGATTCCCGTGATAGCCATTGGTGTATCAGTCATGATGTGTATTCCTTAGTCTTTGGTGCGCCTACGTGGGCGGCTAGTTCTGCTGGTGTGGTGTATTCAAAGAGGTCGACGACATCCAACTCAACGGGGTGAGGAAGTTCGTTGAGCCTGCGCGTGATTTCGACCGCGTCTAGGGACGTTCCTCCGATGTCGAATAGACGGCTTGTTGGTGCCACGTCTGGATGTCCCGTGACCTCCGACCAGATCCGGCAAATCTCGCTTTCCAGCGAATTGGCAGCTGTCTCCGTCTTCGCTTCCGAAGTATGAACTGGGGATGTGTTCTCTTTCAGATCGTCGATCAGTGCCGAAGTGTCAGTTTTGCCGTTGATCGTCGTTGGCAGTTCTTCTATTGCTACGATGACGGCCGGCACCATGTATGAAGGCAACTGATTTCTCAGATGCGCTCTGAGGCTCGATTCGGGCACTTCGCCGACAAACCAAAGTGCAAGAAAGTCACCATCGACCGAATCGATCTTGACTGCGATCGCTGACTTCACTGCATCTAATGACAGGGCTGTCGCTTCTAGTTCGCCAAGTTCGATGCGGAAGCCACGAAGCTGTATCTGGTTATCGATACGACCGTGATAAACCAAACCTTGATCGGTCATATGACAAAGGTCGCCGGTAGCTAGCCATCGGCGGACGGTTCCATCGGATTCTTGGAGAAGTTTGAACCGTGATCTAGTTTCGTCGGGGAGGCCAAGGTAGCCACGAGCGATCCCTGCTCCGGCTAAGTAGAGTTCTCCGGAAACTCCAGGTCGACTGAGCCGCCCATATCGGTCGATGCAGATTGCAGAGAGACTGTCGACTGGATAGCCGATTAAGTTTGTAGAATTGTCGGGTTCCACTAGGTCCATAGGGAGGACAGTTGCAACGACGGTGTTCTCCGTGAGCCCATACATGTTGAAAGCACTGAGCCCCGCAAACATGAGCTTCCGCCACGGCGCAAGCTCGCTCGCACTGAACGCTTCGCCGCCAATTGTGAGGACCCGAATAGTCGTGAACAGATATGGATGGTCGTCTACGACTCGGGTGAAACGCTTCAACCCTGCGGGCGTTTCGCAAAGAACTGTAACCGCGTGATCGCGGAGGTGGTTGGCCAGCGCGAGCGGATCGCTCTGTGTTTGAGCGTCAGGGATCGACAATGTAGCGCCGAGAGATAGCGGGCAAAAGATCTCCCAGATCGAGTAATCGAAATTTGACGAGTGAAGCCAGATCCAAGTGTCATCCTTTGACAGGCACATCGTTGAGATGACGCCGTCAAACAGCGGCAACATTCCACTGTGCTTGACCTCGACGCCCTTCGGCCGCCCGGTCGAACCGGAAGTGAAAATGACATATGCGATGTCGTTCCTGGCAAACGACTCAGCTCCGTCGTTAGATCTGGCGAGTAGATTGTGAACCGTCGTCAGCTTGCACGCTGAGATGACAGATGCACGATGAGATTCTGTACGATCGACTAGCACCGTGACTTCGGCGGAGTTCTGAGCGCTGATGGTATCAACGATGTGTTGGAACCGTGCTGCTGGAGTGGTCGGGTCAATCGGAACGCAGACTCTGCCTGATGCCATGATCCCAATGAACGCGACTACTGCATCAGCAGACTTAGGTGTGCTGAGAACGACATGCTGGGAGGCGTCGAGTTGATGCAGGGATGTTGCGAGATGAGCAGCCTCCGAAGTGAGTTCACGGTAGGTCAAGTCCCTCTCGGCGCGAATCGCGATCTTTTCGGGCTGACGATTTGCGAGGTCCTGAAGGCGACTCCAAACCGATTCAGACTGTGTGGGTTCCTCGATAGGAGTGAAATCGTCGATTGCAACGTAGTCGGGTCTGACTATGGTCGACGAAGGAGCATTGGCGATCTCTCCAAGGTCTTCAATAAGTACTTTGTCTAAACCAGAGTCCCCTAACCCGTCTGATAGCGACATTTCAATGGCTATTGAGTCGGACGAATCTGCAAAGGTGACCATGATGGGGTAGGGAACAGTCGACCGTTCCACGGGAATCGACGTCGACGTGCACCCGGAGAAGTTGGGTTTGAGCTCTTGGCGATAGTAAGTTACCGCGTTGTCTAGAGTGTGGTTGATCGTCTGCGGGCAGACCTGTTCTTGATGCAGGGTGAGAGGATAGACGGATTTTGATCTCTGGAGAACGGAAAGCCCCCGCTTGACAGCAGTCAACAGATCGCGCCACGTCGTACTTTGATCGATGTGCAAAGGTAATGGCAGTGTATTGACAAAGAAACCACTGGCAGACTTTCCGGTCACTCCAGAGCGGTCGGCGATCGGGATACCGATGGTGAAATCATCACTGGAGGATACCCGGTGAATGAGAGACGCGTACGCAGCGTAGAGCACCGCGACGGTGCCAAACTCTGAGAATGCCTCCGAGCCACGCAGGTTCTCGACTACCTGGTGCGGAACTTGGAAGCTGGTCCGCTGACCGGTGATACGGCCACGGGTCCTTGCCGCTGTAATCGCATCATTGGAAAACGACTCAACATCGTCATACAGGGATGAGAGTGCGGCGAGCTCAGATTCCCCAGGTTCGACCAACTTGACTGTCCCGGGGTGTTCGCGGAGCCTCTGTGTGATCGACGCCCACTGGGAGTCATCGGCGTCGTAGCACGCCGACATGGCATCGAGCATCGCATAGCACGAGTAAGCATCACCTGCGATGTGAGCTGTGTGGACCGCAACATACGTGGCATCTTCTGTCGAACCGATGGCACAGAGCATCTGGCACTCCGCCGATAGGTCGTACGGTCCACCATCAATCTTGCGGCCCAGATAATTCTGAATCCAGGCCTCTGTTTGAGCGGTCGATAAACCATTCGGTATATCGAGTGTGGTCGTGGCGGACAACCCGTCATTTACGTGTGCGAGCAACTGACCACCAACGGTCGAGTATGAGGTACGAAATGCGGTCATGTCACCGACGACATGATCAATCGCGGCGCGGAGCCGATCTCGATCAACTCTTCCGGTCACCTTCCAAATGAATGCCAAATCGAAAGAGTTGTCCGTAGGGTGAACGGCCTGATGCAGAACCATTCCCCGCTGGCTTGGGGTAACTTCGTACTTCATTGTTGGACTCCATAGTTGTGGGCAGAGTTTGCCCGTTGGGTAGCTTCGACCTTGGTGATGTGGGCGGTCGAACGGGGACGAGTGCAAGCGTTGATTGCCAGAAGTAGCGCCGCAGCGCCGTACATTATGGCCAGGGCGGTGAAGCCATCACCGTAGGCATAGGCTTGTGCCCATTCAGGCCAGGGAGGGGACACAACTTGCTGATTGGGCTGAGCTAGGTAAGTTTCGAATCTCATGGAAGCGAAACTTGTCGCTGCAGCCACACCAATGGCACCACCGACTTGTTGGGCAGTGTTGGTTAAGGATGAGGCGACGCCGCTAAACCCGGCTGGAACCTGGTCCGTCGCGGTCGATACAGCGGGTGCCATCATGAGGCCTATTCCCAGTCCAAGTAGTGTGACACCTAGCAGAATCCACGGAGAATAGCTCCATGTGGGACGCAACCCAATGAGGACTGTGAACGCCGCTGACTGAACTAGGAGCCCCAGAGCGATAGTGAAGCGGGGGCCAATCCGAACCATGAGAATTCGCATACTCAGAACCGCTGCAACGACAAGTCCAACGACAAGTGGTATCAACGAGACTCCGGTGGCTAGCGCCGTCATGTTCAGGGTCCCCTGGAGGAAGTAGGACAAATAGAGTGATGATGCCATTTGTGCGAATCCGACTAACGCGACAGCTGTGTACGCGATCATCCTCAGGCTCTGTTTGAAAAGTATCGGCGGAACAATGGGTTCTTTGGCGCGCATCAGGCGCAGCAAGAAGAGTCCAATGCATACAACGCTGGCCGCCAACGGAACTATGACGCGTGTGTGGGTCCAGTCATTCTCGGATACCTCGGAGACACCAAACACTAGAAAGAACAGAGCGAGAGAACCGAGGGCGAGACCGAGCACGTCAGTCGGTCGCTGTCCTTCTTCCCGCTTTGCGCGGCCCGGTGCTGATGAAGTCATCAGCAAACAGATCACGGCAAATACGACATTGACGAAAAGGCACCACCTCCAGCCAAGGTATTCCGTGAGCACACCGCCGAGGAGTAACCCGAGGGCCGCTCCTGCCCCTGCAGTGGAGCCGAAAACTGCGAACGCTCGAGCACGTAGCTTGGGTTCGACGAAAGTGGTTGCCACCATTGAAAGGTTTGCGGGCCCGAGGAGCGCAGCGAAGACTCCCTGGAGCACGCGGGCAAGGAGCAATACCCACAAGGTGTCTGCAAGTCCACCAAGGACGCTGGCGAGAGCGAATCCGATTGCTCCAACTGCGAATGATGCACGCACGCCGATTTGCTCGACTATGCGTCCGCCCGCTAGTAGCAGTGCTCCAAACGCGATCGCGTAGGCCGATATTGCCCATTGCTTTTCAGATTCAGAGAATCCGAGGTCGAGTTGGGCCTCGGGCAATGCGACGACGATTATAGTCGAGTCGAGGACGATCATGATTTGGGCGATGCTTGCCGCGAAGAGCACTGCGCGCCGCCGTCCGTCAGTCACGTTGAGATCCATTCGATGTTGTTGTGGGGAACTTTGGGGTCGACTGCTTCGGCGCGAATATTCTCGTGTCGGCAACGAGTCGTGCAGCTGTTCATCTTGAGCTGGCTCCAGGTGTTTACGAGGCAAAGCCGAAGGAGGCGATCAGCCATGCCTCTCTCCTCATGTCTGGTCGTGTACAACTAAGTCAGGCATCTGACTTAGTTGTACGCTAGCACGTTATTTGGTTAGCCCCGACCGCACGGTTTTGTGCATGCGGAGAATGTGGACTACCGCAGTTGGGGGTGTGCTAGTTTATGGTTACTCCAAAACAAGTCGTTAAGTTACCTGAATGTAAAGATGGTAGAGCGCCGACCGTGGAAGTGCTTCTGACCTCGGGTTTTATGGGTGTCTGTGGCCACGCTCTCAATGAGGCCGAGCAAATTTTCCAGCTAGTCTGGTAAGCAGTAGGAACCGAAAGTTATCGCCTAGCGTTCGTTCTCAAGTGGCCAAACGGATACTCGAAATGTGCTTCGATTTTTCCTAGAGTTCAGTCGACAAGTGACCTGGCAAGTAGCTGACCTAGGTTGAGCCGAGTCCAGTGATTCGTCCCGGGTTTAATGGAGACCAAGCCACGAATCCCGAAAGGACCAAACAACAACCATGGCGACCTCCAAATATCCCGACGAGCTCCGCGACCGGGCCACCCGCCTTGCCCTCGACGCCCG
>NZ_JBNBZD010000041.1:0-11854 GCF_049804075.1 Brevibacterium sp. FAM 24630
CGCGACGGCGTCGGCCTTGAACTCCGAGGTGAACTCTCTGCGGGGCCGCCGCGGGGATTGGTTGGTAGTCATGTGCAGCAGTTTCCTTTCATCGGGTTCTGCTGTCTACTCAAATCATGACACCCCAGTGGCCGGCAGAAGGGGCTGTAGGCAGGAGTCAGGTCGTGCGCTGTGCCCGCACTGATGCGTGAAAGACCAGCCTTTAGGAGAACACGCCCCAGACGATCACGATTGCGAGAATAACTCCGACCAGCCACGTCCAAGGACTACCGAAGTTGATGGTCCAGCCCCACCCATAGCGTTTGGGAATCAGCGGAGCGTGGTCTCGCATCGATGCGTAGAAGAGGCCCAGTTTCCAGTTGGAATCGTCTTGGCGCAGCGCCTCGACGTTGGGGTCCTCGCTCATTGAGTGTCACAGCCTTCCGGCGGTCGAGATTATGCGTGTAGTCGTCAGCCTACGCCCGGAATTCGCTCGTTCGGCAGCGCTCTACAGAGAGATTCTCCGGTCATCTAACGAATGGGATACGTTCTGGCCTATCGTGCGCCATCGACACTCCGCCCGCTCTACACTGATCGAAGTGGATCGAGCAGCGGCATTCGTGTCGGCTCGGTCCACGTCCACGTCTGAACGATCTCGCC
Organism: Brevibacterium sp. FAM 24630; assembly: GCF_049804075.1. Taxonomy (NCBI): domain Bacteria; kingdom Bacillati; phylum Actinomycetota; class Actinomycetes; order Micrococcales; family Brevibacteriaceae; genus Brevibacterium; species Brevibacterium sp. FAM 24630. The sequence goes on from NZ_JBNBZD010000041.1 coordinate 640, forward strand.
CCACCGGCGAGCCCGCACCTTGCGAAAGTCCATGCCCATGCTCTCTTCCCCACGCCGCGCCCATGCGGCACTCGCGGCAGTCCTCACTCTCGGCCTTCTCTCCGGATGCGCCGAGGCGACCGAACCGACCGTCGACACCGCCTCATCCAGCACGGCCGACCCCAAGCCCAGTCGGGAGGCCCCGGAACCGACCAGCGATTCCGCTGCGCCGACGACACCCGATGACGACGACGACGGCCAGGACGGGGACGAAGGTCGAGCAGGCAGTTCGACGCCCGGCACCGCCTCGGCGATGTTGGACGAACTTGCGGTCAAGGGCCGGGCACCGAAGACCGGCTACGACGGTGACCTGTTCAAATGGCGTTCGGACACCGACCACAACGGCTGCGACACCCGCAACGATGTGCTCCGCCGCGATCTCACGGACATCACGCTCAAGGCGGGTACGCAGGGATGCATCGTCCTGGCCGGCACGATCGCCGACTCGTACAAGGGCGAGACCTATGACTTCGATCGCGGCGCGAATGCCGTCGACATCGACCACGTCGTCGCCCGATCGAATGCCTGGCAGACCGGTGCCGCACAGTTCGACGAGGAGACGCTGAAGGAATTCGGCAACGACCCCCTCAACCTGCTCGCCGTGAGCTCGAGCCTCAACCGGCAGAAGGGCGACGCTGATGCCGCGACTTGGCTGCCTCCGAACAAGTCCTACCGCTGCGAATACGTCGCCCGACAGATCGCCGTGAAACACAAATACGAGCTGTGGGTGGTCCCGCCGGAGAAGACCGCCATGGAGCGCGTCCTCGACACCTGCGAGGACCAGCCCGCCTTCACCGAGGATGTCGACTGGCCCGGCCCCGGCGACGGTGACAACGTCACCACGAAAGAAGAGACCCGCCCAGCGAAACAGAAGTCCTCGAGCTCAGGATCCTCGGACAGCTCGCCGTCGGGCACCGGAGCGTCAGGTTCAGGCTCGTCATCGAGCGGATCGTCGAACTCATCGACATCCTTCGAAAACTGCACTGCCGCCCGCGAAGCCGGCGCCGCCCCCGTCCACCGCGGCGACCCCGGATATGGGTCCCACCTCGACCGGGACGGCGATGGAGTCGGCTGCGAATAGCCGCCTCGGCGGGGTGGGTGTGTTGGCTCACAAAACCGGTAGGTAATCTAAGCGCAGACCCGATGTTCGACCACGGCGAGCCCACCGCGAACACCGACCCTGGTCACCGACGATGAGGAGCCCCACCATGTCCGGATTGGATACCGCCCTGACCCCGCTGCGCTTCCTCGAGCGCTCGCTCGAAGCTCACCCCGATCGCGAGGCGATCGTCGACGGGCCCCGCCGCTTCACCTACCGAGACATGGCCGAGACCGTGCAGAACCTCGCCGAAGGCTTGGTCCGCCGCGGCCTCAAGGAGGGCGACACCGTCGCCGTGCTCGCCCCGAACAGCGCCGAGGCGCTCATCGCCCACTACGCCGTCCCTCTGGCCGGCGGGGTGCTCGTCATGCTCAACACCCGCCTGGCCCCGCCCGAGGTCGAATACATCCTCGGACACAGCGAAGTGAAGTTCCTCTTCGGCGACGCCGGCCTCCTCCAGCCGGTCATCGACGCCGGTGCAGCGAACGCAGTCGAAACCATCGTCGTCCACCCCGACGAAGACGGCACCCCCGGTGACGTCAGCGCCGCGGAACTCAGCCTGGAAGCGTATGCCGACTGGACCGCCTCGGCGCCGGAATCACCCCGGGCCTATGAGGTCGCAGACGAGACCGCGACGATCACGGTCAACTACACCTCGGGCACCACGGGCCGACCCAAGGGCGTGATGTACACCCACCGCGGGGCATACCTGAACTCGCTCGGCGAGGTCATCACGCAGGACTTCGCACCGCTGACCCGCTACCTGTGGACGCTGCCGATGTTCCACTGCAACGGCTGGTGTACGACCTGGGCGCTGACCGCAGTGTCGGGCACACACGTGTGCATCCGGGCCGTGCGCGGACCCGAGGCCTGGCGGCTCATCGACGACGAGCAGGTCACGCGCATGGCCGGCGCACCGGTCGTGCTCAACACCATCGCCGGTGCCAAGGAAGCCCATTCCATGGACGGCGAGCTGTCGATCACCACGGCCGGAGCCCCGCCGTCACCGACGACGATCGCTCTCCTGGAGGGACTGGGAATCGAGGTCATCCACGTCTACGGGCTCACCGAATCCTACGGCCCGTACTCCTCGTGCGAACCGCAGCCCGAATGGACCGGCCTGCCCGTCGAGGAACGCGCGGCCCTGAAATCACGGCAGGGGATCGGCATGATCAGCGCTGATCGCATGCGCGTCGTCGAGCTCCGCGACGATGATGTGCTCGCCGACGTACCCCGTGACGGAGCGACGATGGGCGAGATCGTCATGCGCGGCAACAACGTGATGAAGGGGTATCTCAATTCTCCCGAGGACACCGAGGTGGCCTTCCGCGGCGGCTGGTTCCACACCGGCGACCTCGCCGTCATGCACCCCGACGGCTATGTCCAGATCCTCGACCGGGCCAAGGACATCGTCATCTCCGGCGGAGAGAACATCTCCACCATCGAGGTCGAGCAGGCGATCGTCGCCCACGAATCCGTCGCCGAGGCGGCCGTCGTCGGAATGCCCGACGAGAAGTGGGGACAGCGACCGTTGGCCTACGTGGTGCTGAGAGAAGGAGCGAGCCTCGACGCGGACGAACTCATCGCCTTCGTCAAGACCCGCATCGCCTCGTATAAGGCACCGGCCGGCATCGAATTCGTCGACGCGCTGCCGACGACGTCGACGGGCAAGATCCGCAAGAACGCGTTGCGGGAGATGGCGGGGAGCTGAAGTCTTCTGGGACGACGGCTCTGTGGAGGAGCGAGTATTATTCGCAGCATGAAGACTTTGGAGCAGATGCGTGCGGAACGGCTCGGTCGGATGTCCGAAAAAGAGCGCACCGAATATGAAGTTGGCTATGAGGAGATCGACGCCGGCATTCGCATTTCTCAGCTGTTCTACGACGAGCGGATGGAGCTCGGGCTGACTCAGGCTGAACTGGCCAAGCGAATGCACACAACCCAGGCGGCCATCGCCCGAATCGAAAATGGAGCTGTCATGCCCGGCACAGGAATGCTGGAGCGGTTGGCCCGTGTTGCGCACAAGCGCGTCGCGCTGGTCTGAGGCGGGCAGCGTCACATCAGCTGTCCTGCTTCGGCAGCGGCACGTTCTGCAGACGGAGCTGACCGCGCGAGAGCTGTTTGCCCGTCGCCGCATCCGTGATGATGACCTCCCACAGCTGCTGCGTCCGTCCCTGGTAGAGGGCGGTGGCTTCGACGGCGACCCGAGCGCCCTGGCTGGGGCGGAGGAAGTCGGTGGCATTGTGGACACCGACGGCGAACTCGCCGCGATCGGCTACAGCATGGCTCGCACCGATGCTGCCGGCGCTTTCGACGATGCTGGTGTAGACGCCGCCGTGGACGACGCCCCACGGAGTGTGGTGGTTCTCATCAAGATCCGCATGTCCCCGCACCGAGGTGGCCGTGACCTCCTCGACGACGAGGCCGGTGGCCGCAACGAACCGGCTCGAACCCTGCAAAGAGACATCGGGCAGTGCCGCACTGTTGGGCTGTGAGGCGGCGTCGTTATTCATAGGTACTCCTTCGAGGGGACACAACCAGAGGCTGATTGAACGTTCGAAATCCACCTTACCCGTGTGCGTTCAGCTCTCACCGACTGTCGTGGGCCCGGCTCATGAGAACAGTGCGAGCCCGTAGACCGCGAAGACGATGAGCAGCGCGGCTCCGTGAATGGCGGTGACCCGCCTGCCCGCGAACGCTATGATCGTGACCAGCAGTGTGATCGCCAGCAGCGCCAGATTGATCGGGGATTCGGCGAGTACGATCTGCTGATCGGTGAGCATTCCGATGACGAGCACCGTCGGGATCGTCAGCCCCACCGTCGACACCTGTGCGCCGTGGCAGAGGTTGCTCACGCGCTGGATCTCCCCGTTCCAGGCCGCCCGCAGAGAGGTGAGCGTCTCGGGCAGGAACACGATCATCGCAATGACCACTCCGGACAGCGCCACTGGAGCGCCGAGGCGGCCCAGGCCGTCATCGAGCAGCGTGGCCATATCGTGGGAGAGCAGGACAATCGGCAACACCGTGGCGACGAGGAGGACCAGCCGAATGATGATCTCCAATCGGTGGGTCGAGAGGATCTCGACGATTCCCTGAAGCTCGTTCTCAACCTGGTCGGCCGCCTCGGGTCGGCTTGACTCACCAAGACCCGCCGCCTCGGTGGGGGAGGAGTGCGTCGTTCCTGCAGTCGATGAGGCACCCGCCGAGGCTGCACCGACGGGGACCACCTCGGTGAATTCGTGGGCCTGCGGTCCCATCTGCCGGTAGAGGAAGAAGACGTAGGCGCCGACGGTGACGACGATGATCGGGATCTCCTGCCAGATCTCATAGGCGCCGTCGGGCGTGCCGATGAGGGCGGGCACGGCGAAGGCGAGGGCGGCGAAGACGACGATCATCACGAGGTAGGACGAGACGCCCGTGCGGTTGTGCTCCATGGCTCCGTGGCGCAGCCCACCGATGAGCAGGCACAGGCCGACCACGGCTGCGAGGATGATCATCGACACCGCCATCACCGAATCGCGGGCGATCGTGGCGTGATCGCCGGGGCCGAGCAGGACGGCGGCGATGAGGATGACCTCGATGAGGCAGATCGAAATCGTCAGCACGAGCGAGCCATAGGGATCGCCGAGGCGGGTCGCGAGATGTTCGGCCTCGGTGACGACACCGAAGGCACAGATGAGGATGACCGCGATGATGACGATGAGCGCGGTGACGAGCACCGGCATGGGCACCGGAGGAGTGAGCAGGGAACCGAGCAGCTGCAGGGCGAGGAATGCGCCCCAGCCGAGGATGAGCCGAACGATCGCGATCGGCGTGATGATGGTGCGGAGGGCGGCGGACATAAGAGAGTCTCCCTGTCTCTGAGGCCGTCCTCATCGTGACTATCCAGCGACCGGGTCGTCCCGGTCGGTTCCTTCCAGTTTCAGGATATCCAAGCTGGTCAGTGCCCTCAAATCGGAGGTGTCCTCGGGTGTTCCGGCCGCACGCCCAAGCCGATGAGGCGACCGGTCAGATGTCTCAATCGCGGAATACGCCGCAGGAGCCTCAGCGGGAGAGGCAGCGTGGCAGCGCCCCGTTTCGCCACGGAGCTGGCGTAGAGGCCGCTGAGGATCCGCGTTTGGAATGCCTGCGTGATCCGAGTCGGCAGGGACCGACGGCGCTGGACGGCGTCGAGTTCACCTTCGTGCGGAGTCCGTGTGCGCAGTACCGGGGCGAGCAGGTTCGCTGTGGCCACGGCATCCTGGATCGCAAGGTTGATGCCGACTCCTCCGGCGGGTGACATCGCATGTGCCGCATCGCCGATGCAGAGCAGTCCCGGTCGGTGCCACTTCCGGAGGCGATCCACAGAGACTTTGAGTTCCTGCACCTTGCCCCAATCATCGAGGCCGAGGAGCCTGTTGCGAAAACCGGGTTGCAGGTGTGCCACTCGCCGCTGCAGCGCCGTCGGACCATCGGCGCGAATGACGTCTCCGGTGCCGGGCGGGATGGCATAGGCGAGCTGCCAGTACTCGCCGCGGTTGATGGAGATCAGCGAACCCTGTCCGCCGGTGAAGAGGGGGAGACGTTCGCCTTCCGAGCGGGGTAGCCGGAACCAGAGCACGTCGATGGGTGCTCCGATGTCGTGGCCGGGCAGCCCGGATCCCCGCTTGGTGAAGCCGCGACGGCCGTCGGCGCCGATGACCAGTCGGGAGAGTACGCGCAGGGACTGCCCCCTGCGGTGGCCGAGGATTCCGCGAACACGGTGCCCCTGGGTGATCAGCTTGAGTGCGGTGGCCTCGGGGAGGAAGGTGAAGTGGGGATAGAGCTTGCCTTTCTCCAGCAGGAACGCGAGAAAGTCCCACTGCGGGACGAAGGCGATGAACCGATGCCGGACCGGCAGATGAGAGAAATCGGCGACGGTGACGCGATCGTTTCCGAACGCGACCTCGACGGAGTCCATTCTGGTGTGGGGCAGGGAGAGGAACTCGTCGACCCAGCCGAGTTCGTGCAGCACCTCCAGTGTCGAAGGGTGGATTGTGTCTCCGCGGAAATCGCGGAGGAAGTCGTCGTGCTTCTCGATGACGGTGACATCCACTCCTGCACGCGCCAGCAGCACACCTGTCATGAGTCCGGCGGGCCCACCGCCGACCACGCAGGCATCAGTGGTGATTGTTCTCTGCTGAGCATTCTCATCGTCGGCCATGTGGCGATCGTGATGAGGACGCAGGCACAATGGCAAGTGTGGTGAATAAGCGACGAGGACGTCCCCGCGGTGTGTCTGATACTAGCGACCGGCTGATCGATGCAGGCAGGCGGCAGTTCCTCGCGCATGGGTACCGTGCCGTTTCGGCGCGCAGCATCGCTGCCGAGGCCGGTGTCGACCATGCGATGGTGAATTACCATTTCGGCGGGAAGGAAGGGCTTTTCAACGCCGTACTGGACTTGGTCATCAGCCCGGGCGCAGTATTCGACTCGGTCGTCGACTCGGGGCCCGGCTCAGGGGCCAGCACGAGGACGGACGACGACTTCGCCCGTCGACTCCTCAATGCCGCAATCGTCTATTGGGACGCTCCGACGACTCAGACTCGACTGCGCCGGCTCCTCTCCGACGCGGACGAGAACTCCGCATCCGCCGGCACCACGGCGTCACGCAGCTACATCGAGACTCAGCTGTTCGAGCGGCTGGTTGCACTGATCGGCGGTGAGAATGCGCGAGGCTGGGCCAGCGGCGCCGCAGCGACCATCGCTGGAGTCTTCGTCACCCGCTATGTCTATCGAATCGAGCCCATTGTCAGCATGAGCCGCCAGGAGATCGTCTACTTCGTCGCACCTGCGCTGCACGCGAGTCTCACCAAGAGACGCCTCGTCGATTGACCCGATCACTGGGGCCGGACCGCGTCGGAAAGAGTCTTGGCACACCGGAGGCCTGTCAGCGTGAGTCTGCGCGGGAGGGCAACGCAAGTCGAGTGATCGCCGCCCCTGCCAAGGCGATGCACGCCCCGAGCAGAGCGCACACGTGGAGGCCCGAGACGAATGCGGCATCCGAGGCGGCGATGATCGTCGCCGGGTCGGAGACGCTGGAACCTGCCGTGCTGAGAACGGCCTGAGTCGCTTGGATCGACGACGCCGCAGTCTCGCGCAGCTGTGCAGGCAGGTCGCCGAGGTGGCCCGTGATCTGCGAGCGGTAGACGCTCGTGAGGATCGCCCCGAGCACGGCCGTGCCCAGAGCGCCGCCGATCTGCCGGAAGGTGTTGCTGGTTGCCGAGGCCGATCCCGCTCGCTGCCGGGGCACGGAGGCCATGATCGTCGATGAGGCCGAGGGCATGATGAAGGCGATCCCCACGCCGATGAGGAACAGGGCGGTACCGACCTTCCACAGCGAGCTGTCGACACCGAGGCTTGAGAAGAGCAGCAGTGCCGATGCCAGGGCGAGCATGCCGAATGCGCTGGTGCAACGCGGACCGTACTTCTGGGCGAGCCTCGGCGTCTGGGAGGAGAAGGCGAGCTGAGCGGCGGCGAGGGGAAGCATGAGCAGGCCGGTGGCGATCACGCTGAGGTGTCGGAGGCTGAGGAGGTAGAACGCGATGACGAAGGTGGTTCCGAGCATCGAGAAGAACGCCAGGGTCATGACTGCGATCGATCCGGAGAACGCCCTCATGCGGAACCAGCCGACTTCGATCAGGGGTGACGGGGCGCGTCGCTCCCACATGATGAACGTGGCGAGAGCGATGCCGCCGCCGAGGGCAGGCAGCCAGACCTGGCTGCTTGCCCACTCGCCCGTATCTCCGCCGCGGATGATTCCGGCGACGAGCAGACCCATCCCCGCCATGGACAGAAGGATCCCGGGGACATCCACTCTGCCCGGTCGCGGATTGCGCGACTCGGGCACGAGTGCGGCCATAGCGATCACGGCGATGACCACCAGGGGCACATTGATCAGGAAGATCGATCCCCACCGCAGATGGTCGAGCAGCAGGCCGCCGACGATCGGGCCCAATGCCACCGCAATCCCGATTCCGCCCGACCAGATGCCGATGGCCTTCGGGCGCTCCTCGGAGCTGAAGGTGTGGGAGATGACCGCCAGTGTCGTCGGCGTGATGAGCGCGGCGGCCAAACCGAGCACCGTGCGGCCGCCGATGAGCATCGGGCCGTTCACTGAAAATGCGCACCACAACGAAGCCATGCCGAAGAGCGCCATCCCGGCGAGCAGCACTCGTCGACGTCCGAGCCGGTCGGCGAGCATGCCTGCCGTGAGCATCATTCCGGCCATCACCAGCGTGTAGGCGTTGATCGACCACAGCAGCTCTCCCTGGCTCAACCCCAATCCGGCTGGTGCCGGCTGGGACAGGCGCTGCACGGCCACTCCCAGGATCGTGGTATCCATCTGGACGACTACGAGGCCGAGGATCAGCACTCCCAGCATCCACCACCGCCTCGGTGTCGGGGCATCGGTGTTCATCATTCGCACTCCAAAAGTCTAATGCAACAGGTGATGTGTTAAGGTTAGAGAGCGGCATTCTCTAATGCAACACACGTCGTGTTAGCCTGAAAAGATGCAGGCAGATTCAGTGACGGAGAGAACGGGCGGCCGCAGTGCGCGGGTGCGCGCCGCGGCGCTGCGAGCGGTCGCCGAGCTCCTCGATGAGCAATCGGCCGAAGAGATCACCACCGCCGAGGTCGCCCGTCGTTCAGGGGTGAATCGTTCGACGCTGCACCGACGGTGGGGCGGAGTCTCCGGGCTGCTCGCCGATCTCGCGTTCGAGCAGCTCGAGGAATCGAGTCCACTTCCCCCGGTGTCGGGAGACCTCCGGCAGGCGCTCCTCGAATGGGCCCGTAGGGTCATTGAGGCGCTCGAGTCCTATCCGCCCGGACACTCGCCCTTCATCGCAGGTCTCATGCGAGCGGCCCAGAGGGGCGGCGTCATCCCGGCCGAGGTCGTCAGGCCCCGCCTCGATTCGCTCGCCGATCTGCTCACCCAAGCGGCTGGTCGCGGCTGGCAGATGCGGTTGTCCGAGCGTGATCTCGTCGAGATCGTGCTGCTTCCGATCTACGCGGCGAAGCTTCTGAGCTCCGAGCCGTTGACCGACGACCTGGCGGTGCGTCTCGTCGATCGTTTCCTGCTGCTCAACGGCAGCGGCGAGACTTCCGCCGACTCCTAGCGCCTCCATTCGCGGGGTGACTGTTTCTGCGCTGCGAGCCCGACTTCTTTGTCGGGGCTCGGGCCGATGCGGTCTGCGAGTCCCGCGATGAGCAGAGACAGGCTCCGTTCGAAGAGGAGATCCACATCGAGCTCGTAGCCCGAGTCGGCCAGAGCGGAGAGAGCTGGGTGTCGGCCGTCGGAGATGTGAGCGACGAGGTCGTTCCTGCGGGCATCGATCCAGGCGTCCGCGTCGATCCCTGTCTCTGATTCGGCGTCGATCTCGGGTTCGAGCAGGATCGCAATGCCGCGTATCTGGGTGAACAGGACGATGTGAGCCTCGAACGCTTCTTCGGGGGCCATCCCTGCCTGTCTGAGGGTCTCGAGCGCCCATTCGGCGAAGCTCAGCGCGGCGGGAACCAGCTGGGGGCGGGTCACGGAGACGACCTGCGCCAGCCAGGGATGCGCCCGGAAGATCCGCCAGAGTTCACGGTGGCCGGCCGTGAGCCGCTCTCGCCATGACGGACTCCATCGGCCCGGATGCCACCCTCCCAGAGCGGCATCGATCATGCGCCGCTCGAACTCCTGACGATCCGACACGTGTCGGTACAGGGACTTCGGCACCGTCTGCAGAGCATGCGCCACACGACGGATGGTCACGGCGTCCAAACCTTCGGCGTCGGCGACTGCGATGCCTGCTGCAACGATCCGATTCACGGCGATTGTCTTGGTGCGGGTGATCTCGGGAGGCGAATGTCGACCGCGTGCTCCGGCCGTCTGCTGCGCTGATCTTCCATCGATCGGGAGGCCGCTGGTGACGATGGTCGCGACTCCGGGCTCCGAGTGGGCGAGTCCCTCTGCGCGCAGCAGTGCGTGGGCTCTGCTGGCTGTGGCGATTGCGACATTCCAGGTGCGCGTGATTTCGCGCGCCGAAGGAAGCCGATCACCTGCGGTCAGATCCCCGCTGAGGATCGACTCCCGCAGTTCGGCTGCGATATCGGCCGCGGACACCATGTCGATCGTCCTTCCGTACTAGAACACCACTGATCGTGCGGCGGTCGGAGGCCTGCTGCGAGCCGACGTGACCGTCAGTGCACTAGTACATTATTGCCCTCGCTGCCGCCCTGTTCCTAGGGTCATCGACCATGAAGAGCAGACACATCCTCATCTCCGGGTGCAGCATCGCAGGCCTGACATGCGCGTACTGGCTGCGCAGATATGGTTTCACGGTGACGATCGTCGAGATCGCCGAGGCGCCGCGCAGCGGTGGTCAGGCGGTCGACCTGCGCGGGGCGGGTCGAACCGTGATCGAACGAATGGGACTGCTCGACGAGGCGCGCATGCGCAGCCTCGATCAGGAGGGCATTGCCTGGGTCGACGAGCACGGCAGGATCAGGGCCTCCATGGCGGCCGATGCCTTCGGGGGCGAGGGCTTCGTCTCTGAGATCGAGATCCTCCGCGGCGACCTCGTCGAGCTGCTTCAGGCGAGCGTGGATGGAGTCGACTGCCTTTTCGACGACTCGATCGTCGAACTGTCCCAGGACGCCGAAGGCGTCGACGTGGTCTTCCTCTCTGGGCGGCGTCAGCGCTTCGATTATGTCATCGGCGCCGACGGATTGCATTCGACTGTTCGCTCGCTTGCCTTCGCCGAGGAGGCTGATGTGGTCGAGCCGCTCGGGCTGTGCATCGCCTGGTTCACCGCTCCCGCGTTTGCCGACTGTCAGGGCTGGTATCACAATTACAATCGCCGGGGCGGACTTGCCGCTTCCATTCGCCCGGGCCGTCGGCCCGGAGAGTCGAAGGCGGCGCTGAGTTTCCGTGTTCGTTCGGGGGAGGTGCCCCTATGGTTTTCGTCAAGGGGTGACCAAGATTTCTTCGAATAGTCTTGCCGGCTGATGCTGGGCAGGACTGATTGGTCCGGGACGCAGTCTCGGACTGGACGTGGGTGCTTCGGAACCTGT
>NZ_JBNBZD010000042.1:0-7682 GCF_049804075.1 Brevibacterium sp. FAM 24630
GGCCTCGAGAGCCAGCCGGGTAGCTCGTTCACGTACTTCTGGTAGATATTTCGAGGTAGGCATGATGTGTTGAGGGTAGTCCTTTCTTGGGTAACCGCATACCCTCCATCAAACCAAGGACGAATCAGATCTACCACCATCACAGGTTCCTCCTCCACGAAGAGAAAACCGCGTTCTTCTAACTTGCGCTCAATGTTGTACTCAGAGTGGTTCGGCCACGAGTGCCAGAGTGCTGGCACCTCTCCGAACACTGCGTTTGCTTCGTCGATGTGCTCTGTGGTCGACCACAGGACCAGGTTGCGCTCTTCATGTTGTGCATTTGTTTTCACCCAGGCCAGGTCGGATGATTGCGACGTTCGAGGTGCCCTCACCTCATGAGCGCGCATGAGGAGCTCTAGAGCAGATTGATCTGTCACTATCTGAGTGCTCCTCAGTAACGGCAGATTGTCTAAGGCGGCTCCAAGGATTTCATCGAAGCGCTCGACTCCCAGCCAAGCTCGTTATAATTATCGTCCGAGCCTACCGCAGGAGCGAATCATGGAACTGGTTCAGCAGGGCAAAGCCGTGTGCACTCTCCGCAACGACGACACGACTGCTTATCACGTCGAGATCACCGGGGACGTGAACAAAGACATCAATGTACCCGAACTGATACCGGGCCAACACGTCCAGTTCGACCTGGCTCCGATATCAGAGAGGAAGACGGGGCAGTTGCACGTGGAGTGGGAGAATCATCTCGGCGAAAAGCAGGTGCTTGACTTCACGATTCACTGATTTGTCGTGAAGCGGAAACGGCAACTGGCCACATCCCACATCAAACGTTCGCAAGGGGCTAAGCCTTCCGGGCCAGAGACGTTATTGCGCCATCGGCTCGGATGGATCGGGCTACTGGCTCAGCATGGTCCCAGCGACCGAATACTTCGCAGAAGAGACTTCGTTGATCAGCACGTGCACGGATTCCGCCGGAGCTCCTGTGCTCGAGACGATCGCGTCGGTGATTCTTTGCGCGATCTTCTGATATTGCGGTTTCCTGTCGCCGTCCATGAGTTCGGGGACGATATCGAGGTTGGCGATGGGCATAGTTGCTCCTTCTGTTCTTCGGTTCGTTCTTCAACTAGCCTGCTTGATACGCGGCTAACTGGGAAGACGGCACTTCCAGGTCAGCATCTAACTTCGAGGTAGGACATGCCAGCGACAGCGCGGGAGTATTGCGGTAAGACCATGCGGACCACGATCGACACCGTATGCGGTAAGTGGACGATGCCGGTGTTATGGGAGCTGCTCAAAAGCGAAAGTCGATACGCAGACCTGCACCGGCAGGTTGCCGGGATATCCCAGAAGGTGCTCTCGAGCGAGTTGAAGTCTCTGGTCAACCACGGGCTTGTCGATCGTGAAGTGGAGCCGACTGTCCCTCCGCAGGTGACGTATCGAATCACGGATGAAGGCAGGAGCCTGGAGCCGGTGTTCGAGATACTGCACAGGTGGGGGCACGAACATCGGTCAGTAGCGTGATCACCTGCCAAGCTGGGCGGCTGTCGCGAGCAAGCTGACGCGATCAAGCTCGGCTCGGCTCTGGCGCATGAGGATTCGCGTGAACCATGGTCTCTTTGTCGCAGCGGGCGCGAATCGACAGGTGCGTCTTGGTCGGCACGATCACTTCATCGGCAGGGAACGAGACGATGCTGATGATAGTCAAAGCGGCCTCTGGACGATGGCAGTGGCCACTGAAAGAACTGAATACGCCCTCTCGAACCGTTGCATCAGCATGACCAATCGCCGCAGTCTGTGGCGGTTCGCCTGCTCATATCCGAGCCATTTGGTCGAGCAGGTTACTGAGCAGGGTTGAACGTATCGAAATCAGCCCATTCCGCTCGCATATGCTCCCAGCCGTAGAAGACGCTTTCCACTGCAGAAGTCTCCAGCCATGGTGCGTTCTAATCGAGGAACTCGACGCCGTCCTCCCTTGCGAGAGAGACGACGTCGTAGAAGCTGTCCTTCAGGAAGCGGCTCCAGAAGATCTCGACACGGGGCGCTTCCACGGGGAGACCGTCCATGATGGCGGTGATCAGAGTCTTCAAGTCGGACACGGTCATGATGAACCTCTCAGGTCGAACTCGTCTGAATTCGAGCCCGTCTGCACTCGACCCCGCGTGGTGTTACCCACTTGAACGGTCTCGCGGTAGGCACCGCTTCAAATGTCGAAGCTTCATGAGGTCGGTGCACCGCCCAGCGGACTCTCAAACAGGAATGAGGCCCTACGAAAGCGTATCGGCAGTGTGAGGACCGATCAATAACGAAAGACATGGGAAACGTGGATGCCGTTGCCTCGGCAGTCAGCAATCGGAGAACCAGACGGCGGGAGATAGCGGCGCATAGTGATCATGCGGTGCCCAGCGGGAGTCGAGGATGTGTCAGTTGGCATGGCTCCGTTAAAAGGGGAAGCGCATCGTCGGCTTCGCGTGTGCCTCTAGCCTGCGCGAAATCTTCCTTTGGCTCTAGCGGTTCGGCGTCGTGTTCCGAGGGAACGACGGCGGGCGCGCGACGCGATTGATGGTCGAGCTCACTCGCCCCGGCTCATGGATTCTTTGGTCTTCGACGGCGAGATGAGTTGCCGGGTCGGGTGTCTGGTAACTGCGCTTATCCGGGCATGGACGACGACTGCCTTCGCGTGAGCCGGCGCGCTGTCGGATGGATCACATTGTGCTCATATCCGTGCAGCCAGACGCATGGTCATACAGGGCTGTCGAGCCTTGGACCACGCCTGCCAAATCAAGAAAAGAACAGGATCAGGGTCGGCGCGCCGCGTAAACGTCTGACGCGGGGGCGATCACGGTTCAGTGGACCAAGCTCTCCTGGACCGCTTGGTGCGCCGCCCTCACTCGAGCCGTCGCTGTGGTCGTCTCCACACGAGCACGCCGATCATCAGAGCGAGGATGACGGAGGTGAGTGCGAAGGGAATCGGGATGAGCGGGTCGATGAGTACGGCGAGGCCAGCGAGCGGTACGGCGACGTTGACCCAAATATCACCGTGGGGCCTGATCGCCAGTGCCCAGACCCCGATGACGAAGACGGCGACCGGGACGGTGTAGGCGAACGAGGCGAAGGGCGGGTGGAGCTCGCCGTGACCGGCGAGGACGCCGATCTCGATCTCGATGCCGGCGGAGAGCGCGCCGGCTGCGGCGAAGATGAGGTAGTGCCCGTAGCCGTAGACCAGTGAGCTGGCGAAGGATCGGATGGCGTGGTGGTGCGGCGGCCAGAAGTAGAGCCACCAGAGGGATGCGGTGGTGATCAGGGTGAGCGCGGCCAGGGAGATGAGCGGAGCCGGGTCCTTCGTGTGGCCGAGGGCCTCGACGATGGCGTTGGCCGATCCGAGCAGGCTCTCGCCGAGCAGGATGAGGACGAAGAGTCCGTATCGCTCGGTGATGTGGTGCGGGTGCCACGGGGTGTTGCCGATGCGTTCGGCGATGATCGGGACGGCGATCTCAGCGCCGATCATGATGACCTGCGCGATCTGGAATGCCGGTGAGGGGAGTAGGAGGGTGATGAGCCAGAGGGCTTGCACCACGGCGATCCCGGTGGCGTAGGACCAGGCCGCGCGACCGGCGACTCCGCCTGATCGGGTCGCGCGCAGCCACTGCGCGACCATCGCCAGCCGCATGACGACGTAGCCGATGATCAGTACGGTGAAGTCGTAGCGCTCGAACACCGCAGGGATGCCGGAGGCGAAGACCAGCACGCCACCCATCTGCAGGATGGTGAGCACCCGGTAGAGCCAGTCGTCGGTGTCGAAGGACGTGGCGAACCAGGAGAAGTTCATCCAGGCCCACCAGATCCCGAAGAAGACGATCGCGTAGTCGAGGGTGCCCTGCCCGATGTGGCCTTCGGCAAGCGCGTGGTGCAGCTGGACCGAGGCGATGCTGACGGCGACGACGAACACCAGGTCGAAGAAGAGCTCCAGTGTCGACGCTGCCCGCCCGGGCTCGTGGGGGTCGCGGGGGCGCATCGGGACGAGTCGGGCACGGCCGGTGGTCCTGGGTGATCGCGGAGCACTCTGCTGGGCCTCGGGCATGGGTCGTCCTTTCACGAGGTCTGTGGGCGGAAGCGCCCTGAACCCTGGGCCGAGCCAGTCCGGCCCGGCCCAGGGCGCAGGTGCCGTTGGTCAGGCGCTGTGCGGGGTGAAGACTCCGCGGAAGCGCATCTTGCCGGTGGAGAGTCGGTCGTAGGCCTCGGTGGCCTGGTCGAGGTAGAAGGTCTCGGTGATCGGCTTAACCTTGCCCTTTCCGGCCAGGTCGACGACTTCGCTGAGGTAGTGCTGGCCGCCGTGCGTGGATCCGATGACCTGCTGGCGCATCATGTGGAATGGCACGCCATCCGACGAGATCGAGAACGGGCGGGTGAAGTCCAGACCGCTGAGGACCACGCGCCCGCTCGGCCGCAGGCCCGTCATGGCGTCTTCAGCGGTGTCGAAGGCGTTGGTGGTGACCAGCAGGAGGTCTGCGCCGCCGAGGTCGGCCAGCTCCTGGCCGTTGGCGACGACGTGGTCCGCGCCCAGCTGCTTGGCGAGGTCGTGCTTGTCTGGCGAGTGCGTGATCGCGATCGTCTCGAAGCCCGAGGCCTTGGCCAGCTGGATGGCGACGTGCCCGAGCCCGCCGATGCCGAGGACGGCGATCCGCTCGCCCGGCCGCAGGTTCGCGTCGCGCAGCCCGCTCCACGTGGTGTACCCGGCGCACATCATCGGTGCCGCATCGACGTAGTCGAGCTCGTCGGGAAGCAGCACCGTGCCCTCGGCCGCGATCGCGATGTACTCCGCGTGGCCGCCCTGGGCGGTGAAGCCCGTCAGCCGCGGAGCCGCGCAGTTCATGGCTGTCTGCCCTGTCAGCGGAAGCCGCTTGAGGCAGTAGTCGCACCGGCCGCAGTCCTGCTGCACCCAGGTGGTGCCGACCCGGTCACCGACCTCTCGGCCGTGCACGCCGACACCGACCTCGACGATCTCCCCGACGACTTCGTGGCCCGGCGTCTGGGGATAGATGTCGCCGCCTGCGCCCTGAGTGGCCCACACGTCGGTGTAGCACATACCTGATGCATGGACCTTGACGAGCACCTGGCCGGGCTCGGCCGTGGGCATCGGGACTTCTTGGACCTGCCAGGGCTCGTTGGCTCCGGTCATGACGACTGCCTTCATGGCATTACTCCTTCTCTCGTGGGCGAGCAAAGCGTGCCGGCCACGATAGGTAACTAACTGGTTCGTGTCACAATAGTTGTCCCTGATCGGTCCGTCAATAACTGGTTAGTTACGTTCTCCTGTAGACTGGTGCCATGCCACCTGACGCGACTGCCACCAAGGCCCGGATCCTCGACGCGGGCGTGATCGAGTTCGCCCAGTACGGCTTGGCTGGCGCGCGAGTCGATCGGATCGCCGAGTCCGCGTCGGCGAACAAGCGTTCCATCTACGCCCACTTCGGCAACAAGGAGGAGCTCTTCGACATCGTCGTCGCCCACGCCCTCCGGGAGCTCGTCATTGCCGTCCCCTTCGCCGCCGATGACCTCGGCGACTATGCCGGACGCATGTTCGACTACCTGCTTGAGCATCCTCAGACGCTGCGCCTGACGGTCTGGGCGCAGCTGGAGAGGTCCGGGGTCGGGAGCGAGGAGATCGAGGAGTACCGCCCCAAGGTGGCTGCCATCGCCGCGGCGCAGAAGGCCGGCATCATCGGCAATCAGTGCGATGCAGCTGACCTGCTCGCCTTCACCGTCTCGACTGCGACGTCGTGGTCGAACGCCTCGCCCGCCCTGCGCGGCCTCGCCGCCGAACCCGACGGCTCAGATCAGCGCATCGCCAGTCATCGGGCCGCGCTCGTTGCTGCGGTGCGCGCGATCGCGGGGTGACTTGAGTGGTCCCGGTGCATTTGGAGCTCCGGGACCACTCAAGTCTCTGCTGACTGTCAACTAGCCAAGCTCGTCAAACTGAGAGAATCGGGAGCATGACGATCGCCTCGACCTCGTCCACCTGGAGAGTTGGTGCATCGAGTCCGGCTCGAAGGCGTATTGCGGCATGAGGCCTCCTTTCAGCCGGGGGCGGACCGGCCAAGTCGCCAGTACCCGTAGAAGGAGACGTCCCGTTTCGGTATGCCACGGTCGTTGACTAGGTGTCGCCGAACGCCAGTGGCCAGCTTGGCCTCGCCCGCCGCCCACGCATAGAGGGGGCCTTCGGGCAGTTCGGCACCAGCAACCGCCTCCAGTGCGCGGACGCCGGGACGCAGACTCTCGCTGTCGCGGCTGAGCCAGTGGACACGCACGCCGGGATGTGTGGGAACGGCGCGGATGTCGTGCTTGGTCGCCACCTCCACGAAGACTTCTGTGGGCGACGGGTTCGGATCCCTGTCTAGGATCGACAAGATGGCTGGCAACGCAGTCTCGTCACCCACCAGCAGGCGTCCTCGGGTGTGCTCAGGCGGACCGTACATGGAACCGAGATCGAAGATCCCGGCAGGGTCTCCCGGCTGGACCCGACGTACCCACGAGGTCATGGGCGAGTCGCCGTGCAGAGCGAACTCGATGTCGAGTTCCTGCTCCGCTGGGCGCAGGCTGCGGACGGTCAGAGTGCGCACCCACGGACGAGTCGCTTTCGGCATCTGCAGGACCTGAACCATCCACGCCTCGTTCGAGGCGGTCGGCATCTGCAGCTTATGTTGCCCCTCGCGTGGGAAGAAGAGTCGCAAAGCCTGGTCAGCTTCCCCTGGAACGAGGTGCCGTATGCCGGGCCCACCCAGGGTGACTGTGGTGAAGCCGGGGGAGACCGGCTGACAGCGCCGTACCTCCAATGTGAGCATCTTGCGCTCTCGTGGGAGGCGGACCCGGGGGCTCAACGCCACACTCCCAGGTTGTCGGTTCTGGTGTTTTCGTAGCTCATGTCACTATTGTGAGTAAAAGCTCAGCTATTTGCTACTCGCTTTTCACCGGCCAGGAGGAACAACGGATGACCCCCGGCGATCGCCGCCTCGCCCCACGTCGCGAGCCCCGGCAGGTTCGCGCCGAACTCACCCGCGAGCGGGTCCTCACCGCGGCTGCTCAGGTTTTCGCCGAGTACGGATACGCGGCCGGCACAACCAACCGAATCGCCGAACGGGCCCGCATGTCCATCGGCTCGCTGTACCAGTACTTCCCGAACAAGGACGCCATCCTCGCCGAGCTGCTGGTCCGGCACATCGACCGCGGCTCATGGACAGGAGCCGAAGAACTGGACATGACTCCCGGCAGCCTCGAAGGTGTCATCCGGTCCCTGGTACGCGACGCGATCGACAACCACCGCGACGACCCCCAGCTCCTGCAGATCATGATCGAGGTAGCGCCTGTCTCCAGTGACCTGATCGAAGCGATCGACCGGCACGGCAAAGCCCGGGTGAGCCAGGTGCGCGAGGTGTTCGCCCGTCATCCCGACGTCCAGGTGAAAGATCTCGACATGGCCGCAGAACTCGTCGTGGGAACCTTAGAGATGAACACCCACAAACTCATGGCGACCCTCCACCCCGACCAGGTCGAAAGGCTCGAAACGGAGCTAGGGCGTGTCTGATAAATGCTGTAACCAAGCGATGACACCGTTGAGCACGACAGCGGCTCGATAGACGACGGCGAGTTTGTCATAACGAGTGGCCAGTCCTCGCCACTGCTTCAAACGGGCGTAC
>NZ_JBNBZD010000043.1:0-7339 GCF_049804075.1 Brevibacterium sp. FAM 24630
GTTCCGAAGCACCCACGTCCAGTCCGAGACTGCGTCCCGGACCAATCAGTCCTGCCCAGCATCAGCCGGCAAGACTATTCGAAGAAATCTTGGTCACCCCTTGACGAAAACCATAGGGGCACCCCCCACTCGGTCGGGCGGGGCGAGGAACTCATCGACATCGTCACAGTGAGTGGTCGACGTCGATAGACGATGCCTGCGCTTCTGTCACAGAACTGGCACAGATGTCCGGCTTTCCGCACCGCCGCCCGGTGGTGGTCTCCACTACTGTGAGAGGGCAGCAACTTCGAAAGGACCACCATGTCGAACAACCCCGGACAGCCGACCAGCGGGCGCCACGTGCCGCCGAACTATTCCCAGGCTTCGGGCCCCAGCAGCCCTGTACGCAGTCCAGCCAGAACGGTCAGCCGGTCTCCACCCAGCCCTACGGTTCCCAGGCGAACCGATCACCGAACTACGGTACGCTCTACACCCAGGTGGACTATGGGCAGTAGAGCGGTGACAACGGTCAGCCAGATTATGGTCAGCAGAGGCAGGTGGTCAATCCTGTGCTCTTCAATTCCGAGATGCTGCCCGAACACGCCTATGGTTCCGGTTCCGAACAGTTCTGGGCGGCCTCGGACTCCGAACGGACCACGGCACTGTGGCGCCACCTCGGTGCCATCTTCTTCGGGTTCGTGCCGCTCATCATGTACTTGGTCAAGAAGGACGAATCACCGTACATCCGTGAGCATTCCCGGCAGGGTCTCAACGCGATGATCACAAACACGATCATCACGACAGGAGCCGTTCTTCGTCTTCGGCTTCTTCGGGTTCCTGCTCGCCCTCGTGACTTTCGGGTTCGGTTTCCTCCTCATGTATGCCGCATTCATCGTCCCCGTGGTCTAACTTCGTCTTCTGCATCATCGCCGCCGCAGCGGCGAACCGGGGTGAGGGATACAGGTTCCCGCTCACCATCAACTTTGTGAAATGAGTCGGCGTCCGGCCGACGAATCCAGGAAGGGACAGACATGTCAGAGAATCCGCAGCGGCCCGACGACGAACCCTCGCGTCCGATGCCGCCGAACTATTCGCAGTCATCCGGTCCACAACAGCCGTACACACAGATCCCGCAGTCCGGACCCTGGCCGGCTGAGGGCTCCCAGCCGCCGTACGGGCAGCACGGAGGCTACAGCGCAGGACCTATGGGGATGTCCTCCGCTCAGTCCCCGGCCGCCTCGGTGCCCATCGGAACCGAGCTGCCCTCCGCCGCCTACGGCCCGGGATCGGTCGGATTCTGGAACGCCGACGAGACGGAGCGCACCACCGCACTGTGGTCTCACCTCGCACACGCTGCGACCTATGTCATCGGACTCGGCTGGATCGTCACCCTCGTCCTCTACATCATCAACAAGGACAAGTCCCCGTACCTTCGGCACCATGGTGCGCAGTCACTCAATCTGCTCATCATCGGCGTCATCGCCGGATTCGGCATCGGACTCATCGGCGGCATCCTCACGATCGTGGGCATCGGATTGCTCATCCTCCTGCTCCTGCCGCTGCTGACCATCTACATGATCGTCATCGAAATCATCGCGGCGATGGCCGCCAATCGCGGTGAGGGCTACCGAATCCCGATGACCCCGAACTGGATCAAGTGATCTGAGAGCCGAGGCCGGTGTCCGGGCAGTCTCTGCCCGGACACCGGCCCTTTCTCATCCCCGTTCGCGGGGTCTCACACGTATTCGGTGAGGATGCGCACCATGTGGTCTGCGAGCAGGCGACCCTGCAGCGTCGGCTGGAACCAGCCGTCCTCTGCCGCATCGTGATCGA
This sequence comes from Brevibacterium sp. FAM 24630, assembly GCF_049804075.1. Classification (NCBI taxonomy): domain Bacteria; kingdom Bacillati; phylum Actinomycetota; class Actinomycetes; order Micrococcales; family Brevibacteriaceae; genus Brevibacterium; species Brevibacterium sp. FAM 24630. The sequence goes on from NZ_JBNBZD010000043.1 coordinate 1,813, forward strand.
GAAGCCCCTGCTTCACGAAGGTTCTGATCGCCTGCTGACTGCCCGGGGCCAGGGTTTCGAGACGCAGCTCGCCGTCGATGCGGGCGGCGAGCATGATCCTCTCGATCTCGCGCGTGCCCGCGTCGAGGACCTCGCGTCCGATCGACGGGGACTGTCCGGCCAGCAGCCGGTCGGCCCACGCCCGCGGGTGTTTGGCATTCCAGAACCGCACTCCCCCGACATGCGAATGTGCCCCGGGACCGTACCCCCACCAGTCGGCATTGCGCCAATACGCCATATTGTGCTCGCACCGGGTCTTTTCACCCGTCGACCAGTTGCTAACTTCGTACCAGTGCAGTCCGGCCGCAGTCATCGCCGCATCGGCGATCTCGTACTTGTCGGCCAGATCGTCCTCATCCGGCATCGACAGCTGCCCGCGGCGGACCATCGCCCCCATCTTCGTCCCCGGTTCGACGATGAGCGAATAGGCCGAGATGTGGTCGACCTCATTCGCCAGTGCCACGTCGAGGGACCGACGCCAATCCTCGATCGACTCCCCCGGCGTGCCGTAGATGAGGTCGAGGCTGAGTTCGAGACCCGCCTCCTTGACCCAGCGGGCCACCTCGGGGATCTTCTTCGGATCGTGCGTCCGGTCGAGAGTCGCCAGCACATGCGGCACCGCCGACTGCATGCCCATGGAGATCCGATTGAAACCGGCACCCGCCAGGGTCGCGATATAGGCCGGATCCAAGGTGTCGGGGTTCGCCTCGGTGGTGATCTCGACGTCGGCGGCCAAGCGGAACCGGGCGCGGATGTCGTCCATCACCCCGGCGAGGACCTCGGCTTCCAGCAGCGTCGGGGTTCCTCCGCCGAAGAAGATCGTCGCGACCTCACGATCGCCCGCCCCCGCCTCGGCGAGGGTGGACACGGACAGATCGAGCTCACGGGCGAGATTGCCGCGGTAGTCGTCACGGGAGGCACCTGGACCGAGATCCTCGGCGGTGTAGGTGTTGAAGTCGCAGTACCCGCAGCGGACCCGGCAATAGGGGACGTGGACGTAGAGGCTCAGCCCGCGGTCGGCGGCACCGATGCCCGCCGAGGCGGGAAGGGAGCCGTCGAGCGGAGGGACCTCACCGGTCGGTTGAGCGGGCACTTACTTCTTGCTGTCCTTCGTATCCGGTTCGTCGGAGGACAGCGCGGCGATGAACGCGTCCTGCGGCACCTCGACGGTGCCGACCATCTTCATCCGCTTCTTGCCTTCCTTCTGTTTCTCGAGCAGTTTGCGCTTCCGGCTGATGTCGCCGCCGTAGCACTTGCTCAGCACGTCCTTGCGGATGGCGCGGATGGTCTCACGAGCGATGATCCGCGAGCCGATGGCCGCCTGGATGGGTACCTCGAACTGCTGACGCGGGATGAGCTTGCGCAGCTTGCCGGCCATCGCCACACCGTAGGAGTAGGCGTTGTCGCGGTGGACGATCGCGGAGAACGCATCGACCTGATCGCCGTGGAGCAGGATGTCGACCTTGACCAGATCGGAGGCGTCCTGGCCGTCGTCGGAGTAGTCGAGGGAGGCATAGCCCTTCGTCCGGGACTTCAGCTGGTCGAAGAAGTCGAAGACGATCTCGGCCAGCGGCAGGCGGTAGCGGATCTCCACCCGGTCCGAGGACAGGTAGTCCATGCCCTGGAGTTTGCCGCGTCGGTCCTGGCACAGCTCCATCACCGCACCGATGAATTCGCTCGGAGTGAGGACCGTGGCCTGGACCATCGGCTCGCGGACTTCCTTGATCTTGCCCGTCGGATATTCGCTCGGGTTCGTCACGATCGTCTCGGTGCCGTCTTCCATCGTCACGTCGTAGATCACGGACGGGGCGGTGGAGATGAGGTCGAGGTCGAACTCCCGCTCGAGACGGTCGCGCAGGACTTCGAGATGGAGGAGTCCGAGGAACCCGCAGCGGAAACCGAAGCCCAGCGCCGTCGAGGTCTCCGGCTCATAGGCCAGGGAGGCGTCGTTGAGTTTGAGTTTGTCGAGGGCGTCGCGCAGCACCGGGTAGTCGGAGCCGTCGATGGGGAAGAGTCCGGAGAACACCATCGGTTTGGGTTCCCGGTAGCCTTCGAGCGGCTCGGCGGCAGGCTTCGCCGCCGCCGTCACGGTGTCACCGACCTTCGACAGGCGCACGTCCTTGACGCCGGTGATGAGGTAGCCGACCTCACCGACGCCCAAGCCCTTCGTCGCCTTCGGTTCGGGTGAGGAGGCGCCGATCTCGAGCAGTTCGTGAGTCGTGCCCGTCGACATCATCTCGACCTTCTCCCGCGGGGTCAGAGAACCGTCGATGACGCGCACATAGGTGACCACGCCGCGATAGGTGTCGTAGACGGAGTCGAAGATCATCGCCCGGGCCGGAGCCTCGGCGTCGCCGACCGGGGAGGGAATGTCCGTGATGATCCGGTCGAGGACCTCCTCGACGCCTTCACCGGTCTTGCCGGATACGAGCAGGCAGTCCTCGGGTTCGCAGCCGATGAGGTTCGCGAGCTCGTCGGCGTACTTCTCCGGCTGCGCCGCGGGCAGATCGATCTTGTTGAGCACGGGGATGATCGTCAGATCGTTCTCCATGGCCAGGTAGAGATTGGCCAGAGTCTGGGCCTCGATGCCCTGAGCGGAGTCGACGAGCAGCAGCGCGCCCTCGCAGGCGGCCAGGGAGCGAGAGACTTCGTAGCTGAAGTCGACGTGGCCGGGGGTGTCGATCATGTTCAGCGCGTACGGGGTGTCCTCGTGCTCCCACGGCATGCGCACCGCCTGGGACTTGATGGTGATGCCGCGTTCGCGTTCGATGTCCATCCGGTCGAGGTACTGGGCGCGCATATCGCGGTTCTCGACGACACCGGTCATCTGGAGCATGCGGTCGGCGAGAGTCGACTTTCCGTGGTCGATGTGAGCGATGATGCAGAAATTGCGGATCAGCTCGGGTGAGGTGGCAGACGGTGAAATCCGCTTGAGTGCTTCCTTATTCACCTGAGGTGACATGAACGCCCTTCCTTTGACAGATCAGATCTCCAGACAGACCAGATCACTCATTCTTTCATGACTTGCATGCGGAGCTGGAATCCGCGCCTATTCGGGACCCGATCAGGGAAGATGGAGCCATGAGCGAATTCTCGATCATGAGCTTCAATCTGCGCTACCCGGCGATGGACGGCCACCCGGTGGCCGATCGGATGCCGATCGCCGCCGAGCTCATCCGCGCCGCCCATCCGCACATCATCGGCACCCAGGAAGGGGAGCTCGATCAGCTCGAGACCCTCATCAGCCTATTGCCCGAAGAGTACATCTGGCTCGGCGAGGGCCATTCCGGCGGCAATTCCGGAGAGTTCACCGCGGTGATCCTCGATTCGACCCGCTTCGATGTCGATGCCGTCGACATCTCCTGGCTGTCAGAACAGCCCGAGACCGTCGCCTCGGAGTCCTGGGGCGTCTCGCACGCCCGGACCCTGACGACCGTCGACGTCCGCGATCTCGGCACCGGCCGAGGCCTGCGGGTGCTCAACACCCACCTCGATCACAGGTCCGAACGTGCCCGGCTCGAGTCGGGGCGGATCATGGCCGACACCATCACCGAGGCGGCCGGCCCATGCGTCGTCACCGGTGACTTCAACGTCGCCACCGGATCTCCCGTCTACGACTTCTTCTGCTCAGAGCTCGGCCTCACCGACACGGCCGCTGAGGTGCCCGGCGAAGACATCGGCACCTTCCACCGGTACCGGGGACCGAAGGCCGGCGAGCCCCGCATCGATTGGATCCTCACCACGGCGGGCCTGCGCACGATCTCCACGCGCATCGACACGTTCGCCGTGGAGGGGAAGTACCCGTCCGATCACTTTCCCGTCGAGGCGGTTCTCGAGTTCACCTGACTCTGCGGGTCCCGCCGGAGTTCACGCACCTCCATTAGGCTGTGGGCATGAATTGGAAATCACTGGTCAACCGGGCTGCTCGGATCGGGGTCCGGGAGGGCCTGCGCTATCTGCGTCAGTCGCAGTCGAAGAGGAAGTCCGGCACTGCACCGGGCCGCACCGATGTCCCGCGGCAGTCTCCCGCGCCGCAGGGCGGCAGCACCGGGACGAGCGGTTCGCAGTCGAATGGCCCGAACAGGTCGTCAGGATCTGGTGAATCACCTCGATCCGGCGGTGCCTACCCGGGTGACTTCACGGGCCCGCTCAAGGTCAGCTACTCCCCCGACCTCGACGGCGAGGCCGATCCGGGCGAGGTCGTCTGGGGCTGGATTCCCTTCGAAGAGGACTACTCGCAAGGCAAGGACCGGCCGTCGCTGGTCGTCGGTCGGGACGGGAAATGGGTGCTCGCGCTCATGCTCACGAGCAAGGACCATATTCCCGGAGGGGTCGGCGAAGTCCGCGAGGATCGGCACGCCCGCTGGATGAACATCGGTTCCGGTGACTGGGATTCGCAGGGCCGCCCTTCGGAGATCCGGCTCGACCGCGTCATCCGACTCGATCCGACGTCGATCCGCCGCGAGGGGGCGATCATGCCGCGTGAGGTCTTCGACCACGTGGCGAAGAACGTCGGCGCCTGAGACTTCTCTCCCCGGTCTCAGTGCCGTCTCTGCCGAGTGCCGGTGTCGTCCCATGGCGCGCGTCACCTGCCGTCGGTCTGCACCGCCGACACCCTCATGCCGCGGATTTCCGGCCGGGGACTCCGGCCTGTATCATTGGTTGCTGTGTCTTCATCAAGGCGTGTGTCTCGCCGAGGTCGGGTGAAGATGCCGTCGGATCCGATATCGTCGATGTGTTTCCCCGCGGAGACGGTCAGGTCGGTCCGATGCGCCCTCACGACCATGTACCACTAACACGAAAGAGTGTTGAAATTGGCTAATATCAAGTCACAGATCAAGCGGAACAAGACCAACGAGAAGGCTCGTCAGCGCAACAAGGCTGTCCGGTCCGAGGTTCGGTCCTACGTCCGCGTCGTGCGCGAGAACATTGCTGCCGGCAAGAAGGACGAAGCGCAGCAGGCATATGCTGCCGCGGCCCGCATGCTCGACAAGGCTGTTTCGAAGGGTGTTCTGCACAAGAACAACGCTGCGAACCGCAAGTCGCGCATGGCTACGCAGATCAACGCTCTCTGAGCTGACGACTGAGGCTATAGCTTCACGGGGTCCGGTCCGAAAGGATCGGACCCCGTGTCTTTTCCCCCTAATTGCTACTCGACGGGCGCCCAGCAACCTCGCGCGAGGTTGCTGGGCGCCCGTCGGGTAGCCAGTGGTGGGGGTTAGCGGATGCGGGCGAGGCGGCTGACCTCGGAGACGAACCATTCGACGGCATACACCGGGTCGCGTCCGCCACCATTGACGGCCTCATCGGCCTCGGCGGCGGCGATGAGCGACTGGCCCAGCGCCACTTCGTTCCACCGCCTCACCTCGCGACGGGCGCGGTCGACCTGCCACGGCGCCATCTTCAGCTCCGAGGCCAGCTCCCCGCTGGTGCCGGAGAACCCCTGCACCTTCGCCATTCCGCGCAGCTTCATCGCCACAGCGGCCAC
>NZ_JBNBZD010000044.1:0-6698 GCF_049804075.1 Brevibacterium sp. FAM 24630
CCTTCGAACCTCGGTGACAACACCCCCCGGATCATGACGACTGGGGGCATGAATCATGCCGAGGTCCTCAGGCCAGCGACCCCTTCTATCCTGACGGATGTTGAGGCTACTTAAAAGGTAACGGGGGAGCAGTGCCGAAGGTCACCGAAGAGCACAGACAGGCGATGCGCCTGCGGATTCAGGATGCGGCGTTGGCGTGCATCGCCCGCAAGGGGTTCAGCGGGACCTCAATGGCTGATATCGTCAAGGAGGCGGACCTCTCCGCCGGCGCTGTCTATGTCTACTATTCCTCGAAGGCCGAGCTCACGACCGACGTCGGGCGTCGCGTGATGGAGCAGCGTGTGGCAGAGCTTGAGGACTTCGGCGATGCCGCGGAGGTTCCGGCACCCCGGGAGGTGTTTCCGCCCCTGCTCGACTCCCTTCTCGACGACAACCCCCTCGCCCCGACCCTGCTTCAGATATGGGGCGAGTCCGCCCATGACAAGGAATTCGCGGAGATAGCAGGAGCGATCTTCGAATCTCTGTTGGGGTTCTTCACGGACTACCTCCGAGCCTATTTCCGGCGCTCGGCAGCCATGGACGGCGACGCTGCGGAGCTCAGGGCCCGTGAACTGGCTCCCGCCATCCTGGCGATGATGCAAGGCGCCGTCGTGCAGACCACGGTCTTCGGGCCGAGCGCGCGGGCATCTGTCGGCGCCGGGTTCAGGGCGATGCTCGCCCACCTCGAATGCAGTGCATCACCGGAATCCCTCGACCCCGGTCTGCGCTAGACGGAGTCGCCGTCGGCATCGACGGAGTGCACGCGGTCTTCGCGCATGCTCACCTTGTCCACCCCCGGCAGCTCGATGAGCTGCGGAACGAGGAGGTGCAGCGGTGGTTTGCCTTCGAACTTGCCGTCGATCTGGACCATCCGCACTCCGTTCTCGTCCTCGAAGCGCTTCGTGTCGACGATGGTGTTCGAGAATCCCATCGAGCTCGCCACCCCGAGGATGTCGCGCAGCACTCCGGATCCGTCTTTGTAGGTGATCCGCATCAGCTTCTTGTGGTCGCTGTCGGGGATGCGCCGGATGAGTGGGGCGATGACGAAGAGGGTGAACAGATGGAGAGCGGTGAGCATCGTGGCCAGTGACAGCATGCCGGCACCGCAGGCCATGCCCACGGCGGCGGTCACCCAGATCGTCGCGGCGGTGGTGAGGCCGCGCACCATGTTTCGACCCTTGAAGATCACCCCGGCACCGAGGAAGCCGATGCCCGAAACGATCTGCGCCGCGATCCTCGACGGGTCGAGCCGGATATCGTTTTCGAGCACTCCTGCGAACCCGTAGGCCGAGACCAGGGTGAATGCGCAGGTGCCGATGCCCACCAGCACATGCGTGCGGTAGCCGGCGCTCTTCTGCCGGAACTGCCGCTCGAATCCGATGAGGGAGCACAGGACGAAGCTCACCAGAAGGAACTCGGCTTCCTGCAGGCTCGTGGAGCCGAAGAAATCTGAGACACTCATCATTCACCTCACATTAGTCGGGTACGAACACGACCGACAGCCCGGGACTGTCGGTCGTGTCCGATGAGGCGCTCGTGGGCGGTCTCGAGCTCAGACGGTGGAGGGGATCATCCGCTCCTGCTCATCGGCCGCCTCGGAGGTGGGGCGTTTCAGGCCGTCACCCGCGGTCGGCGCGTGCGAGGGGCCGGGCTCGGGTGCTGCCTCGTCCTCGACGATCGAGCCCTGCACGGTCTCGGATTCCCACTCGCCTGGGTGCTGCCCCGACTCGAGCGCACGCTGGCGGCCCTCCTTGTTCCTCTCCCTTTCGCGTTCTAGGTGCAGGTTTCCGAAGTCATGCTCCGTGCGCGGCGGTTTGATGCCGTCGATGAGGAACACCAGAGCCAGGGATACGAGGCCCCAGAGGCCGAGGACCTGCAGATGCTCGGCGACGACGTCGCCGTCGAAGTAGAGGATCGAGCGGATCGTCTCAACCGACGCGGCCATCGGCAGGAAGTCGTGCAGGGTCGCGAAGAACGAGGGCACCATGTACTTCGAGAGAGCCCCGTTCGACGCGGGCACACCGGCGAACATGAGGGTGCCGATGACGGGGATGATGGCGAACATCCCGATCAGCCGTTCGAAGACCATCGCGAACATCGAGATGCACGGAATCGCGACGATTCCCGCACCCCACAGGGCCGCGAAGTGGCCGTCGACCGCGCCGGTGATCGGGCCGGCGATGAGAGCGACGACCAGTGACATGAAGGGGGCGTAGATGAGGATGATCGGGATCATCCGTTTGAGCGGGCGGGTCCAGGGGTTCGCGTTCGCGGCCACGATGATGACCATGAATCCGGCGAGGATCCACCCCATGGCCACATACATGACGACCACGCCGTTCTTGTCTCGGTCGGGCAGCGGCTTGACGTCGTCGACCGTGAGGTCCATGTCCTGCGCCGAGGCGACCTGCTCGAAGATCTGGTTGACCACCCGGAAGGACGCATTGTTCCCGGCCTGATTCGCGATCAGGCCGAATTCCGGAGTGTCCTCGGACGGCAGTACGAGAGCGGCGACGTCCTCCCGGTTCTCCACCAGGGCCCGTGCCTCCTCCTCGTCGGTGAGTGCGGTGAAGTCGAACATTCCCTCCATCTGCGCATTGAGCTCATCGATGGTGTCTTCAGCCTGCTCGGTCGACGAGCCGACCACGGCCACGGGCATGTCCTTCGGGGACGGGGAGTGCATCGCGCCGAGCATGAACGAGATCATCATGGTCACCATCGCCAGCGGGAAGATGATCAGTGAGATGTACCGGATGACCTTCGAATCGGGGCGACGTCCGCCGTGGATCGACGGGATGTTGACGTCGAGCGGTTCGGGATTCGGGTTGCGCCGGTGCGAGAGGAAGTCATAGCCCTTCGTCAGCAGGAGACCGACGACGGCTCCGATCGCGAGCACGAGCAGGTGTCCGGTGACTCCGCTGCCGTTGAAGTAGAGCACGGAGCGCAGCGACTCTCCGATCGCCGGCATCGGAAGGAACTCGTGGGTGAAGCGGAAGAACTTCGGCATCGTGTATACGGGCATCGCCATATTCGATGAGGGCATTCCGAGGACCATGAGGAAGAGGATGCCGAAGATCACACCCATGGCTCCGACGAGACGGGTGATGAACAGCTGCACGCAGGAGATCGCGAACACGCCCAACCAGGCGATGCCGAGCACCGCGACGGTGTCCTCGGCATCGACGACGTTGAGGATCGGGCAGGTCACCGTCCAGACGAGTCCGGCGATGAGGGCCGCCCAAGCGCCGAGGATCGGGACGATGCGCTTGAACTTGAGCAGCTCGGGGGAGTTCGACCGCAGCACGCTGAACGGCAGATAGCCGGCCATGACGATCGCGGTCATGAGGAACATTGCGGCCAGTCCGGATGGGTCGCTGTCCGGCAGCGGAGCGAGATCCTCGGTGCTCACCGTGAGTCCCTCATCCTGGAGGGCGGGCATGATGAGGTCGGTGACCAGCGTCGACTGCTGCATGCCTGCTCCGCTGGCCGTGTACAGGGTCGCCTTCTTGCCGTCGACGACGACGGCCGCCGAGGCGTCGCGATCGGAGACCATCTGGCGGGCCGTGAATGAGTCGTCGACGACGTCGACATCGAGAGCATCGGGTTCCGAGCCGTTGAGTGCGAACTTCACATCCGAGGCCTTCGAGGAGGACCCGGCCACGACGACCGGCATGTCGTCGGCGGTGGGGGAGTGCATGGTGCCGAGATAGCTCGTGATCATCATGCCCACGAAGATGAGCGGCATGATGAAGATCGCAAGTGTGCGGCCGATGAATTCGGCCTTGGCGCGCTTGGCCTCTGCCGTCGCGTCCTGATCCGACGCCGAGGCGGAGGGAGCGGCAGAGTCGTCGTTTCCAGACTCAGAGGGTTGAGCGGAACTCCGGTGCGAATCCTCGAGCGCGTCGAGTTCGCGAGCCTCTCGGCGCGTGCGCGGCGGTGGGGTGGTCACTGTCGTCCTCCTGATGTGTGGAAGTCGCGTGATCGCCGTCGACCACCTTGAACTCGACTAGTTTAAGACACGTGACTTAGAATTGTGAAATCGCCTCCCGTTTGCCACAGTGATGGCAGAACTCGCCGAGCCGGGTCCCTCCCTCGGCGGCGCACCGATTCCTTCGGAAGGGCGATTCGGCTGAGGGACGACGCTGATGAAGGACGGGTTGATGGGCAGGCAGAGTGACAGGGCACGCGAGGCGCTGCTCAATGCAGCCGAGGAGCTGTTTGCTCGGTACGGCATCGATGCGGTGTCGAATCGGCGGATCGTCGATTATGCTGGAGCCGCGAATCATTCGGCGATCGCCTATCACTTCGGCGGGCGCGACGGTCTGCTCGGTGCGCTCGTCACCCGCCACCTCGACGAGATGGCGGAGCGCAGGGACGCGCTCTTGGCCGAGCTGGGAGAATCGCCCGGAATCCGTGAATATGTTCAGTGCCGTCTGCGTCCGCTGTTCGAACTCCTTGACGATCAGCCCCGTCCGAGCTGGCGTGCGCAGTTCCTCTCCCAGCTGCGATCGGTGCCCTCGGCGGTCGATGTCGCGAAGGCGGTGATGGACGAGTTCGGCGTCCCCGATGACATCAGGTTCATCAACGGCGAGGTCGAGGGCATCCCGGAAGGCGTTCTGCGCGGACGCGCCTATCTGCTCGCGCACATGGTCATCGGCGTGTGTGCGGACCAGGAGGAGAAGATGGCCGAGGGATCTCACCAGGGCACCTGGGAGCAGGTCGGGCGCTTCCTCATCGATGCGGCTGCGGGCATGCTCGCCGCCCCCGTGACCGCCCCCGACGGGCTCGTCCGCTATCCTGCGAAGCCCTTGATCTGACCGGGACGAAGTTCGGCAGGAGCCCTCGGGTGACGGCTGTGCGATGCCTGCCGGTGACGCAGGTGGTCGTGGAGGCCCGCGCTCCAGGGGCGGTTTCCGATCAGAAGAGCGCTTCCTGCGGCGGGGGAGTCCAGCTCGCCGGTGAAATCGCGAGTCTTCTCCCGGGCGCGGATTGCGTCTCCTCGTGTCCGCGGGTCCCCGTCGTCTGTGGCTTCTGCGTCGCGGGATAGTCATCATCGCTCGACCCCCGCAGCCGGTAGTGGTCAATGAGTGGGTTGATGCGCTCGGCGAGCCACCGACGGTAGTCCTTCGACGCATAGGAGGACGTGGCGTACATGCGCCGGTAGCGGGGGAGGAGTTCGGGATGTTCGCGTTCGAGCCACTCGAAGAACCATTCGCGTGCGCCCGGCCGCAGGTGCAGTGCCCCGTAGACGACCCGGGCGGCACCGGCGTCTCGGATCGCTCTGAGCGCCGCGTCCAGATGGTCCAGCGAATCGGTGAGTTTGGGCATCACCGGCATGAGGAAGACGGTGACGTCGAATCCGAGTTCGGCTGCCGCCCTCACTGTAGCCAGCCGGGCGGCGGTCGTCGGGGTGCCCGGTTCGATCGTCTGCTGCAGCGCGTCGTTGTGGACGGCGAAGGACATGCTGATCTCCACGGGGACGTCTTCGGCGGCGCGGGACAGGAGCGGAAGGTCTCGGCGCAGCAGCGTGCCCTTGGTGAGGATCGACATCGGGGTGCCGTGCTCGGCCAGCCCGCTGATGATTCCGGGCATCAGACTGTATCGGCCCTCGGCGCGCTGGTACGGATCGGTGTTCGTGCCCAGAGCGACGAGTTCGCGGGTCCACTTCGGCTTCGCGAGTTCTGCGGTGAGCACCTCGGGGGCATTGATCTTGACGATGACCTGGCGGTCGAAGTCCGTCCCGGGGTCGAAATCGAGGTAGCGGTGGGTGTTGCGGGCAAAGCAGTACACGCAGGCGTGGGAGCACCCGCGATACGGATTCACCGTCCAGGCAAAAGGCATCGAGCTGGACTTCGGCACCTTGTTCAGAGCCGACTTCGCGAGCACCTCGTGGAAGGTGATGCCGGCGAACTCCGGTGTCCGCACGCTGCGCACGAGTCCTTTCACTCCGAACAGGTCGGGAGCACTCGGGCCAGCGTCATCGGTCAGTTCGTTCCACCTCATGGCCCAATTCGAACACGAGTTCGAATGAGCGTCAAGAGTGAGGCCCGGCGAGCGGCCCGGTGAGGCCGGTGCCGCAGGGGAGGTGTCAGGGAGTGCGCATGCCCTTGAAGGCGCTGCGGTGGAAGACCAGTGCCTCGGGGCCGTCCTCGTTGGAGGTGCCGAGGATCTCGAGCAGCGCGATGGTGTGGTCGCCGGCTTCGACTTCGTTGTAGAGGCGAGTCCAGAGGAATGCCGAACTGTCCGGGATCGTCAGCCCGCCGGCGGCGGTGACTTCGGGGTCGACCCCGGCGAATCGACGGCTGCGATCCTTCGAGGCCAGTTGCCGGGCCAAGGATTCCTGGTCCGTGCCGAGCAGTGAGATGCCCAGTTCCGGGGCGCGGCGCAGGGTGGGCCAGGTCGTCGAGGAGTTCTGCACGGCGATGCTGACCAGCGGGGGAGTCAGCGAGACGCCGACGGTCAGGGTGGAGGCGACGAGCCCGAGCGGGGTCCCGTCGACTTCGGCGCCGAGGAAGGCGACCCCCTGCGGGAAGTTGTGTGTGATCAACTTTAAGTAGGCCGGTTCAGCTCCAGAATCCAGCCAGTACAGCGGCTGGATTCCAGCCATAACAGCCCGTCTCTGCTTCTGTGCGCCACTCCCAGAAAACACAAAGTCATGG
>NZ_JBNBZD010000045.1:0-3596 GCF_049804075.1 Brevibacterium sp. FAM 24630
TGGTCTGGACGACGCGGATGACGTCGTCGCGGAATTCTTTCGGGTAGGGCTGTGGCATGGTGTCTATCCTTCCAGGCTTGCCTATGAACAAGCCAGATTAGATGTCACCTAACCCTGCATCAGTCCCGTTTGCACCAAATGGCGGCCCTTGATGCTCACCCAGAAAATGATCTTCGGAACATCTTCGAAAAATCTCCCCACGGCATTGTAATCAAACCTAATTCGGGGGCTGGTAGCCGCGACGTGCACAGCATTCAATCCGAACAAGATCTTCAATCGCTAGAACTCACGCCTGACTCATATCTAGTCGAACAACGATTCGCCGGACCTGAATACTCAGTAGAGAGCATCTCATGGGAAGGGAGCCACCAGCCTCTGGTGGTGACCGAGAAGACCACAGGAGGAACAAACGGGCTGGTCGAGACCGGGCACCTACAACCAGCCCAGATTCCCGACGAACATCGCGATCGTCTATTCGACGCTGTACGTACAGTCCTCGACCATGCCGGCTACCAAACCGGTCTCTCACACATTGAGTTCATTCTCGAAGAAGGACAACCTCGACTCATAGAAGCTCACGGGCGAGTCGGTGGAGATTACATCGCTGATCTCATGAAATGGAGCGTCGGCGCTTCGGCCTTTGAAATACTCTTCCGCACACAGCAGAACCAACGTCTACCTGAATCTGAACCAGTCGGCGAACACGCAGCCGTGCACTTCCCAGATCTTCGGCGTTGGTCTCACACCGACCAGCAATGGATTGACCTGATGCACGAAAACAATATGGTCAAGGAAGCCGAGATATTGAAGGACAGAGACAGTCGCGGCGACATTACTTGCTCAGTAGAAAGGCACGCATACGTCATCCTGGCCGGAAACAAGATCGACGACCTGACGCAAGCACTCCAAAACTTGAAGGTGAACTCGTGAAAATCCTCGTCCTGACACTCCAGCGAACGCACTACGAACCCGTCAATAACTACTTCATTCCGCGATCATTGCAAGAGCTCGGGCACGAGGTCGTGCTCGGTGATGTTGACACATTGTCACTGCTAGACACCCAGGTCGTCGCACATACCTCACCCTTTGAAGGAGGAAAAGTGGGCGACCCCCACCCACGCATGACAGTCGTGAGATCCTGCGAGGACTTCGACCTAGTGTGGCTCCTCGAGTATTCACATCCATCACGCGAAAGTGAGTTCTTCCAACTTCTATGGGTGCTTGAGCAACGTGTCACCTTCGTCAACCGGCCCTCATCGGTCTTCTTCATCAACAACAAGATCGGTGTTCTCGGGCTACGTGCCTCGACGCACTTCGCCGGATCCCATGTTCTCCTTCACGAATCGGATGTGAGAGAAGCAATCGCCTCAGATTCTAGTGCCACGTGGGTGTTGAAACCTCCAAACCTCGGATGTGGTGCAGGCGTCTTCCTGGTGCGGAACGACGACCCGAATACCTCAGCGCTTGTTCAATCCGCGACTGGAAACGCCTATCAGAAATATGAGATGCATACTCGGGAAGCATATGGTCAGGCTGAGCAATATACGCTCTTACAGAAATACATTCCGGAAATGGCCGCCACTGAGAATCGAGTCATAGTCGCAGGCGGAAAAGTGGTGGGCGGCTACAAGAAGACTCCCACAGGATCGGAGTTCCGGGGCAACTTCGCAGTCGGTGGAATAGAAACTGAGCTCGAGATATCCGACGAAGCTCGAGAACTATGCGAAGAAGCCGGCCGTGAACTCCAAGAGCATGGGATCAACTATGTCGGGATTGACCTCGCCTTTCCCTACATTGTTGAGTACAACCTCGTGAACCCCGGGGGGATCAGCGGTCAGCTGGCCGCAACGGGGGTCGACATTGGAGTGGAGGCGTGTGCTGCAGCCCTTAAAGGCGCATTGAAATAGATACTCATTCCCTGCCAACTGTAACCTTGAGAAAGTTCCTTCTACTCAACGCTTTGTAGTCGATACGGGGGCAACCGCGCTGGACACGAAGGTCGGCGGGACCTCGGTGAAGAAGTTGAGGTGTTGGGCGGTCTCCGGGCTGGAGGCGGCCGATCTGAGCGGGAGGGGAAGCGCGAGGAATGTGACCGAACTGAGCGGCAGTTTCCCATGGGTCAAGAGCTGTCTGATCACAACCGACTAGCGGCGGGGCGGGAGCCCGGCGGAATCTCCTGAAGCATCGGTGCACTCAGTCGTAGCGCCCAAAATCTTGAGGTCCGTTTGGCGGCGAATAACTGAATCTCTATCGACGACGGTGAGAAAAGACCCAAACCCCAGGCAGTACTGCTCTCGTTTCCACACCACAAGACTCACCGCCAGGATCATCATGGCAGAGTAAATGATCGACAACTCCAGCCCGAATTTGTGAGTTTCCCATACTTGATGACCAATCAGGCCAATGACCAGGATCGCGACGACGTAGCCCGTCCAGCGTTCCACCGATACGCTCCATCGTGCTGCTGCGGAAGCGACCAGTATTGTGACCGATAGGAGTGCCGGATACCAGGCTGTCTCCGCCCCGAAATTTAACAGCCCAATGACAGCAGCTGGAGCCAGCACGATAAGAAGCTCTAGGCAAAACCGCAACAATGTCTTTCCGGAATTTGGTTCCGTGGAGACACTTGCAATGATCGAGTCGTCTGCTTCTCTCAGTGTTCTTACGTACTGTTGCCCAAAAACGCCGAAGGCCGACCAGCCTGATTCGCCCCATGCACGCAACCACCCGAAGACGAGGGCAACGAAATAGGTGACGCCGTAGATCCAGAGAATGCTCCTCGATTCGAGATCTGCATCCGTCATGAACACGAGGGTGATCTGGACCGACACCATCCAGAAGATGGTAAACAAGGTTGGACCCAGCACCCGCGCAGTGACTCGACTTCGTCGCGTTATCCCAAATACACTGCGCACACACAGTACTGAAATCGCGACCCCGAACCCCCACGAAAACACGCAGGCAAGAGCAGTCTTATATGCAAGCTGGTGATAGCCTGCGCAAGTCGCTGCGATCGATGGGATAGCAAGCGTCAAGAAGAAGAACACATACCAAGTACCAGACAAGATTCGGGAGAAGCGACGGGGCCGGAAGGCGTGCTCGTATGCAGCGCGTTCTCTGGCATGCCGTGAGGCTTCGACTCGGCTGAGATCAAAATCAATACCTTGTTGGGTTTGCTGAGCGATTTCGAGCATCAAGAGCAGGCTCAGGAGGCCCGATACGACGGAAGCGGCAACTTCTCCATTTGCGGCAACAACGATGGTAATCACCACTGATACCGCCGCACCGAGAATGCTGAACGAAACTGCTGCTGTGAGCATCGACTGAAGCTGCGACGCGCGACGAACACCATTTTCCAGCGCACGACTGTCACCGTCGGACAGATCGGGCAAGTCTTTGATCCGTTCGTGGAGGTTTCTGGCTGAAACCGCTTGAGCGATAAATATTGTAGCCAGGCACGCAATGACAGTTGAGTATTCGGTGGTGTGAGCGCCACTGACTATTGTGGTTGAGCGCCACCCGATATTGCCTTTCAGCGCCACCGGGTCGTGGCGGTGAGCGCCAGGCCGTCACCCGACGCTCACCGACAATTGGTC
>NZ_JBNBZD010000046.1:0-2370 GCF_049804075.1 Brevibacterium sp. FAM 24630
CGTGTTCAACAGCCACGCCGTCGTGTCCTTACACAGCGATCGTGTCGCGTTTCTCAATCAGCGGTCGAGCCGTTGCGGGATGCGAGGTGGCCAATCTCCTTCGACCATGCATCAAGCGGGTAACACCTGACAGCCATGCCCCGCATCCCCGGAGTGGTCGGAAACTTACCACTGCTCCCAATCCACATATAAGAAAGGTAAGGAACTGCCATGAGCAAGGAGATCGAACTGGATGTGCGAGCTGAGGTTCCTGCACGCCGTCACGAGCTGATCTTCGAGACGTACAACAACCTTGCGGTCGGCGATGCATTCGTACTCGTCAACGACCATGACCCGAAGCCTCTGTATTACCAATTCGCCGCCGAACAGGCTGGGAAGTTCACCTGGGACGCGATCGAGGAGGGCCCGGAACGCTGGCAGGTGCGCATCGGTCGGACCGAACCGACTGCGTGACCGCATGCAGGCAGATTTGACGGCAGCAGACGCTGACGAGTTGGTCGCTTCACTGACTGCCGTATTGGCGAAGAGCCTGCGGGCGTTGGGCAAAGCCGGTCAACCCAATGAAGCCAGCCGTCTGGCTGCCACCGGTTGGTCGGTGCTGCGGCACAGACACCCACGCGAGGCCGAGAAGATCAACGGAACGATGCACTATCTCGCGCGGCTGCCCGGGTCGCCGACTTCAAGCGAACTGGCGCAGGCCGATTCGCACTCGACCACGGAGAACTGAATACACGCAAGATCGGCTGAGTCGCGCAGGCTCAGCCGATCCTGTGCATCTGCGAGGCCAGATGGTGTCTCATGGGCACGCCTACGGCGGCCATGGCGAAGCTGGTCGTGAGGGCGTCTGCGGACAGTACGATTCGCCGCGTGGTCGACTCGACGTGCTTTGCCGAACTCGAGCAGTTGACCTGGGAACGCAGCTCGCAGGTGAAGCCATCGGCCGTCACGGTCAGCGGGCCTTCGGCGAGTTCGGTTTGTCCGGTCGGCTGGGCAAGCACGAATTCCACCTGTGAAGCGTCGACGATCCGCAGGTAGCCGGTCTCTGTGTGCATCGGCGCTCCGGCTGGTGACCAGGTCTTCTGCACATAGTGGAGGAACGGTTTGCCGACGTCGGTGAACGTCGCTTCTTCTGCGTAGTCGAATGGTTCGATCGTCGGATACTCGCCGTGGCCTTCACCACGCCAGGTTCCGAGAAGACCCGAGACGACCTCGAGTCCGGGATGCAGTGTCATGGCTCTTTCCTTCGGGTCCGGTCAGTCGGAGGTTCGCTTCTTGTAGTGGATCGCGCTGCGACCTTCGGGCAGATTGATGTGCGTCTGTGCGCTGGGTTCGATATCTGTGTTCTGCGCCGTGACGGCGATCCACCCGTCCTTGCTGCGTTCGAGCACGAAGGTGAATACTCCGCGGCGGTCACCGGCCGGCTCTCCAGCGGGTGTGACCTGGCCCGTGAGGTGCCATCCGGCTTGGACGACTGCTGCATCGGTGCCGACGAGGCGAGTTCTCGGTTCGTCCATGCTGATCCGTGAGTTCGGGAAGATGTGGGCGAAGCCGAATGCGTGTGCGTCGCGGATGTTCGCTCGGTCGTGCCACCAGAGGCCCACCACGTTGACGAACTCGGCGTCTTCAGCGAACAGATCAGCCAGATCATCGGCATCGGCTCGGTTCCACGCGTCTTCCCATCCGGTGACGACGTCTTCCGGAGTCTTCAGCATGGACATCCTTCCTATCTGCGGTGATCAACGTGAGCCGGGACCGGTGGCTTTCGGCGCGAATGCGAACGCGGGTGCGAACGAAGTCATCTCCCAATTACACCAGCAGGGTCGTGGGACCGCGGTTCCAGGACGAATGTGGGCGCGTCGAGGAATATCCAAATGGAGCCCAGTCTCGAAGCGACAGGCGTGGCCCGCCGACCCGGTGGAAGAGGGTTATAGGCCAAAATGTGTGTACAGGATAGCCTGCTTGCCCAGTAGCCAGTAGGGCAAGACTGGATTGAACATGCTCTGCAACCATGTTCAGTGCCCAATCCCAGAAATCACCCTGTCTGTGGTGTATGTGCAAACAAGCTCGTCAAGAATGGCAAAACCGGTGCCGGACGCACCAGGTGGCGGTGCAAACACTGCGGCTGTTCAGCGATTCAGAAGCGCACCGATTCGGCGAAGAAGGCCGACTTCACCAGCTTCATCGCATGGTTGACCAGCACGCAGCCACGAGGCGATTTCGCTTCCAGCACTCGCACTTTCACGCGAAAGATTCAATGGTGCTGGAACGTAACCCCCAGGGTGGTCCTGACAGGCGAGATCCATGACCAGATCATGCTCGACGGCACCTACTTCAACGGTTGGTGCGTGCTCATCGCCTACACCGGCACTC
>NZ_JBNBZD010000047.1:0-2308 GCF_049804075.1 Brevibacterium sp. FAM 24630
ACTGTGAGAGTGCTCCTTTTCCAACGGGTTCTGGTTGTCTTCGCAAACACCATTATCCCTGGTCAGGAGCACTTTTCTTCTGTCAGTCCACCATCCGGTCGATCCTAATCATGAAAACTCGAGGCTAATGCCGGATTCGCGCTTCCAGTAGCCGCGTTCATAGTCAAGAGCGCCGTCGACTCTGTCCCGTACGAAATCGAGGAAGCCGCAATGGTCGACAACACTCCTCGATTCTCCGTGTTGACGATGATCGTCTGCCCACTCATCCTTCCGAGTCTCGCTGCGGCCGCAGTCATCACATTCTTCGCAGCGTGGAACGAGTACTTGTTTGCTGCAACTTTCCTTCTTGACTCCGGCCAATGGGGCTCTTCCGGTTTCAGAGTGCGTAGCAGGGTCTCTGCACCCAGTGTGTCGGTGATGAATGAGAGGCGGGCCTTGGGTGATGATGGAAATTCTCCAAGATCCCTCACACCCAAGGCCCTGCCATGCAATCTACCTCCTCAGCCCAGTCGTGTCCTGTAGCCGATGTCATCTGCCGCACCCTCGAACTCGGCATCCACATCACCGGCGCGCACATCACCGATGACGACGTCACCGTCATCGAAGCCACACCACGAGAACCGGCGGGATTCTGCCCTGACTGCGGGGCGGAAGGACGACTGCGTGATCACGTCATCCGTCACCTGACAGACGTTCCCATCACCGGCCACCCGACCCGTTTGCACGTACGACTGCCGCGTTATCAGTGCGTTCACCCCCAGTGCCGGCGTTCGATCTTCCAGCACCCACTCGAAGCCGCCGAGCCCGGGGCGAAGACCACGAAACGCGCCACGACCTGGATCCTCAAACGCCTCATCCACGATCAGATGAGCATCCAAGCGATCAGCAAGGCACTCGGACTCGGCTGGGACCTCGTCAACCACTTGGCCATCAACGCGGCGAAGTCGCTGGTCTATGCAGATCCTGACCATCTGTCGGGCGTCCGGGTCCTGGGCATCGATGAGCACTGCTGGAAACACGTGCGCGGACAAGGCGAAGACTCTTTCGCGACGATCTTCGTCGACCTGACCCCGCTCATCGACGGAACCGGTCGAGCACGTCTGCTGGATGTGAAAGCGGGACGCTCCGCCAGAGTCGTGACCACATGGCTGAACGAGCGCTCCCCAGCATTCCGTGCCGGAGTCGAAGTCGTCACGATGGACGGGTTCGCCGGCTACCACACGGCGACTATGGAGTCGCTGCCGGAATCGACGCCGGTGATGGACCCGTTCCACGTCGTGCAGCTGGCCGGGCAGAAGCTCACTGCCTGCAGGCAACGCTTGCAGCAACAGATCCATGGACATCGTGGCCGGAAGAAGGATCTCCTGTACCGGGGGCGACGGACTCTGCTGACCCGCCGATCCCTGCTGAACAAGCGGGCAACAGACCGGCTGGAGCGGTTGTGGGCCGAGCATGATGACCACGTCGCGTTGGAAGTGACGTACCTGGTCTACCAGGACGTCATCGATGCGTACGAGCATCCCGATCGGAAGACGGGCAGGCGTCTCATGCAGGCAGTGATCGAGAGTCTGCGCAGAGGCCTGCCGAAAGGGCTTGAGGAGCTTGCTCAGCTGGGGAGGACGTTGTGGCGGAAGCAGGCTCAGGTGCTGGCGTTCTTCGACCGTGGAGGTGCGTCGAATGGGCCGGTCGAAGCGATCAACGGACGCCTCGAGCATCTGCGGGGCATTGGTCTGGGCTTCAGGAACTTCGAGCACTACGTGCTGCGCTGTCTGCTCCACTCCGGGCAGCTATCGGCCCGGGTCAACGCACTCTGAAACCGGAAGAGCCGCCAATGGCCCGCAAGCGTAGGTCTCGCTTCGTTTATCGGTCAGTACGATACACCTCTGCCAGCAGTCATGGGAGCGGCTGTGGTGTTCAGCATTCCAGCGATTGTGTTCTTCCTGCTTGTCCAGAGAAAAATCGTGTCCGGACTAACCGCCGGCGCAGTGAAAGGTTAATCATGACTAGCTTGACATTCGACCGAATTACAAAGAAGTTCGGTGACGCGACCATTATCGACGAGCTCACCGCCGAAGTCGATGACGGCGAGTTCCTCGTTCTTCTCGGGCCCTCAGGCTGTGGGAAGTCAACGCTGCTCAGACTCATTGCAGGGCTGACTGAAGTCAGTAATGGACGGCTGCTGCTAGCCTCGATTTTTCATGGGTAGCTGGTTGCCCATGATTCCGGCTCCGTTGCCGCGTACCGACACTGATTCTGCCATTCGAGCATGACACGACCACCGTGTGTCGCCACGGCCCTGCGGGGATCC
>NZ_JBNBZD010000048.1:0-2097 GCF_049804075.1 Brevibacterium sp. FAM 24630
TGGTTGTGGGAGAGTAAGTGACTGCCGCAATATTTTTTGGTGGGGGTGGCCTCGTCTGATTCCTGTTTGTGTGGGGGTTGGGCGGGGCCTTCCTCGTATTCATGGGTCGTGTTGCTGCTGACCACAAACGTGCCCAGCACTCCGTCGCGTCCGGCACTCAGCCGCCTCGATCCCGTTGGGTGCGCCGCATGAGGGTCAATGATCGCCGGCCCCATCATCTCCGTGTTCGACCTCCGGGGTGGAGGGCTTCGCGGGGGAGAGGATGCGATTGCCGGTCCCTGGCCGCGCGGAGTCCCTATGTGCCCCGTGAGCTCTTGTCGGCTTTCGCAATGATGCGTATCCTAGTCAGTAATGACTATAGTGACTATTATCTGAGCCGTTAGGAGCAAAGATGGCCGTCACCCGACAGGTGGAGCGCCGCCTCGGCGAAGTCGGTTCATCGATTCGACGATGGCGACTCATGCAGTCACTGAAAGCTGCTGAAGTCGCTGAGCGTGCCGGGATCTCGCGATCAACTCTGCAGAAGATCGAACGGGGAGACGCCGGCGTCTCCCTCGGCGCAGTCATGTCGGTCATGCAGGCATTGGGACAGCTTGATCACGTAGCCGACTCCTTTGACCCGTTGAGCACCGATGTCGGAAGACTGCGCTCGTCCGAATCGCTTCCGGAGCGAGTTCGCCGATGAGTGAGCAGGTGCGTGTGGAAATGACCCATGACGGCAGACCTGTTCACGTTGGGACCGCCTATTTCCACATCGGACGAGGGCAGATCTCGACCACCTTCAAATACTCCGATGAATATGCATCGGCCAGGTGGGCGTATTCGATAGATCCTCAACTCCCTCTGTCAACGGCACCTTTCAGCGTCCCGGGTCTGCCTGGCGCTTTCGCTGACTGCGCCCCGGACCGGTGGGGACGTAACCTTGTTGCCAAGGAGCACCGGCGATTAGTGGCTGAAGAGGCCGTCAGCGACCGCCGACTCACAGATGTCGACTACCTTCTCGGGGTCAGCGACTGTACCCGACAAGGCTCTCTTCGGTTTCGTCGCGGTCCCGATGGTCCCCTTCTCAGCGACAACAGTCGAGTACCGAAACTCCTTGCCCTGCCCGAGCTGCAACACGCAGCGGATGGCGTCCTAGAGGGCTCCGCTGGGGCTGTGAAACGCCTCCTCGACGCTGGGACCGGATCACTGGGTGGAGCTCGGCCGAAAGCGTCCGTGACCGACGACGAGGGAGCGCTGCATATCGCAAAGTTCACGCGCCCTGCCGATGAGTGGGACGTCATTGCGTGGGAGGGGGTGGCACTCGAGCTCGCGCGAATGGCAGGGATCGAAGTCCCAAGGTGCAGAACGCTCACCATCGACGGTCGATCCGTGCTCCTGCTGGAAAGGTTCGACCGGGACGCCCAACAACGCATCGGATACATCAGCGCAATGACAGCGACCGGCCGACGCGATGGAGAAGCCGCCGACTACCTCGACATCATTGAGGCAATCGAAGACCACAGCCGGCGTTGGAAGCGCGATTGCGCGGAACTGTACCGACGAGTGGTCTTCTCCGTCGCAGTGCACAATACAGACGACCATCTGCGAAACCACGGCTTCGTTCGGTCAGAGGCAGGGTGGCAGCTGAGCCCGGCCTTCGACATCAACACCGAACCTGAACGGGCAGTCGAACGGCAGACAGCGATCAACGGAGTGGTCTCAGCAGACGATGAGGCCGGAGCACTTCTTGACTTCGCTTCACTCTGTCACCTGACCGCACCGGCCGCGCGGACCATCATCCACGAAGTCGTCGACGCAGTCGCCAATTGGAACCCTCTGGCGGCCGGCAGAGGAATCCGCCGCTCGGAGCGCGACGCGGTGGGTCCTGTCATCGAGACTCAAAGCGATCGCCTGCGGGCAGCAGCAGAGCCGGGTTTCTGACCTCCGTGGCGCACGACGCTCTCTGCCCCGACGCTAGACTTTCCTGCGCCTGTTCCCCGGCAGTCCGTGTGGTGGGTGTCACGTGGGGAATGGCGGGTTTGGATTTGCGTGGACGGGTTTGCCTGGTCTAGAGTTATATCTCGTTGCCCCGCCGGAAACACAGTCTGAAAGACA
>NZ_JBNBZD010000049.1:0-2073 GCF_049804075.1 Brevibacterium sp. FAM 24630
GACTACACGATCGCGAAGACTACGAACCCATTAGAGGGCGGCCCGAACAAAGCGATCAAGGACTTCCTCCGAGCCCATCGAGGACTGAACATCGATCATGCCCGCCGAGGAGTCGACTGGCTGTTGTATCTGCGCACCGAGGCACCCAAGGACCCGTGGTCGTTCGTTACTCCACGAGCGTGGACACCACCGCGCAGCGTCCCGAACGTGGTGAAACCCGACACGGGCCGAGAGGAGACGAATCTCCTCTACGGGACGGGATTCAGCCTCGAGGATGGCAATGGGATCCAGAAGGGCTGGGGCGGCAGAACCCGGTGAGAACCAGCATCGACACGCCCTGCCCATACACACATTTTGGCCTATAACCCGTGGAAGATTTCGTGCGTGAGAGTGAGGGCGAGCTGACATCGCACTCAAATGACAGTCGGCGGTTCGGATGAACCGAACCGCCGACCTCAGCACCCGTTCTGACCTGGGGCAGGGGGTGGGCCCCGTGGGGATCGAACCCAGGCACTGGTGGGCCGAAGTTGTCCGTGGCCCGAGATTTAGCCGACCTGGACCTCTCTGGAATTCGTGGGAAGAGAGACATTCCACCGAAGTGTGCCCGTTTTGTGCCCTCGAGCGGCTACCGGCCAAGGTTGCCGATATTCCGCGAGATAGCCCGACCCAGTGCGTAAATATTCGACCAACTGGGTTCGGTGCCTCTCACCTCAGTCCCATCATCAGGTGCTGGCCACAAACCTGACTTGCTCGTCCTCACAACAATTGCATCGAAAATAGGAATGGACTCTTCGGTCGCCGTTTGTCCGTAGCCCTCATGGTGATAGGCAAGATGCAACAATGCCTCAGGCGGCATTCCTGCCCGCGTGCCACTGCCGCCGATGCCAGAGTCCCCCGGTGTCAGTTTTGAGCCCGGCTGCGCCTCGATCGACCACATGGCGCGAAGCGTTTGGCCAGGGAAGATGGTGCGCGGCGTCTTCAAGAGCTCCACGACTGAATCGGTGATTTCGTCCGACACGTCCAATGCCCGATCCAGCGTGACCGTGAGGTCCCAGGCTGCTGCTCGCCCGTAGTTGTGGAGCGCAAGATCGAAGCACCCCAGCCCGGCCAGTCCAGGCACGAGCGAGGCGGCGATGTAGGGCCGGTTCACATTCTTCGAGTCTTGTTCCGCTTGCGCGTTCGCCTTCTCCATCGCGCCATTGGCGACCTCGGCCTGCTCATTCGCCTTTAGCGCGGCCTCGCTTGCGCGACGGCTGGCATCGAGGGTTCGGACCGCCACTCGTCCAGCCCATACGGCGGTGCCGACCAGACCCAGCGTCGCAATCGCCGTCAGTACCGATCCCCATGCGCTGATCACGTCGGGCTTTCGCACGAGGACCAAGACGAGGACCGTGGTCACTGACAGCTGCAGCGCTGCGCCGATACCCATCCAAAGAATCCGACTCGGCCACTTGGCCTTCTTCTTCGCCATCACATCCCTGAGTCTACGAACTATGGCTGGCACCGTGAAAAGAAACGAGCTTACCGACCACTTCGTCGGGCGTCACCATCGGCGTATTCGGCTGCACCGCGTTGCATTTCAAGTTGGTACGTGGGGAGACTAAGCCCATGCACAGTGCCTACTCCTGGACCGGACTATGAAGATCTTCGTACCGGAAGATGTCTTAAGGTTGCCTCCAGCGGAGACCCTCGAACGCATCACGGCGCTGTTGACCGAGGCCGGTCCGGATGACGACACATGGTACGCACAGTGGTGGGCCGCTGACGCTCTGACGCTGATGGGCCGCTACCGGGAGGCGGTCATGATGTATCCGTCTCCGAGCTTCGACCGAGCGCCGTTCCAGACCGAACGTCTGTTGTCGCTGAAGGTGACTGCCGCTTTGCCCTACACTGCCGCTGATGCTTTGGCGCTGCTGGGCCCGCGCATTACCGCATATGGGCGCGAACTGATTCGTCCTTGGTTTGATGGAGGGTATGCGGTTACCCAAGAAAGGACTACCCTCAACACATCATGCCTACCTCGAAATATCTACCAGAAGTACGTGAACGAGCTACCCGGCTGGCTCTCGAGGC
>NZ_JBNBZD010000050.1:0-1913 GCF_049804075.1 Brevibacterium sp. FAM 24630
CATCCGCAGCCCTGCACGGGTAGGCACGTTCCCCGTATCGGACGCGGAGCTCACACGGCTGGAAACCATGCTCGCCTGGCTGGATTTTCGGCGCTCTTTTGGCCGGAAAAAAGTTGACAAAACACAGCCATCGACGATCGCAGCCACCGGGGCGGGGATGCGGCTGATGAGGGCTGTCCAGGACGCGTTCTTCTCCTGGTCGCACCATTGCCAGTCGATGACGTGAGTGCCGGTGTAGGCGATGAGCACGCACCAACCGTTGAAGTAGGTGCCGTCGAGCATGATCTGGTCATGGATCTCGCCTGTCGGGACCACCCTGGGGGTTACGTTCCAGCACCATTGAATCTTTCGTGTGAAGGTGCGAGTGCTGGTAGCGAAATCGCCTCGTGGCTGCGTGCTGGTCAACCATGCGATGAAGCTGGTGAAGTCGGCCTTCTTCGCCGAATCGGTGCGCGTCTGAATTGCTGAACAGCCGCAGTGTTTGCACCGCCACCTGGTGCGTCCGGCACCGGTTTTGCCATTCTTGACGAGCTTGTTTGCACATACACCACAGACGGGGTGATTTCTGGGATTGGGCACTGAACATGGTTGCAGAGCATGTTCAATCCAGTCTTGCCCTACTGGCTACTGGGCAAGCAGGCTATCCTGTACACACATTTTGGCCTATAACCCACAAAACTCAGCACAGTGGTTTAAGGACTTGAACGCATTCGAGCTAGGGCATGTCTCCTTTATTGACGGAGCCAGGTCAAGATGGCACTGATCACGACCGCGGCACGATAGATGACCGCGAGCTTGTCGTAGCGAGTCGCTAAACCCCTCCACTGCTTGACGTAGGCGAAGGACCGCTCGACGACATTGCGGTTCTTGTACGCCATGGAGTCGAATGCCGGCGGTCTCTCGCCACTGCGGCCACGCTTCTTCCGGGATGAGATCTGGTCTTTCTTCTCCGGAATCACCGCCGTGATTCCGCGAGTCCTCAAATACTGACGATTATGCCTGGACCCATAAGCCCGGTCGGCCAATACCGAGTCCGGGCGCGGCCAGCCCCAATCCGTGGGACTCGAATATCAGCCAGTACTTGCGGCAGTATGACTCCGTCGTGGCGTTGGCCGCCGGTGATCACGATCGCCAACGGTCGGCCCCGGCCGTCAACGGCATGATGGATCTTCGTTGTCAGTCCGCCTCGGGAGCGTCGGATTCCGTGACCGGCAGGTTCACACTCCCGATCTGCCAGATTCTTGTAATTCGATGAGGGCCCCTGTGTCCTGGTCAGGGCGGGACGTGTTCGTCGCATGCTGGTGGGCACGATTGATGGTGCCGTCGACGGAGACGTTCCAATCGATGTCGCCAGCACTGTCGGCGTCAGCCAGGATCTGGGCAAGGACGCGGTCCCAGGTGCCGTCGGCGGCATACCGACGGTGGCGTTTCCAGACTGTTTGCCAGGGACCGAAGTGTTCTCGTGGGAGATCGCGCCAGGCGATGCCGGCCCGGTATCGGTAGGCGATGGCCTCGACGATTCGTCGGTTGTTTTCGAAGGGTCGAGCTCTCTTGCCAGTGTTGGAAGGCAGCAGTGGTTCGATACGTGCCGACTGTTCGTCGGTGAAAACGTGATGTCTTTGGTCTGTAGTCACCGAATCAGCTTGTCAGTGGTCGAATCGTCAATAAAGGAGACACGCCCTAGATCGGATATCGGAATCGCCGGACTCGGTCGACCTCCACGAACCCCAGACGACGGTAGATTCCCTCGCCCTCCGGCGATGCGGTGAGGACAGCGGTACGTGCCCCTAGGGCGTGTCTGATAAACATCCCGGTGTGATTCTGAAACCCTGGAAACGTGTCTCGATTTCAACTGCTCACTGACGACCAATGGGCCCTCATCGCCGACTACCTCCCGGCACCGACGGCCCGAC
>NZ_JBNBZD010000051.1:0-1695 GCF_049804075.1 Brevibacterium sp. FAM 24630
CTAGCCTCGGGATTTCATGATTAGGGGCGTCCAGGTCCCGGACAGAGAGAAGAAAAGTGCTCCTGACCAGGGATAATGATGTTTGCGACGACATCAATATTCTCTGGAAAAGGAGCACTCTCAGAGTGAAGCCTACCCGCACCTATCCCCGCCTGCACATCGATACCGCACCCAGCAACGCCCTCGGCCACGCTGGCGGGCTCCTGCTCACCGAAACCGTGCACACCAGCGGACTCGACCATCATCTGAAGACGGCGCTGGCACCGTGGAAGAAGCCCTTCGCCGTTCATGATCCAGCCAAGGTCCTTCTCGATCTCGCGATCACTCTCGGACTCGGCGGTGACGCTCTGTCCGATACCACAGCGGTCCGCGACGAACCTGCTCTGTACGGGCCGGTGGCATCGAATCCGACGATCACCAGGATCATCCAAACTCTGGCCGGCGACGTCGACCGGGGCCTGGCAGCGATCAATCAAGCGCGAGCCGCAGCCCGGACCCGGGTATGGGAACTGGCCGGTCAACACGCCCCGAACCACGACGCCGTTGCTCAGAATCCGTTGATCATCGACATCGATGCCAGTCTCGTCACCTCACACAGCGAGAAAGAAAACGCGAAACCCACCTACAAGAAAGGATTTGGATTTCATCCCTTGCTCGCCTTCATCGACCACGGCGACTGTGGCACCGGTGAGCCTGTGGCCCAGTTGCTGCGTCCTGGCAACGCGGGATCGAACACCGCTGCTGATCACATCAAGTTGGTCAAACTCATCCTCGACCAATTACCCGGCAGCAATCCTCGTCCGGGTAAGAGCGTCCTCATCCGTACCGACACCGCTGGTGGCACCCATGACTTCGTTGAGTTCCTCACGAAGCGACGTCTGTCGTACTCGGTGGGCTGGATGCTTCCCGGCAACACTCCCGAACTGTATCGGCAACTGTCGGAACTCGGTGCTTGGGAGCCGGCCTATGACACCAACGGCGATCCCCGCGAGGGTGCTGATGTGGCCGAGTTGACAGGGGTGCTCGACCTGGCCGACTGGCCGGAAGGAATGCGAGTCATTGTCCGCCGTGAGCGTCCTCATCCGGGTGCACAGTTGCGCTTTGATGATGTCGACGGGTACCGGGTCACCGCGTTCGTCACGAACACGAAGAGCGGGCAGTTGGCGGACCTGGAAGTCCGCCACCGATCCAGGGCTCGTTGTGAGGATCGGATCCGCATCGCCAAGGACTCCGGGTTACGCAACTTCCCGCTGAAGGGATTCGATCAGAACCAGATCTGGTTAGCTGTTGTCGCTTTGGCTGGAGAGATCGAGGCGTGGAAGTCGTTGCTGGCGTTTCCGACCCACGAGATCCGCCGGTGGGAACCAAAGAAGCTGCGGATGCACGTCTACGCGGTCCCGGCGACGATCGCGAGGACAGCCAGGCGGGCCGTGGTGCATATGAAGGCGACTGCCCGTTGGGCCGGGGTCATCGTTGCTGGTCTCGACCGGTTGCGGAGTCTGCCGCGGCCAGCCCCAGGATAGAGCCGTGGTGGCAGTGTTCGTTCGAGTTGAGGAAAGGGCTGGGGTTGGATCCCCGCAGGGCCGTGGCGACACACGGTGGTCGTGTCATGCTCGAATGGCAGAATCAGTGTCGGTACGCGGCAACGGAGCCGGAATCATGGGCAACCAGCTACCCATGAAAAATCGAGGCTAG
>NZ_JBNBZD010000052.1:0-1575 GCF_049804075.1 Brevibacterium sp. FAM 24630
ATCAGCGCGATCCGACGCAGATCCGCATCGGGATATCGCAGTCCAGCCCGGCGGATGAGCCCCTCGACTTTCGCATGGGTGAACGCAGCATGAGCGTCATCGACAGCGAGCTGGATGCGCTCTTCGAATGGCATTCCCAGGGTGAGAGCGTCGTCTTGGGCATCGAGTGCGCTCAGCAGGCTTGTTGACCCCATTTCACGCAGTTTCCGTTTCGTTTCGTCATCGAGACGAGTCATCGTTGTCCTCCTGCGTAGTAGTCTGGCCCACGAACGAAACCGACCGTGGGCGTTGGTCCAGCAGCGGGCAGCCCGGACGGTTCAGGGCTTCGTCTGCGCTTGCTGGAAGGCGTGTCTTGCCCACTGTCGAGAATCGGCCGCAAATGCGCATACCGTGGTGATCGAATCCGACCCGATAACGCGATACCAGCGGCGGCTTCGACTCGTTTAGGAGAGAAGCGGCGCGACAGGCGCAGCACTGCCAGTGCCGCGTTCAGTCCCTGTTCCTCAACGGGCACGGACTCGAAGATCCGGTTGATCACCGTCGTCGTGTCTTGTCCGATACGAGCTGCCCATTCCCGCACGCGAGGCCCGTCCCATTGTTGATACCTCTCACCATGGGGCAGGTCGCCATCGTGTGTGTGATGGGTGTTGATGACTCCTGCCAGCGGAAGCAGGTGACTCGAAAGCCGCGTGTGCCCGTCGAAGATCTCGACTGTCGTTTCCGTGATCCGTAAGTCGACGCTGGAACCGACATGCGCATAGGGCACGGAGTAGAAGTTCTTCTCGAACACCACGTGCCCGTCTTTGCGGACTTTCCTCCCATAGATCCAGCGGCTGATCTCATAAGCAACCGCCGGCAACGGCCGCAGCAGGGGCCGTTCCTCGGCGTCGAAGACCGATGCCCGTGATCCAGGGCGTTTCTGAAACGGTTGGGCGTTGTAGGCCCGCATTCGTTCATAGATCGCCTCACGTAGCTGAGGCAGTGTTCGAAAGGTCTGTCCGCGCAGTGCCGCGATGACCTGGGTGGCGATATTGCCGACCGTGTTTTCAACACTGGCCTTGTCCTTGGGTTTCCTGACTCGGCCCGGCAGGACGGCTGCCGAATAGTGTGCAGCCAGCTCACGATAGGCATCATTGAGGATGATCTCTCCTTCCCGAGGATGGGAGATCACGCCGGTCTTGAGGTTGTCGGGCACGATCCGGGGCACGCTGCCGCCGAACCAGTCGAACATCGCTATATGCGCCCGCAGCCAGGTGTCCTGCTTCATATCCAGGGCCGGTTCAACAAACGCGTAGCGCGAGAACGGCAGGCAACCGACGAAGAGAAAGACTTTCGTGTGTGTCCCCGCGACCGGGTCGGTAAGCGTCATCGTTTTGCCCGACCAGTCGACTTCGACGCTTTGGCCGGCCTTGTGTCCGACTCGAGAGGCCAGGCCGGAAACGAGCACATGGTGCTGGTAGGTCTTGCAGAAGCGGTCATAGCCCATCGCCGGCGAGTCTGTGGTGGCGCAGGCGTCACGGTACTCGCTATGCAATAGTTTCAGCGTGACCCCGACGCGCGCGAGTTCGCGGTGGA
>NZ_JBNBZD010000053.1:0-1575 GCF_049804075.1 Brevibacterium sp. FAM 24630
GGCCCTCTGTGTCAGCCTTAGATGAGACACCCGGATGGTCCGGTTTGGTGTCGTAGAGGGCGGGAGGAGGTATCCCCGCGATGAACACAACGATGACAACTCCGATCGAGTCGAGGCATTCTGGGGGTATGGATGAAGTCCCTGACCCGCAGGTCCCGCCCAAGGCCTGCCGGCGTCGCTACAGCGCGAAGTACAAGGCCGAGATCCTGGCAGAGTACGAGAATGCGGACCGCGAAGGCAGAGGCGCGTTGCTGCGCCGGGAGGGCTTGTATACCTCGCTGATCAGCGCCTGGCGAGACCAGCGCGACCGCGGAGCCAAAGAGGCACTGGGTCGCTCCGGGGGCGCGGCACCGGCCACAGCAGCCCAGAAGGAAGCCGCGCGGTTGCGGAAGGAAAATGAGCGGTTGCGGTCGGATCTGGACAAGGCCGAGGCGGTGATCGAGGTCCAGGGAAAACTCTCAGCGCTGCTGGACCAGTTCTCGACCAGCAGCAACGACAAGCCCGAGAAGCGATGATCGACGAGACGATCACCGAGCTCACCGAGCTGGTGGGCACCAAAGCAGCCTGCCGGGCGGTGGGACGGTCTCGGGCCACCCACTACCGCCGCCATCGCCAGTCCCCGGCACCGCCGCGTCAGCGCCGCGAGCCGGCCCGGCAGCCGCGGGCCCTGACCGAAGCCGAGGAGGCCGAGGTCTTCGCGGTCTTGCACTCGCAGCGGTTCGTGGACATGGCCCCGGCCGAGATTCACGCGGTCCTGCTCGATGAGGGTGTCTACCTGTGCTCGGTCTCGACGATGTATCGCCTGCTACGCCGCCGCGGCGAGGTCCGTGAGCGACGCCGCCAGGCCACGCACCCGCCCCGGGTCAAGCCCGAACTCGCAGCTGAGGGCCCGAATCAGGTGTGGTCGTGGGATATCACGAAGCTCCACGGTCCGGTGAAGTGGACGTACTACTACCTGTACTCGATCATCGATATCTTCTCCCGCTACACGGTGGGATGGATGGTCGCCCCCGCCGAGTCGGCGGCGCTGGCCGAAAAGCTGCTGGGCGAGACCATCGCCAAGCAGGACGTGGACCGTGATCAGCTGACCATCCACGCGGACAACGGCTCCTCGATGGCCTCGAAACCGGTCGCGTTCCTGCTGGCCGACCTGGGCGTGACCAAGACGCATTCCCGCCCCCACTGCTCCAACGACAACCCGTACTCAGAGTCGCAGTTCAAGACGTTGAAGTATCGGCCCGAGTTCCCCGAGAAGTTCGGCTCGATCGAGGACGCCAGAGCGTTCTGCAGCAAGTTCTACCGCTGGTACAACACCGTCCACCGCCACTCCGGGATCGGCATGCACACCCCGATCGACGTCCACCACGGCTACGCCGCCGAGATCCGGGACCACCGCGCCAGCGTCCTCGAGAAGGCCTATATGGCCCACCCCGAGCGGTTCGTCCGCCACCACCCAGTCCCGCCGGCATTGCCCACCACAGCCTGGATCAACCCGCCCGACCAGGACGAGAAGACCCCGCCAGCAAACTCAACGACGAAGCTCAGCAAGTGACCCAAAAAGGTTGACAGGTTCCG
>NZ_JBNBZD010000054.1:0-1362 GCF_049804075.1 Brevibacterium sp. FAM 24630
GGCGGGCTCAGGGTTCTAGTGCAACACCGTGGTGCGTTTATCCTACGTTTTCCATCACGATGCCGGCGAGCACCTCAGCAGGAGTCGCGTACTCCAGAACCTTACGGGGCCGCCGGTTGAGCTGATCTTGCATCGCCTGGACGTCATCGTCGCTGACCGATTCATCGAATCGCGTCCCCTTCGGGAAATAGTCACGGATAAGCCCGTTCGTGTTCTCATTCGTCGGCCGCTGCCACGGCGAATGCGGGTCACAGAAGAACACCCCGCAATCCGTGGCCATGGTGATCCGGGCGTGCTCGGCCATCTCCGTACCCTGGTCCCACGTCAGTGTCTCGAACAACGCCTCTGGCAACGACTGGATCATCTCGGTCACCAACCCCGTCACGGTCTGGGAGTCCCGACATTCCGGGAGCTTGCGCACCAAGCAGAACCTGGACCGCCGCTCGATGACCGTGACCAACCCGCCCGTGTCGTTGTCAACGACGAGGTCGCCCTCCCAGTGACCCGGCACAGCCCGGTCGGCAGCCACCGGGGGCCGGTCCACCAAACGGACACCCTCGAGCCACGGGCGACTGGATCGGCGGGGCAGCTTCGACTGCGGTTTACGCCCCGTCCGCCCCGAACGAAGAGCCTTGACCACTTTGAGTTCATGCCGAAGACCTCCGGCTCCCTGCAGGTAAAGGGCTTGGTAAATCGTCTCGTGCGACACGTGCAGGTCCTTCCGGTCCGGGTACTCACGGCGGAGCCTACCGGCGACTTGCTGTGGGGAACACTTATCGTTGAGCCCATCGATGACGTGGGCACGAATCCACGAGTCATCAAGGCGTTTGCTCCGATGTCTCTTGCTGGCTCGGGTGGCCGCGGCACGGGTGTGGGCGGCCGCGGCGCTATAGGCAGCACCGGCCCCGGAGCCAGCATAGCCCTCGAAGCGGTGACGTTGGAGCTCTCTGGCCACTGTCGAGTAGTGCACCCCGAGCTGGGCGGCGATGGCCCGCGTCGACAGTGGCGGGCTCGATTGCGCACCGGCCTGGATCGTCATCCGATCCTCGAACGTCAAGTGGCGATAGGAACGATTGCCCGTCGGAGCGGGAGGTCTCGTGCAGATCGTGGCAGGCATACCTCCCAGCTTGCCAAACTGGACCGTGATTCCGAGGCGACGCATCCATCGCCTGGCTGTTTGATACCCGATCCCAGCGCGTCGCAAACTCTCCTTCACAGTGAGTCGGTCGACGAGGAGGCAGACGAAGAACGCGTCGAGGTGGTCGAAAGGGACTGGTCGCATGATGGGCTCCTTCTCAAGTGCTGTCCCGACCCGACCGTGCTGGTCAGGCCGGGTGTTGCACTAGAAGATAGAAACCGCCC
>NZ_JBNBZD010000055.1:0-1347 GCF_049804075.1 Brevibacterium sp. FAM 24630
ATCCGCAGCCCTGCACGGGTAGGCACGTTCCCCGTATCGGACGCGGAGCTCACACGGCTGGAAACCATGCTCGCCTGGCTGGATTTTCGGCGCTCTTTTGGCCGGAAAAAAGTTGACAAAACACAGCATGCCGATACCCCAGTACACGGTGGACATGAAGGCCATAAAGATCAGGGACAGCAGAGGGATAGTCGCGATGATGAAATTGGGTTTCTTGGGCGTGTACATCGTTGTCACTCCAGGAAGGAAGAGGGCTGAGGCAGGGGTCTGGTTTTCACGTGTTCATTCGTTCTGGCCAAACGGAAGCACTTCGAGGTCATCTGGAACCATGGGGGACAGATGTGCCGCAGAATCCAACTGACTTTTCAGCGAGGGTCCCGAAGTGCCAGGAACGAGATGATGTAATGCCAGTCGATTGACCTCGGCCGCCTCAGCAATAGCGACCGCGTCTGCGATCGAGGTGTGCGAACGCTCATGATGGCTCCGAATGGCTCGAGCGCGAGGACTCGTCGGATCAGGAAACTTCCCAGTCAACCATTCCAAGTCAATAGCCTCATGCAAGAGCAGGTCAGCACCCTGAGCAAGCGTGATCATATTCGTCGTAAAGGCGGTATCACCTGAGATCACCGCTGATCCATCATCTGTGTCGAATCGATAGCCGAATGCCGGTGCCATGGGCGGGTGCTCGACCAGAATCGCCGACACACGAACCCTGCTGTCCTCATAGACGACAAATGGGGACATCTTGGGCGCAGTGTTCGTGTTCGGCTCGAAACCGAGACCTTCAGGCAAGACGATGTCCTCTGCCTGGAACATGTCCAGGGGAGAAGGTCGAAGACTATCGAGGATGCGCTCATTGAGGTCTGTGGCATTCGCTTCGACAAGCCGGGTCAGCGTCTCGGCCGTCCCGGGAGTCGGCGACTGCTCGGAAATCGGACGTGGCGCGACTTTCGCATGCGGCGAGACCGTCGGCAAGACGCCACGGTCTCCCGGCCCGATGACGACGATCGGATCACGGTCGCTATTGGTGATTTCAAATGTGCTGAACATGGCAATCGACGCCAGGTCTGCAATATGGTCCGAATGCAGATGCGTCAGGAACATCCCAACGACATTGTCGAGGCTGTATCCAGCTTGGACGAGTTGGCGGCCGGCTCCATTGTTGGCGGCCATGGAAAACTGCCCATAGGCGGACAGTAGAAATGCCCGTTCCTGGCCACAAGAACTGCCCAGTGGCGGCCACGATTTCTGCCCATCCGAGCATGTAGAACCTCTCATTGAGACACGACCCCGAACCACTTCCGGGAGATGATGACGGTGTCTAATCGATCAACATCCACCACGAGA
>NZ_JBNBZD010000056.1:0-1336 GCF_049804075.1 Brevibacterium sp. FAM 24630
GTGTCAAGTCCCGGTTTTTGTGGAGGATGAACGGTCGTTCAGTGATCAGGCAGCATCGGCAAGCACTTCGTTGTCCTCGAAGTACTCGGCTTCAACCTCGGCCGGAGTACGGTACCCCAGCATCGAATGCAGGCGCTCCGTGTTGAACCAGTGCACCCACTGGGCGGTCGCGACTTCAACATCGTCGAGTCCCGCGAACGGCCCCTCGAGGAAGACGAGCTCAGCCTTGTACAAGGAGTTCAGCGCCTCAGCCATCGCATTATCGTAAGAATCGCCCTTGGACCCGACCGACGCTACCGCGCCAGCCTCCTCAAGAGCCTTCGCGTAGCGCACCGCACGATATTGAACCCCGCGGTCCGAATGGTGGGTGAGTCCTTCAACACCTTGACCAGCCCGTTGACGTGCGAATATACCCATGTTCAGAGCGTCAAGAGCCAGGTCGGTGAACATCCTCGACGATGCCTTCCACCCCACGATCATCCGGGAGAACACATCGAGGACGAATGCGACGTAAACGAACCCTGAATCCGTGGGCACGTAGGTGAGATCGGCGACCCACAACCGGTTCGGCGCAACTGCAGTGAAGTTTCGTTTCACGAGGTCAGCCGGTCTCTTCGTTTCTGGTGCGGGCCGTGTCGTGCACGGGTACTTTCCGCGGACGAGACCGCGGAGACCGAGTTCCTGGCACAGTCTCTCGACGGTGCATCGGGCCACTGGGTCGAAGGTGCGGTTCAGCTCGGCGTGGATCTTACGAATTCCGTACACGCGTTTCCTCGGATGGGCGTGAATGGTCATGATTCTCTCTTTCAGGACAGCATCGCGGGCAGCGCGAGCGCTGATGGGGCGCTGTTTGAACGCATAGTACGACGATGGGGCGATCGGCAGTCCCAGATCGTGTTTGAGGACCTGGATGATCGGTTCGAGTCCCCACCGTTGCCGGTGCTCATCGCAGAACGCGACGATCACTTCTGTAGGCGGTCGAACTCCGCTTTGCCGAAAAACGCTGTTGCGGCTTTGAGAATTTCGTTGGAGCGGCGCAGCTCACGGTTCTCCTTCTCCAGCCGGCGGATCCGGCCTTCAGCATCTTCGCGCTCTGGCGGAATGTCGGCGGCTTCGGCCTTGCGGACCCAGGTACGCAGGGCTTCCTTTCCGACGCCAGTCTGTTCAGCGATGCGCGCGATGGCCCCGTTGCGGGTGTCGGCGTCGCGGCGGGCGTCGAGGGCAAGGCGGGTGGCCCGGTCGCGGAGCTCGTCGGGATATTTGGAGGTCGCCATGGTTGTTGTTTGGTCCTTTCGGGATTCGTGGCTTGGTCTCCATTAAACCCGGGACGAATCAC
>NZ_JBNBZD010000057.1:0-1332 GCF_049804075.1 Brevibacterium sp. FAM 24630
TGATTCGTCCTTGGTTTGATGGAGGGTATGCGGTTACCCAAGAAAGGACTACCCTCAACACATCATGCCTACCTCGAAATATCTACCAGAAGTACGTGAACGAGCTACCCGGCTGGCTCTCGAGGCCCGCCGAGACCCCGAGACTCGAAACGGTGCCATCGCCCGCATCGCCGAACAGACCAATGTGAACAAGGAAGCCCTGCGCAACTGGGTCAAGAAGGCCGAAGCCGCCAACCTGCCCGTCGAGACCGAGGACGTCCAGGCACGGATCCGGCGGCTGGAGAAAGAGAACCGGGAGCTGCGGAAGTCCAACGACATCCTCCGATCAGCGACCGCGTTTTTCGGCAAGGCGGAGTTCGACCGCCTACAGAAGTGATCGTCGCCTTCATCGACGAGAACAAGCACCGGTGGGGAATCGAACCGATCTGCCAGGTCGTGCGACAAGACCTAGGCATCAGCATCGCCCCATCGACGTACTACGCCTTCAAGAACCGTCCGGTCAGTGCTCGAGCCCAGCGCGACGCGGCGCTCAAAGAAAGGATCATGGCTATCCATACTCACCGCCGCAACAAGGTCTACGGCGTCCGCAAGATCCACGCCGAGCTGACAAGGACCTATGGCCCTGTGGCTCGCTGCACAGTCGAGAGACTGTGCCAGCAGCTGGGAATTCGCGGTGTTGTTCGGGGGACGTTCCCACGGACGACGAAACCCGGTCCCGAGACGAAACGACCGGCTGACCTCGTCAAACGTGACTTCACCGCCACGGGGCCGAATCGTCTCTGGGTCGCGGATCTGACGTACGTTCCCACCGAGGCCGGCTTCGTCTACGTCGCGTTCGTCCTCGACGTCTTCTCCCGGATGATCATCGGCTGGCAGACCTCGACGCGAATGTATACAGATCTCGCCCTCGATGCTTTAAACATGGGCATATGGGGCCGTAAACGTGCAGGTCACGACGTTGCAGGGCTGACCCACCACTCGGACAGAGGAGTGCAGTATCGGGCTCTGCGCTACACCGAGGCATTGGCTGAGGCTGAGGCAGTAGCGTCGGTGGGATCGGTCGGCGATAGCTACGACAATGCCATGGCCGAAGCGCTGAACTCGTTATACAAGTACGAGCTCATCTTCACCGACGGCCCCTGGTCCGGTCGTGACGATGTCGAAGCCGCGACGGCTGAGTGGGTGCATTGGTTCAACACCGAACGGCTACATTCAATGCTTGGGTATCAGACTCCCGCCGAAATCGAAGCAACCCACTACACGAGCCTACAGGAATTAGCAGCCTAAGAAACTGAACGAACGCTCAGCCTCTAGAAAACCCGGGACTTGACA
>NZ_JBNBZD010000058.1:0-1331 GCF_049804075.1 Brevibacterium sp. FAM 24630
TGGGGTGTCATGATTTGAGTAGACAGCAGAACCCGATGAAAGGAAACTGCTGCACATGACTACCAACCAATCCCCGCGGCGGCCCCGCAGAGAGTTCACCTCGGAGTTCAAGGCCGACGCCGTCGCGATGGTCACCGACCTCGGGAAGTCCCGAGCCGAAGTCGCCCGCGACCTCGACATCAACGAGTCGACGCTGGGCCGGTGGGTCGCGAAGGCCACTGGCACTGAAGGAACCGG
Organism: Brevibacterium sp. FAM 24630; assembly: GCF_049804075.1. Taxonomy (NCBI): domain Bacteria; kingdom Bacillati; phylum Actinomycetota; class Actinomycetes; order Micrococcales; family Brevibacteriaceae; genus Brevibacterium; species Brevibacterium sp. FAM 24630. The sequence goes on from NZ_JBNBZD010000058.1 coordinate 238, forward strand.
CTCCGGATCAGCTCGACGCGCTCCCGACGCCAACAGTGATGACCCGGCCGAGATGGCCAAGGAAATCGCTCGTTTGAAGCAGGAGAACGCGTTCTTGAAAAAAGCCGCGGCCTTCTTCGCGAAGGAACAGCCGTGAGCGCGAAGTACGAGCTGATCCACACCGAAGAAGGCGCCTTCCCCGTCACCTTGATGACCCAGATTCTGGGAATTGAGCGCACCGGCTACTATGCGTGGAAGAACCGGCAGGACACCGAACCGGACCCTGAGTCCAGGCGTGGTCGCCGCCAGATCGTCGCCGACCGGGTCTACGCCCTGTGGTTGGCGTCGAACAAGGTCTACGGCATTCGCCGGATCCACAAGGATCTCGCAGCCGAAGGGATCACCGTTTCGCTGGGGTTGGTCGCTGCGATCATGCGCGAGCTCGGGATCGCGGGTGTCCAACCCCGGGCAACGAAGCGAACCACGATCCCTGCCGCCGATGCCCAGGACAGGGCGGATCTGGTGCGGCGGGAGTTCAACCCGCCGGTACCCACGACGCATCTGGTCAGCGACATCACTTATCTGAAGACGGGTGAGGGGTGGTTGTTCCTGGCCACGGTCATCGATCTCACGACCCGGATGGTGGTGGGGTGGGCGACGGCGAAGCATATGCGCACGAGTCTGATCATCGATGCTCTTAAGGTCGCCTACCAGGGCGGATACGTTGCCGAGGGCGCAATAGCGCATTCGGATCGAGGCAGCCAGTACACCTCTGCGGAGTATGCGGAAGTCGCACGATTGATGCAGGTTCGCTTGTCAGTGGGCAGGACTGGGGTGTGTTGGGACAACGCGGTCGCGGAGGCGTTTTTCGCTTCGTTGAAGAATGAGATGTTCCATCGTCAGCGATTCGCTACTCGCGCAAGGGCACGGCTGGCGGTCGCGGAGTATATCGAGGTGTTCTACAACCGGAAGAGGCGTCACTCGGCGTTGGGCTATGAGATCCCTGCCCGGGCGATGGAGTCGTTCTTCGATCGCACCGAGACGGAATCATCGGCAGCCGACCGGGCTGCTTGAGGAAATAGTGTTCTCCTGTCGAAACAACTTGACACAGTCCA
>NZ_JBNBZD010000059.1:0-1124 GCF_049804075.1 Brevibacterium sp. FAM 24630
ACAGACGTCATCGACGCGGGACGACACACCGGCATCAGCCATACCGTCGTCGCCGAAGCCGCCGCCAAAGCAACTCCGAAACAACGACAACTCCTCCACGACCTCTTCACCGCCGAACACGCCTCCCGAGCCCATCAGCGCCGCACCCGGCTACTCAAAGCCGCGAAACTGCCCACCCTGAAAACCCTCGACGGGTATGACTGGACAAACATCAAGTTCCCCACCGACTACGGCCGCACTCGACTGACCGACCTCGAGTTCCTGACCACTGGTTCCGACCTCGTCTTCTACGGCGACGTCGGATGCGGGAAAACGCATCTGGCGATCGCTTTAGCCGCTCACGCCTGTCACCGGGGAATACCCGCCAGATTCTTCACCACCGCCAGCCTCGTCACACATCTACGCCGAGCAGCCGATCAAGGACGACTCGATAAGGAACTGGCCCTGCTGGGTAAGAACAAACTGCTCATCATCGACGAGTTCGGATATCTGCCCATCGATACCGAAGGCGCCAGGCTCCTCTTCCAGGTCATCGCCGACGCCTACGAGAAACGCAGCCTCATCCTGACCACGAACCTCGAGTTCGCCCGGTGGGGAACCGTGTTCGGCGACGACAACATGGCCGCAGCAATCATCGATCGCATCGTCCACCACGGCAGACTCCTCCACTTCACCGGCCAGTCCTACCGCGTCAAGAACGCACTCATGAGATGACCCCACCACCAGACACCGAAAGGACACCAACCATGAACTCTGTCAGCACCGACGAGCTCTTCCAACGATGCGAAACCGTCCTCTACGCAGCTGAAACCATCCTGCGCCGAAGCAGTCTCGACGGCCAGATCGCGATCTCATCAGCCGCCCAATTCCTGTTCGGCCCCGATCACCACGGAACTCACTACCAGCGCCTGCTGGCGGAGATCGAAACGCTGAAAGACCAGATTGCGGACCATCAAGGCTGGTAGTAACCACGAAGGTCAGGGCTGCGGACAGATTCCCATCCGCAGCCCTGCACGGGTAGGCACGTTCCCCGTATCGGACGCGGAGCTCACACGGCTGGAAACCATGCTCGCCTGGCTGGATTTTCGGCGCTCTTTTGGCCGGAAAAAAGTTGACAAAACACA
>NZ_JBNBZD010000060.1:0-1079 GCF_049804075.1 Brevibacterium sp. FAM 24630
CAACGGCAGACTCGAGCATCTACGCGGGTCCGCGCTGGGATTCCGCAACCTCACGCATTACATCGCGAGGTGTCTGCTCGAGTCCGGTGGCTTCAGACCGGTTCTACACTCTCAATTACGATGAGCCACATTCACCCGAAAACCGTGACTGCAGCGGCATTGAACGCTGACACCGGAGAAATCGATCAGGCTACGATGTCGACCGACAACAATACCGTCATCTCCTGGATCAGGGCCCACGGTGGGGACGCCGTGGTCACCTATGTGGCTGGCCCGACAGAGTGTGGACTCGCCCGCGACCTCACAGGCCAGGGCATCACGTGTAAAGTCGCAGCGCCATCGAAGCTGTTACGTGCCTACGCGATCGAGTCAAGACTGATCAGCGTGATGCCCTGGGGGCTGGCCCCCTGTGTTGGGTCAAATGCGTTAGTGCCTTGATCACTATGGTTTCAACGCGTCGAGGAGTCCCGTCTCAATCGCCCCGAGGGCTGGTGGCAGTGTGGTGATCGTCCCGTTGATCTCGACAACAGCCGACCGTAATGGTCGCAATGTTCGTAAGAAACGACGGATCGACATACCCGCTCGGTCCTGAACGGTCCGAGAAACAGCAAGCGCTGCGAACACGATCGTCAGATGCGCCTCGATTGCATCCCTGGTACGAGCGAACATCGGCCGTGCCCGCAGGTCCGTCTTCGACATCCTGAAAGACTGCTCGACATGCCACAGGTCGTGATACGACCCAACCACCTCGCCCGCTGACATGATCGAGCGCTCTATATTCGTGACGTACCCTTTCCACCCACTGAGTCTCATGGCCCGGGTGTAGGCGGCTTCGTCGAAGTCCTTGGACCCACTTTTCGTCTTCACGAACCGTGCACTCTTCTGGGCTCTGACTCCCTCGATGACATCGATGGCTCGATTGCGTTGAGCATTCAGCGTCTGCTCATCCCTTAACCTTGATCCACCGATCTGCTTGATGTCCGGTGGCCCACTCGAATTTGAGCTTGGGCACGATGAGTGGGCAGGAGGTAGTGTCCCGGTCTCTCACCGGTCTCTTCCACATTGAGCCTCCCAGAGCC
>NZ_JBNBZD010000061.1:0-946 GCF_049804075.1 Brevibacterium sp. FAM 24630
TGCCCGGCAGTGGCGAAGTCCTTGCCCACGACCTCGGTCAGGATCCTCGCCGCTGTCCTGACGCCGACTGCCGGCATCGATGTCAGGAGCTCGAAAAGAGGATGCGATTCCACCAACTCCTCGATCCGTGCAAAGACCTCGTCCCGCGACGACCTCGTCTGAGCCAAAGCTGTGGCCAGTTGCGGGAGAACGATCCCTGCCGCATCGGTGCCCGCGACCACCACAGTCTGCTCGTCCAAGGCGGCGAAGATCGCTGTCGCCCAGCGTTTCCACGCTCGTGGAGCGTGTTTGGCCAGCAGCGTCTCGACCCGGTGCTTGCCGGCCCGACGTAGAGCCTTCGGTGTCGGGTACTTCACCAGCAGCGCCGTCATTGCAGGATGGTCCAGGTGGGCACCGATGACGGCTTCTAGTCCGGGGTGTATCTGGGTGAGTAGGCCCCGGATCCTGTTCGACGTGGCCGTGGCTTGTTTGGCGAGGTCATCGTCGTAGCCACACAGCATCGACAGTTCCGCGACGTTTTCATCGCTGACCCGAATCCCGCGCAGGGTATGTGGCATGGTGCGGGCGGCTTCAGCGATGATCGCGGCATCCCGGGCATCGGTCTTTGCCTCTCCTGGGTGCAGGTCCGCGATGCGGCGCATCGCCAACCCGGGGAGGTAGGCCACGGTGACGCCGGCTGCTTGTGCGACGGCGACGGGTAGGGCTCCGATCGTGGCGGGCTGATCGACGACGAGCAGGAGTGTCCCGTGGGTGCGGAGCTTGTCGATGAGTGCTCGGAGTTTTGCTTCGTTCTGGGGCAGGGCCTTCGACAGTAGTTGGGTGCCGTCCCTGGCCAGCGCCACGGCGTGGTGGTCGTGTTTGCCGACATCGATGCCGATGAATACGTCAATGGTGTCGTGGTTGGTGATCATGTCACTCATCTTCTTCGACTGGTGTGACTGCGGTT
>NZ_JBNBZD010000062.1:0-931 GCF_049804075.1 Brevibacterium sp. FAM 24630
CCTAGGGCGTGTCTGATAAACATCCCGGTGTGATTCTGAAACCCTGGAAACGTGTCTCGATTTCAACTGCTCACTGACGACCAATGGGCCCTCATCGCCGACTACCTCCCGGCACCGACGGCCCGACGAGGCCGCCCCTTCTCCGACCCCAGACAGATGGTCGAGGGCATCATCTACCGCTACCGCACCGGCATCGCCTGGCGCGATCTGCCCGAGACCTTCGGCAAATGGCAGACTGTGTGGACCTGGCACCGCCGCTTAGCTTCCGATGGCACCTGGGATGCCATCCACCAGGTTCTGACTGCTCACGCAGCAAAGAATGACAAGGTCGACTTCACCGTCTCTGTCGACTCCACGATCGCTCGCGCACATCAACACGCGACGAACATCAGCCGCCTAAAAAAGGGACTTGTCGAATTACAAGGATCTGCTGACCGAGTCGCCTGACCACGCTTTCGGCCGCTCGCGCGGAGGCTTGTCGACAAAGACTCATCAGCTCGTCGATGGCCACGGACTGCCGCTGGTGTCGATCTGCACCGCTGGCCAGGACGGCGACAGCCCGATGCTCGCTCCTCTGTTGGAGAACCTTCAGGTCGGTCGACGCACCCGCCCGGACGCCGTCCTTGGGGACAAGGCCTACTCGTCGAGAGCGAATCGGTCACTGCTGCGGTCGCGGAAGATCGAGGCAGTCATCTCCGAACCCTTCGATCAGCAAGGCCATCGTCTCCGGCGAGGATCAAAGGGTGGCCGTCCACCGAAGTTCGATGCAATCAAATACAAGGGCCGCAATGTCATCGAGCGCGGGTACGCCCGTTTGAAGCAGTGGCGAGGACTGGCCACTCGTTATGACAAACTCGCCGTCGTCTATCGAGCCGCTGTCGTGCTCAACGGTGTCATCGCTTGGTTACAGCATTTATCAGACACGCCCTAG
>NZ_JBNBZD010000063.1:0-757 GCF_049804075.1 Brevibacterium sp. FAM 24630
CCCATGACTTTGTGTTTTCTGGGAGTGGCGCACAGAAGCAGAGACGGGCTGTTATGGCTGGAATCCAGCCGCTGTACTGGCTGGATTCTGGAGCTGAACCGGCCTACTTAAAGTTGATCACACACAAGGGGTCAGGCCGGATGGTGTGTTCGCGTTCCTCGTCGATTGGGACACGGGTTCCGCTGAGCAGGTAGCCCGTTCGCTGGCACAGTATCACTGGAGGACTCGGGGAGAGTTCAGCACGGAGGGTTGGACGATCGAGTTCGCCGTCCGGGCACAGGGACGGATCATCGGTGTCCAAGGCGTGAGCAGCACCAGTTTCCCGCGTACCCGGTCTGTCTCCACGGGTTCGTGGTTGGCCCGCTCCGAACACGGAAAGGGCTACGGCACCCGTATGCGAGCGGCGCTGGTGACTGCATTCGCCGATCACTTCGGAGCAGAGACGTTCCACACGGGCTATTTCATCGGCAACGACGCCAGCCGCCGGGTTTCGGAGAAAGTCGGCTACCGGCCCAATGGTGAGCACACCATCATCGCTCAGGACGGCAACGCTCACCTGGAATACCGCGCCGTGCTCAGTGCAGACAAGATCGTCCGTCCTCCGGATCCTGTCGAGGTCACCGGCGCCGAGGCGGTCCGTCGGTTCCTCGGAATCGACTGAACACCACCACGCCACACTGCCCACAAACCACCAAGAAACACGGTTGTGGTCAGCAGCAACACGACCCATGAATACGAGGAAGGCCCCGCCCAACCC
>NZ_JBNBZD010000064.1:0-756 GCF_049804075.1 Brevibacterium sp. FAM 24630
AGGTCCTGGGTACGGCGGCTGCCTATGGTCGCTTCGGCACTGGTGATGTGGCGTCGCTGCTGGCCCACCGGGTTGCTGATCAAGGCAGTCGCAGTGCGGGTGAGGATGCGTCCCTGGCGCAGGGGACGGCGGGATGGCGGGCGATGAGCTCACCGTCGACGACTGCGGACGGGGGTGAGCTGTGATGGTTGTCTCTGCCCAGGCGCCAGTCCTTGATACCGAGGTCGAGGCGCTGATGCGACGGTTGAAGATGCCGTATGCGCGCAGTCTTGCCCCCGAGTTGTTGGCCACGGCGAAAGCGCAACGGTGGGAGCCGGTCGAGGTCGTGCGGGCATTGTTAGTCGAGGAATCTCGTGGCCGATCGGCGGCGATGTTAGCGACCCGGCGGAAGCAGGCCGGGTTTCCCACGGGCAAGACGTTCGAGTCCTGGGATGAGGAAGTGTCATCGATTCCTGTACCCACACAGCAGGCGCTGTCGACGCTGGAGTGGGTGGGGCGGAAGGAGAACCTGGCCATCTGTGGGCCCGCGGGAACCGGCAAATCGTTCTTCCTGGAAGCGCTGGGACAGAAAGTCATCGACGGCGGTGGACGCGTGTCCTGGCTGAAGCTGGAAGATCTGGGCGGACTCATTCGTGCTCATCGTCCTGATGACCAGGTGACGAAGACTGTTCAGCGGCTGTTGCGAGCCGATCTCGTGATCGTTGACGACATCGGGCTGCTGCCGGTCAGTGATGATGCTGCCGAAGGTCTGTATCG
>NZ_JBNBZD010000065.1:0-711 GCF_049804075.1 Brevibacterium sp. FAM 24630
TCCATGAAAGAGCAGGTCGTCGTGTGCATCGTCCCTGGGTGGCAGAGCCGGGACTGTGGCTGCAATACGACTACGGTGACGGGCCCGTCGTCGGTGGCGTGAAGACGGTGTTGTTCATCGCGTGGTTAGCGTTCTCGCGGTTTCGCATCGTCATTCCGCTTCGGGATAAGACGCTGGCGTCGGTGTTCATGGTCTTAGACCGCACGTTTCGACTCATCGGCGGCATCCCGACCTATGTGTTGACTGATAACGAGAAGACCGTCACGACGATGCATATCGCCGGGGTTCCGGTACGCAATCGCGACACAGTCTCATTCGCGAAGTACTACGGAACGACGGTCCTGACGTGTCAGCCGGCCGATCCGGCATCGAAGGGCGGGGTGGAGCGGTCCGTCCAGATCGCGAAGGCTGATCTGGTGCCCACAGCCACGAACCTGCGCAATGAGTACGCTTCGTTTGCTGACCTCGAGGCCGCCTGCCAAGCCTTTATGTCCGAGATCAACGAGAAAGAGCATCGGGTGACGAAACGATGTCCGATCGACTTGATCGGTCAGGAGCAGGAGAGGATGCATCCGGTCCCGGACCGGGCGCATACGATCGCGTTCGGTCTGTCGAGGAAGGTTCCGGTCAATACGCCGATGGTCGCTTTCGAGTCCGGGCAGTATTCGGTACCGCATGCACTCCTGGGGTCCGAGGTCTTCGTCCGCGTCC
>NZ_JBNBZD010000066.1:0-711 GCF_049804075.1 Brevibacterium sp. FAM 24630
TCCATGAAAGAGCAGGTCGTCGTGTGCATCGTCCCTGGGTGGCAGAGCCGGGACTGTGGCTGCAATACGACTACGGTGACGGGCCCGTCGTCGGTGGCGTGAAGACGGTGTTGTTCATCGCGTGGTTGGCGTTCTCGCGGTTTCGCATCGTCATTCCGCTTCGGGATAAGACGCTGGCGTCGGTGTTTATGGTCTTAGACCGCACGTTTCGACTCATCGGCGGCATCCCGACCTATGTGTTGACTGATAACGAGAAGACCGTCACGACGATGCATATCGCCGGGGTTCCGGTGCGCAATCGCGACACAGTCTCATTCGCGAAGTACTACGGAACGACGGTCCTGACGTGTCAGCCGGCCGATCCGGCGTCGAAGGGCGGGGTGGAGCGGTCCGTCCAGATCGCGAAGGCTGATCTGGTGCCCACAGCCACGAACCTGCGCAATGAGTACGCTTCGTTTGCTGACCTCGAGGCCGCGTGCCAAGCCTTTATGTCCGAGATCAACGAGAAAGAGCATCGGGTGACGAAACGATGTCCGATCGACTTGATCGGTCAGGAGCAGGAGAGGATGCATCCGGTCCCGGATCGGGCGCATACGATCGCGTTCGGTCTGTCGAGGAAGGTTCCGGTCAATACGCCGATGGTCGCTTTCGAGTCCGGGCAGTATTCGGTACCGCATGCACTCCTGGGGTCCGAGGTCTTCGTCCGCGTCC
>NZ_JBNBZD010000067.1:0-657 GCF_049804075.1 Brevibacterium sp. FAM 24630
CCTTGGGAAACATTTGTGGAAGAGACCGGTGAGAGACCGGGACACTACTTCCTGCCCTCACGTCATGTTCGCACTCGAACCCGAACGAACGGCCAAGAATCAACCGAATCGGTGGATCAAGGCTTAACCAGGCCGCGAAAATCGCCCGACAAGAGTATTCGGCACTTCCCGACCGGATCCACCCCCACATGCTGCGGAAAACGAAAGCGATGGACCTCTACCAGGAAGGAATCCCCTTACCGATCATCATGCGGCTCCTCGGACACACCAACGCCTCAACCACTGAAGCGTTCTACGCTTTCGCGACCACCGACATGATGCGCCAAGCCATCACCGCTGCAACCCCGACGCCGACTGCCCCGAAATTGACTGACTCTCAACTGGAAGCGTTGTACAGTCTCCGGTAGCTGATCGAAGCGTTAACCCGAGGAATGAGTACGACTGCCCGGTCTGATCAGGCCGAACGCAGATTCCTCGGGTTAACGAAAACCTCGGCATAATCGCTATTAACCCGAATTCGGGTTAATAGCGACAGAGGAGTGCAGTATCGGGCTCTGCGCTACACCGAGGCATTGGCTGAGGCTGAGGCAGTAGCGTCGGTGGGATCGGTCGGCGATAGCTACGACAATGCCATGGCCGAAGCGCTGAACTCGTTAT
>NZ_JBNBZD010000068.1:0-650 GCF_049804075.1 Brevibacterium sp. FAM 24630
TCGATGCCAGTCCATGCGTCGTCGCTGATCGTTCCGATCGCTGCTTTGACCTTCTTATCCATACGCACGGTGATCGACACATGAGCCCCGGCATCGTGGGCGGCTTTGGCCACTTTTGAGGAGTAGTACGCCGAATCAGCCCTGACCAGGACCGGGAGGTCGGAGTTGATTCGGGCCGTGGTGGCCAAAGCGTCGGAGACGAACTTGTCAGCACCCCGGGCTGACGAGGTCGAGCCTTTGCGCAGACGCTGGCCGACGATGATCTGGCTGGAGTCGCGGGTCGAGGCTGTGGCCAACAGCGTGTTGAGTCCACGACTGCCTTGGTAGCCGAACCCGGCTCCCTGCTTCGACGCGGAGTGAACATCGATGACGGTGTCGTCGACATCGACGAAGATCATCGAAGTCTGTGCCGACTCCTGGTTGGTGGGCAGCAGTGGTGTGTGTTCGTTGAGGTTGGTCAGGAAGCGGGAGGAGATCGCGTCGAGTTGCCGAACGTGGCCGAAGGCGAACGAACGCAGAAACGAACCCAGCGTCGAAGGGGCGTAGACACGGTCGAACAGGTGTGTCATGCCGCCGTGGCGGAGAAGGTTCATGTCATCGATCGAGTCAGCCCCGGCGGCAATTCCGCCGACGAGGGTGGCGAGTTTCGC
>NZ_JBNBZD010000069.1:0-641 GCF_049804075.1 Brevibacterium sp. FAM 24630
GATCGACCAGCGCGGCCTCGACCGTGACGTCATCGCTCAACTCGGAACCGCCTCGTTCATCACCCGGCAGCAAAACGTTGTGTTCCAGGGGTTCACCGGGTCTGGCAAGTCGTATCTGGGGTCGGCGCTGGCGAAGCAGGCCTGTCAGCATCGCTACCGTGCCTACTACATTCGCATGCCCGATCTTGAAGAATCGTGGGCCACTGCGCAGGACAAGCCGGGCGGTCGGGAGAAATGGTTACGCAAATACTCGGCGTTCACGCTGTTAGTCATCGATGAATGGTTGCTCGACGAACCCGATGACGATGTCCGTTCGATGCTGCTCGAGCTCCTTGAACGTCGTTACGATACGACATCGACGGTGTTCTGCACCCAGTATGCGAAGAAGGACTGGCATCAACGACTCGGGTCCGGTGTCCACGCGGATGCGATCATGGATCGTATCGTTCACAACACGATCTGGATCACGACTGGGGAGATGAACATGCGCGAACACATCAGTACAGCCACGCAGTGACCAATTGTCGGTGAGCGTCGGGTGACGGCCTGGCGCTCACCGCCACGACCCGGTGGCGCTGAAAGGCAATATCGGGTGGCGCTCAACCACAATAGTCAGTGGCGCTCACACCACCGAATACTCA
>NZ_JBNBZD010000070.1:0-641 GCF_049804075.1 Brevibacterium sp. FAM 24630
TCATCGTCCGCCGTGAACGTCCCCACCCGGGTGCCCAACTGCGATTTGACGATGTCGACGGATACCGACTGACCGCGTTCGCGACGAACACGACCGGTGGCCAGCTGGCTGATCTGGAAGTCCGTCACCGCTGCCGGGCCAGATGCGAGGACCGGATCCGGATCGCCAAAGACACCGGGCTGCAAAACTTCCCACTCAAGGGCTTCGACCAGAATCGGATCTGGTTGGCCATCGTCGCTCTCGCCGGTGATTTGCAAGCCTGGAGCGGACTGTTGGCCTTCGCCGATGAACAGATTCGCAGGTGGGAGCCGAAGAGACTGCGCATGCACATCTACACCGTGCCGGCCACGATCGCGAGGACCGCTCGCCGGGCCGTGGTGCATATGAAGAAAACTGCCCGGTTCGCTCAAGACATCGTCGCCGGCCTGAACCGACTGCGTACCTTGCCGGGACCCGAGCCGGGATAATCGTCCTGGTGTCAGTGTCCGTTCGAGTAGAGGAAACCACTGGGGGTTGGGTCCCCGCCGAACCGTGGCGAGACACGGTGGTCGCGTCATACCCGAATGGCACAACCGGAACCGAATGCGCTCCATAGCGCGAGAATCATGGGCGCGAGCCACACCATGAAAAATCGAGGCTAG
>NZ_JBNBZD010000071.1:0-628 GCF_049804075.1 Brevibacterium sp. FAM 24630
GGGACTGATGCAGGGTTAGGTGACATCTAATCTGGCTTGTTCATAGGCAAGCCTGGAAGGATAGACACCATGCCACAGCCCTACCCGAAAGAATTCCGCGACGACGTCATCCGCGTCGTCCAGACCAGGGATTCCAAGACGACGATCGGACAGATCGCCAAGGACTTCGGAGTCCACGAAGGCACCATCAACAAATGGCTCCGCCAAGCAGAAATCGATGCCGGCAACAAACCCGGCAACACCAGCGACGAGTCCGCCGAACTACGAGAGATGCGTCGGCGCAATCGTCTGCTTGAGCAGGAGAACGAGGTCCTGCGCCGCGCGGCCGCGTATCTGTCACAGGCGAATCTGCCGTCAAAAGGCTCTACCCGCTCGTGAGAGAGCTCGCCGCCGACGGGATCCCCGTGGCGGTGTCGTGCCGGGTCTTGAAGCTCTCCCGCCAGCCCTACTACCGGTGGCTGGCAGCACCCATCCCTGAAGCAGTCGTCATTGAGGCATATCGGGCCGATGCGCTCTTCGATGCCCACCGCGATGATCCCGAGTTCGGGTACCGATACCTCGCCGACGAAGCCGAAGCGGCCGGCCAACCCATGGCGGCACGCACTGCGTGGCGGTTGTGTTCGGCCAA
>NZ_JBNBZD010000072.1:0-613 GCF_049804075.1 Brevibacterium sp. FAM 24630
TCGCATCCCGTCCGGCCAATCATCGAGGTCAAGGACACTGGTGAGTTCGGCAACATCGGCCCCTTTACGGGGACAACCGTCGGTGTCGTAGGCCGGCTCCCACGCTTTCAGTTTCGTCAGCTGGCGGTAGAGGTCGGGCATCGTCGTCGGCAGCATGAATCCGATCGAATACGACAGACGCCTCTTGGTGAGGAAGTTCAGGAAAGCGTGGGTGCCGCCAGCAGTATCAGTGCGGATGAGGACCGATTTCCCCGGACGAGGTTTGCCGCCGGGCAGGCCAGCAAGAACTTCTTTGACCAGTGTGATGTGGTCGGCGGCGGTATTCGAACCCGCATTACCGGGACGCAGCAGCCCAGCAACGGGTTCGCCACAGCCTGGTCTTCCGTGGTCGATGAACGCCAGCAGGGGATGGAACCCGAATCCCTTCTTATAGGTGGGTTTCGCGTCTTCCTTCTCACTGTGAGCGGTGACCAAGGTGGCATCGATATCGACGATCAGCGGAGTCGAAGCATCTGTCTCGTGGTTTGGTGCCTGAGCCCCGGAGAGTTCCCACACCCGGGCACGCGCCGCCGCCCGAGCAGTGTTGAGAGCAGCCAGTACTCGATCGGCGTCG
>NZ_JBNBZD010000073.1:0-586 GCF_049804075.1 Brevibacterium sp. FAM 24630
AACCACGCGATGAACAACACCGTCTTCACGCCACCGACGACGGGCCCGTCACCGTAGTCGTATTGCAGCCACAGTCCCGGCTCTGCCACCCAGGGACGATGCACACGACGACCTGCTCTTTCATGGATCGCTTTGGCGTGGGCGACGGCACGGCGAGTTGATCTCTCCGAACCTTCATAGCCGAGTCCAAGAAGGCGTTCGTGGACCTTATCGGCACGGATCCTGCCCCCTGAACGGGCTACCAGCTCCGTGATTTTGTCCATGAACTCGTCCGTGACCCGATCACGGCGGACGGGCACGCCCACCGGGCGGCCTTGAGCGCGGGCGGTGACGTGGGCCTTGACTGTGTGGTGTGAACACCCTGCCAACTCGGCTGCGGCTCGGTAGGACCCTGTGGAGTCATACGCTTCTAGAATTTCCATGATTTCTCCGTCAGACTTCATACGCGGCCCCGAACCCTCTCGTGGTGGATGTTGATCGATTAGACACCGTCATCATCTCCCGGAAGTGGTTCGGGGTCGTGTCTCAATGAGAGGTTCTACATGCTCGGATGGGCAGAAATCGTGGCCGCCACTGGGCAGTTCTT
>NZ_JBNBZD010000074.1:0-572 GCF_049804075.1 Brevibacterium sp. FAM 24630
CGGGCGCATACGATCGCGTTCGGTCTGTCGAGGAAGGTTCCGGTCAATACGCCGATGGTCGCTTTCGAGTCCGGGCAGTATTCGGTACCGCATGCACTCCTGGGGTCCGAGGTCTTCGTCCGCGTCCACGGTGTCGCCGAGGCAGAACAGATCATCATCGTAGCTGCCGGTCGTGATGGGGTTCGGGAAGTCGCCCGACACGGCAGGGCCCGGCCCGGATCGCCGAAGATCGATGACGAGCATTTCCCGACTGATGCCACACAGAAGGTGCCCGGAGTGTATGCGGTCACAGCGAACAGTCCTGATGAGGAAGCGTTCCTGATGATTGGGCATGGTGCTCACGAGTGGTTACGTGAGGCGGCCGCGGCAGGGACGTCGAGGATGCGACAGAAGATGGGCCAGGCCGTGGCACTGTCGCGGTTGCATGGTCGAGAACGTGTCGATGAGGTCCTGGGTACGGCGGCTGCCTATGGTCGCTTCGGCACTGGTGATGTGGCGTCGCTGCTGGCCCACCGGGTTGCTGATCAAGGCAGTCGCAGTGCGGGTGAGGATGCGTCCCTGGCGCAGGGGAC
>NZ_JBNBZD010000075.1:0-548 GCF_049804075.1 Brevibacterium sp. FAM 24630
TCGGTCGTAGAACGCCTTCGATACCGGGCACCATCGCGATGCCACTTGCGCGGCGAGGTAGCAGGCCCGCAGCAGTCTGCGGTCGTAGCGTTTCGGTCGGTGGTGGTTACCGCTGATGCGCCCCGAGTCCCGGGGCGCTGGCGCCAGGCCCGCGACTCCGGCCAATCGGTTCGCGCTGTCGAACTGGTCGATTCCGCCCCCGGTCGCGGCGGTGAATTCTGCGCCCAGGAGGGGTCCGAATCCGGGCATCGACAGCAGGATCTCGGCATCAGCATGCTCACGGAACCGGTCCTCGATGCGGTTCTCGATACCGGTGATGTCATCAGCCAGTCGCAGGATCTCAGCAGCGAGACGAGCCACGATCATCGCACCCGCGTCCTGGCCGGGCACCGTGGTGTGCTGCTTATCGGCGACCTCGACGGCGATGTCAGCGACTCGGGCAGCCGACCTGGCTCCACGCTTCTTCAACCACGCGGTGAGGCGTTTGACGCCCATGCGGCGGATCGCCGCTGGGGTCTGGTATCCGGTGAGCAGGAGCAGGGCAGCCT
>NZ_JBNBZD010000076.1:0-515 GCF_049804075.1 Brevibacterium sp. FAM 24630
GTTGTTGATCGACGACCCGACTCGTTTCGACGGGGTCAGCGTCATTGGTGTCGACGAGCATGTATGGCGGCACACCCGGCGTGGTGACAAGTACGTCACCGTCATCATCGACCTCACCCCGATCAGCGAGGGGGCAGGCTCGGCACGTCTGCTCGACATGGTGGCTGGCCGTTCGAAGCAGGTGTTCAAACAATGGTTGAAAGCCCGACCGAAAGAATGGCGTGATGGCATCGACGTCGTCGCGATGGACGGATTCTCCGGCTTCAAAACAGCCTCAGCTGAGGAACTGCCCGACGCTGTCGAAGTCATGGACCCCTTCCACGTCGTCAAACTCGCCGGTGATGCCCTCGACGAGGTACGTCGCCGAGTTCAGCAGGAGACCACCGGGCATCGCGGACGAGCAAAGGACCCGTTGTACCGGGCAAGAAGAACTCTTCACACGGGCAGCAGCTTACTCACGACCAAGCAGCAGGAAAGAATCGCGAACCTCTTCGCTGACCCGAACTTCACCGAAG
>NZ_JBNBZD010000077.1:0-509 GCF_049804075.1 Brevibacterium sp. FAM 24630
GTGCGTGCTCATCGCCTACACCGGCACTCACGTCATCGACTGGCAATGGTGCGACCAGGAGAAGAACGCGTCCTGGACAGCCCTCATCAGCCGCATCCCCGCCCCGGTGGCTGCGATCGTCGATGGCAACGGACCATTGACGACAACGATCAAGCGACTCTGGCCGACCACCCGTATCCAACGGTGTCACTTCCACATCCGACAGGCCGCACATCGGTACCTGACCATGCGGCCCGTCCTGCCGGCGAACAAGGAACTCCTCGGCCTGTTCAAGATGCTGCCGAAGGTCACCAGCCTCGACGAAGCCGCGAAGTGGACAGGCGCATTCACGTCCTGGGAAGCGAAATGGGAATCGTTCCTCAAACACCGCACCCAGGTGCGGCCAGGAACACCCCGACCGGCACACGTGAAGCCGGGACAGCGCTGGTGGTACACGCATCTTCGGACCCGTCGAGCCCACAACCTGCTGACAGGACTCCTCCGCGACCGGCAACTGTTCACGTGGCTAG
>NZ_JBNBZD010000078.1:0-499 GCF_049804075.1 Brevibacterium sp. FAM 24630
GTCGGCGATGATTCCGGCGTCTTTAGCGTCGGTTTTCCCGTCGCCGCGGTAGGTGCGGGCAGCGTTGTAGACGGTGCGCCCGGGAATATAGAGCAGCGTCTGCCTGTGCGAGGCCATGAGCGCGATGAACAGCGCGGCTCCTCCCCGGTTGAGGTCAGTCGCCCACGTCACCGAACCCGAGGGATCGGTGAGGGTGTTGACCTCGTCGATGAGGTTCGTGATGACGGTTTCGTCGTTGGTGATCTTCTGCGACAGAAGCCTGTTGCCGTCGGTGTCGATGACGACGCAGTGATGGTGGGACTTGCCGGCGTCGATGCCGGCGAACAGGTCGGCCATAACGGTTCCTTTCGTAAGTGTGGACGTGTTCCACCCCGTGTTCAACAGCCACGCCGTCGTGTCCTTACACAGCGATCGTGTCGCGTTTCTCAATCAGCGGTCGAGCCGTTGCGGGATGCGAGGTGGCCAATCTCCTTCGACCATGCATCAAGCGGGTAACACC
>NZ_JBNBZD010000079.1:0-488 GCF_049804075.1 Brevibacterium sp. FAM 24630
TCGAGGTCCCCGCCGGTACGGCGGCCGGCCCACGTCAGGGCACGTTTGATGCCGGCTTTCGTCGTCGGGAATGCAGCAGTATCGACGTGCTCACCAGACTTGGTCAGCACACTGTAGACGTGGTTCTTCGCGTGGGTGTCGACGCCAACGACAAACGCGTACAAATGCGAGATGATAGTCATGACGGTTCGTGATTCTCCTGTGTCGGAACGGATGAGGTCCGACCGTCAACGCGGTCGGCTCCGGTCCGGGAGATAGTCACGTCGAAACACTACTGTGATGAGTCACGTTCGATCAGGAACGGACAACCTTCTGATCAAGTTATCGATGTGGGCCGAGCCGGTGCCGACCGCCCACCAATCACCAGACAGATCCCGACGAGGACATCGTTGGAGTCAGTAGCAATTAGAGTCATGATGATCGATGGAACGGTCAGTCCCTACTCTGCCAGCCAGTCCCAGACCAGCCACTATCAATACTCACAGTAG
>NZ_JBNBZD010000080.1:0-485 GCF_049804075.1 Brevibacterium sp. FAM 24630
GATCGATCACGAGAGCACGCAACGCCCAGTCGAGGCCGGTTCGCGAGATCTTCGCTCGTGGTGGCGCCGCAGCTGTGGTGTCTTGACGCCATACGCGGCCACACTCGACGCACTTGTAACGGCGGAGACGAATATGAAGCGTGGTCGGTCGGTGGCCGAAAGGTTCGTGGGCCAGCTGGCGGACGACGGTATCGCGAACGATCCCGTGACCACCACATCGTCGGCACCAGTCATCAGCAGTGTTTGGACGGCATTCCAGAATGGCCTTGTGCCCGGTGATGTGTTGGCCGGTGCAGGTCAGATCGAGGTCATTGAGTCGGCAGAAGGTCGTGAGGTCAGGCGTCGAGAAAGTAGGCTTGGCCATGTCGAGGTCTTTCGGATGGACGGTGTAGGAACTTCCATCATCGGAAGACCTCGACGCCTATCTGAGCAGCGACTCGCCGTGTCTGAAAATCCCTGACCCACACTCTCGATTACGAAGAGCC
>NZ_JBNBZD010000081.1:0-471 GCF_049804075.1 Brevibacterium sp. FAM 24630
GTGTCAACGGTCAGTAGGAACTGCCCATAGACGGCCACGAGAATTGCCCACTGGTGGCCAATAAAACTGCCCGCTGGTGGCCACGATTTCTGCCCATCGACTCGTTGTGTCCAGTCGTGACCACCCGGGGCCGTCGATATCAGCTCAAAGCAACCACCCCTGCCCCAGAAACGGCCTGGCTGAGTCGAATCGATTCCCCACTGGTCTGGACCAAATGAGCATGATGAAGGAGCCGATCAACCGTCGCCGTAGCCACGGTCTTGGGCATCAGCTGGTCGAAAGCAGAAGGATGGAGATTCGACGAAATCGCGACGGATCTCTTCTCATAAGCAGCATCGACAAGCCGATACAGACCTTCGGCAGCATCATCACTGACCGGCAGCAGCCCGATGTCGTCAACGATCACGAGATCGGCTCGCAACAGCCGCTGAACAGTCTTCGTCACCTGGTCATCAGGACGATGAGCACGAA
>NZ_JBNBZD010000082.1:0-452 GCF_049804075.1 Brevibacterium sp. FAM 24630
GTACGCCCGTTTGAAGCAGTGGCGAGGACTGGCCACTCGTTATGACAAACTCGCCGTCGTCTATCGAGCCGCTGTCGTGCTCAACGGTGTCATCGCTTGGTTACAGCATTTATCAGACACGCCCTAGGTCTCGTGCGCATTCGAGGCTTGCTACCGTCATGGCAGCCCCGACGCCCTGCCGCCGATAGTTTTCCACGGTGACCACATGTTCAATGGCTGCGACGTCACCGGCAAGCGCTGTCGCGCTGCAGGCAATGGTCTCGCCTTGGACTTCTGCCAACAGATGGACGACTGCACGATTGGGCCTAAGGCCGAATGGAGCGATGGCCCTCTGTGTCAGCCTTAGATGAGACACCCGGATGGTCCGGTTTGGTGTCGTAGAGGGCGGGAGGAGGTATCCCCGCGATGAACACAACGATGACAACTCCGATCGAGTCGAGGCATTCTGGGGG
>NZ_JBNBZD010000083.1:0-441 GCF_049804075.1 Brevibacterium sp. FAM 24630
GCGATGTCAGCGACTCGGGCAGCCGACCTGGCTCCACGCTTCTTCAACCACGCGGTGAGGCGTTTGACGCCCATGCGGCGGATCGCCGCTGGGGTCTGGTATCCGGTGAGCAGGAGCAGGGCAGCCTTCGAAGTCGAGTAGTCGAACGCGGCTTCCAGGGCGGGGAAAAACTCACCGAGGCTGGCACGCATCCGGTTGATCGCCCGCGTTTTGTCGCAGGCCAGGTCGGTACGGTGAGCGGTGAGCAGTCGCAGTTCGGTCGCGATGTCATCGCCAAGTCGGATGGGTTGCAAGTCGCGGCGCATCCGGGCCTGGTCGGCGATGATTCCGGCGTCTTTAGCGTCGGTTTTCCCGTCGCCGCGGTAGGTGCGGGCAGCGTTGTAGACGGTGCGCCCGGGAATATAGAGCAGCGTCTGCCTGTGCGAGGCCATGAGCGCGATG
>NZ_JBNBZD010000084.1:0-438 GCF_049804075.1 Brevibacterium sp. FAM 24630
GGTGAACGGAACCTCGGCGACTTCAGCCTTACTGACCCAGGCACCGGACTCCTCGTCATAGATCGCATCGGGGTACTCGATGCCAGTCCATGCGTCGTCGCTGATCGTTCCGATCGCTGCTTTGACCCTCTTGTCCATGCGTACCGTGATCGACACATTGGCCCCGGCATCGTGGGCGGCTTTGGTCACGGTCGATGAGTAGTATGCCGAGTCAGCGCGAACGAGCACCGCAGCACCAGGGTTGATGCGTTTGGTGGTGGCCACAGCGTCGGAGACGAACTTATCAGCACCACGTGCTGACGAGGTCGAGCCTTTGCGCAGACGCTGGCCCACAATGATCTGGCTGGAGTCGCGGGTTGACGCGGTCGCCAACAGTGCGTTGAGGCCGCGACTGCCTTGGTAGCCGAACCCAGCTCCCTGCTTCGACGCAGAGTGAAC
>NZ_JBNBZD010000085.1:0-388 GCF_049804075.1 Brevibacterium sp. FAM 24630
CTACATTCAATGCTTGGGTATCAGACTCCCGCCGAAATCGAAGCAACCCACTACACGAGCCTACAGGAATTAGCAGCCTAAGAAACTGAACGAACGCTCAGCCTCTAGAAAACCCGGGACTTGACAATCTGCGATCAGCAGTTGATCACGTCTACTATCCGCCGTGGATGCAGATCAGAGTCGCTGATACTGAAGCTGAGCTTGCACAGTGGGCTCGTGTGTGGGCCGGGAGTCAACCGAGTGATCCGTTGTTGTTCTCCACGGAACCTGTCAACCTTTTTGGGTCACTTGCTGAGCTTCGTCGTTGAGTTTGCTGGCGGGGTCTTCTCGTCCTGGTCGGGCGGGTTGATCCAGGCTGTGGTGGGCAATGCCGGCGGGACTGGGTGGT
>NZ_JBNBZD010000086.1:0-382 GCF_049804075.1 Brevibacterium sp. FAM 24630
GGAGGGCATATGCGCCAGGGCACCATTTTTCAGTTCCGCATTGATCTGCTCGATGATCGCGTGCCTGCGGTGCACTTGATCAGCAACAACGGTGTCGAAACGATCCTGATCGACGGTGGTGAAGAACGCGTGGTAACGGAACAAGTCGAACAATGGGTCCTGCCCGGCAGCGCGTTTCGTCTCGTTGAGCTCCGGGATGCGGCGGACGACCAAGCGGCCCGTAGTTTGCAGCGCCTTCTTCTTCGAGGTGAACGCGGTGAACGGAACCTCGGCGACTTCAGCCTTACTGACCCAGGCACCGGACTCCTCGTCATAGATCGCATCGGGGTACTCGATGCCAGTCCATGCGTCGTCGCTGATCGTTCCGATCGCTGCTTTGACC
>NZ_JBNBZD010000087.1:0-360 GCF_049804075.1 Brevibacterium sp. FAM 24630
CTGAGAGGTGCCCCTTTCTGTGTGGGATATGGAGACTTAGAACATCACCATTTTCCCAGTTCAGGAGGGGCATTTCCATTTCACGCGCGGCTTGATCCGGCTACTCGCATCGGTGGATCAAGGTTAAGACCGCATCCCAGATCCTCCTGGCAGCCGGAGACTTCTCTGCGTTCAAAACTGCTGGCCATTTGGCCGCCTATGCCGGGATTGCCCGGTCACGCGCCGGTCGGGAATGTCAAGTCCCGGGTTTTCTAGAGGCTGAGCGTTCGTTCAGTTTCTTAGGCTGCTAATTCCTGTAGGCTCGTGTAGTGGGTTGCTTCGATTTCGGCGGGAGTCTGATACCCAAGCATTGAATGTAGC
>NZ_JBNBZD010000088.1:0-336 GCF_049804075.1 Brevibacterium sp. FAM 24630
AGGATCGTTTCGACACCGTTGTTGCTGATCAAGTGCACCGCAGGCACGCGATCATCGAGCAGATCAATGCGGAACTGAAAAATGGTGCCCTGGCGCATATGCCCTCCAGGGTGTTCAACGCCAACGCCGCCTGGGTCGCGATCGCAGCGATCACTCACAACCTGATGCGGGCGGCTGCCGGGATCATCGGCGGGCGGATGAGCAAAGTGCGCGCCCAGACGTTGCGCACACGCATCATCAGCATCCCGGCCCGGATTGCTCACCGGGCCAGGAAGCTGATCCTGCACCTGCCCACGAAGTGGCCGTGGGCGACGGACTTCGCACGACTCTGGCAAG
>NZ_JBNBZD010000089.1:0-333 GCF_049804075.1 Brevibacterium sp. FAM 24630
GAGTGCCGGTGTAGGCGATGAGCACGCACCAACCGTTGAAGTAGGTGCCGTCGAGCATGATCTGGTCATGGATCTCGCCTGTCAGGACCACCCTGGGGGTTACGTTCCAGCACCATTGAATCTTTCGTGTGAAGGTACGAGTGCTGGTAGCGAAATCGCCTCGTGGCTGCGTGCTGGTCAACCATGCGATGAAGCTGGTGAAGTCTGCCTTCTTCGCCGAATCGGTGCGCGTCTGAATTGCTGAACAGCCGCAGTGTTTGCACCGCCACCTGGTGCGTCCGGCACCGGTTTTGCCATTCTTGACGAGCTTGTTTGCACATACACCACAGACGG
>NZ_JBNBZD010000090.1:0-330 GCF_049804075.1 Brevibacterium sp. FAM 24630
TGGTCTGGACGACGCGGATGACGTCGTCGCGGAATTCTTTCGGGTAGGGCTGTGGCATGGTGTCTATCCTTCCAGGCTTGCCTATGAACAAGCCAGATTAGATGTCACCTAACCCTGCATCAGTCCCAGTTCCTTTCTGCGTCGGTAGTTCCATCCTCGGCGACAACCACCGCGAACGATGGCCTATAACCCACCCGTTCCTACCTAGGGCGTGTCTGATAAACATCCCGGTGTGATTCTGAAACCCTGGAAACGTGTCTCGATTTCAACTGCTCACTGACGACCAATGGGCCCTCATCGCCGACTACCTCCCGGCACCGACGGCCCGAC
>NZ_JBNBZD010000091.1:0-286 GCF_049804075.1 Brevibacterium sp. FAM 24630
ACTGTTCACGTGGCTAGAACTAGCCGAAGACGACTACACGATCGCGAAGACTACGAACCCATTAGAGGGCGGCCCGAACAAAGCGATCAAGGACTTCCTCCGAGCCCATCGAGGACTGAACATCGATGATGCCCGCCGAGGAGTCGACTGGCTGTTGTATCTGCGCACCGAGGCACCCAAGGACCCGTGGTCGTTCGTTACTCCACGAGCGTGGACACCACCGCGCAGCGTCCCGAATGTGGTGAAACCCGACACGGGCCGAGAGGAGACGAATCTTCTCTACGGG
>NZ_JBNBZD010000092.1:0-284 GCF_049804075.1 Brevibacterium sp. FAM 24630
CCGTTCGTGTTCCTGGGTGGGTTGCTCATGGGTGGAACATCACAACTTCCGCTCGTCCACTCAGCGTTGTCGGGGTGAATGCCTCGTCGATGTATGGGTATGAGGATGGGCTAGGACGAACACGTTATTGGGTCCTGGAATCACAAACCCCAACAGTCGTTGGGTGTGGTTTCAACCAACAGGACCGACCCGCTTCACGGGCAGCCACAGCAGTGGTCTGGTTTGTGAGTGGTGTTTGGTAGTGGTTTGAGAATCGTATAGTGGACGCGAGCATCAATGCTGCA
>NZ_JBNBZD010000093.1:0-266 GCF_049804075.1 Brevibacterium sp. FAM 24630
AGGTCCTGGGTACGGCGGCTGCCTATGGTCGCTTCGGCACTGGTGATGTGGCGTCGCTGCTGGCCCACCGGGTTGCTGATCAAGGCAGTCGCAGTGCGGGTGAGGATGCGTCCCTGGCGCAGGGGACTGTGGGATGGCAGGCGATGAGCTCACCGTCGACGACTGCGGACGGGGGTGAGCTGTGATGGTTGTCTCTGCCCAGGCGCCAGTCCTTGATACCGAGGTCGAGGCGCTGATGCGACGGTTGAAGATGCCGTATGCGCGCA
>NZ_JBNBZD010000094.1:0-256 GCF_049804075.1 Brevibacterium sp. FAM 24630
CGAACTCGGCGAAATTGCATTACGAGTAAAGATGCTCGTTACGCGCAGCAGGACGGAAAGACCCCGAGACCTTCACTATAGTTTGGTATTGGTGTTCGGTGTGGTTTGTGTAGGATAGGTGGGAGACGTTGAGGCTTGGTCGCTAGATCAGGTGGAGTCGATCGGTGAAATACCACTCTGACCATAGTGGATTCCTTAACTTCGGACCCTGATCGGGTTCAGGGACAGTGCCTGATGGGTAGTTTAACTGGGGCGG
>NZ_JBNBZD010000095.1:0-255 GCF_049804075.1 Brevibacterium sp. FAM 24630
ATCCGTGTCCGCAGCGTCTGGGCGCGCACTTTGCTCATCCGCCCGCCGATGATCCCGGCAGCCGCCCGTAACAGGTTGTGAGTGATCGCTGCGATCGTGAGCCAGGCAGCGTTGGCGTTGAACACCCCGGAGGGCATATGCGCCAGGGCACCATTTTTCAGTTCCGCATTGATCTGCTCGATGATCGCGTGCCTGCGGTGCACTTGATCAGCAACAACGGTGTCGAAACGATCCTGATCGACGGTGGTGAAGAAC
>NZ_JBNBZD010000096.1:0-255 GCF_049804075.1 Brevibacterium sp. FAM 24630
GTGCCGTCCCTGGCCAGCGCCACGGCGTGGTGGTCGTGTTTGCCGACATCGATGCCGATGAATACGTCAATGGTGTCGTGGTTGGTGATCATGTCACTCATCTTCTTCGACTGGTGTGACTGCGGTTGTGAGTGGTTCGGCTGGCCGGTGGTGCTGGGTGGCTCCGGGGTTCGGCATCCACGTTACGGTCGGGCTCGAGGCATGTGTTCTGCCAGTGGTTCTGGCCCCTATCAGCGATTTCCCTGGTGCCTTCGA
>NZ_JBNBZD010000097.1:0-255 GCF_049804075.1 Brevibacterium sp. FAM 24630
GGATCGAGGAGTTGGTGGAATCGCATCCTCTTTTCGAGCTCCTGACATCGATGCCGGCAGTCGGCGTCAGGACAGCGGCGAGGATCCTGACCGAGGTCGTGGGCAAGGACTTCGCCACTGCCGGGCACTTGGCCTCTTACGCCGGTTTGGCACCGGTGACGTGGCGATCGGGGACGTCGATCCGTGGTGATCATTCGTCCCGCCGTGGCAACAAAGTCCTCAAACGGGCGCTATTCCTCTCGGCATTCGCAGCGT
>NZ_JBNBZD010000098.1:0-255 GCF_049804075.1 Brevibacterium sp. FAM 24630
AGAACCTCACCGCGACCACCGGGCTGGTCCCGATCATGGGCCTCGCCCAGAAAGCCGGCCTGCCAGACCTCGCCGACGACAGGTTGACCGTGTCGACCACCGGCGCTGATAAAGGCGCGAACCCAGCCGCGAAACTCGCCACCCTCGTCGGCGGAATTGCCGCCGGGGCTGACTCGATCGATGACATGAACCTTCTCCGCCACGGCGGCATGACACACCTGTTCGACCGTGTCTACGCCCCTTCGACGCTGGGTT
>NZ_JBNBZD010000099.1:0-255 GCF_049804075.1 Brevibacterium sp. FAM 24630
CGTTGGGTGTGGTTTCAACCAACAGGACCGACCCGCTTCACGGGCAGCCACAGCAGTGGTCTGGTTTGTGAGTGGTGTTTGGTAGTGGTTTGAGAATCGTATAGTGGACGCGAGCATCAATGCTGCAGCCCTTTTGGGGTTGTGGTGTTATGTAATGTGATTTTTCTTGTCATCATCTTGTGTGATTGAAAGACAATATTTCGCGTACACGCCGCCAACCCTTTGGGGTGTGGTGAGTGTGTAAGAGCGCATGGT
>NZ_JBNBZD010000100.1:0-255 GCF_049804075.1 Brevibacterium sp. FAM 24630
TAACGTGTTCGTCCTAGCCCATCCTCATACCCATACATCGACGAGGCATTCACCCCGACAACGCTGAGTGGACGAGCGGAAGTTGTGATGTTCCACCCATGAGCAACCCACCCAGGAACACGAACGGTTCCTGACGGTGGGGATCTGAATGTGTGCTCCTTAGAAAGGAGGTGATCCAGCCGCACCTTCCGGTACGGCTACCTTGTTACGACTTAGTCCCAATTGCCAGTCCCACCTTAGACGGCCCCCTCCCCT
>NZ_JBNBZD010000101.1:0-255 GCF_049804075.1 Brevibacterium sp. FAM 24630
CGTTGGGTGTGGTTTCAACCAACAGGACCGACCCGCTTCACGGGCAGCCACAGCAGTGGTCTGGTTTGTGAGTGGTGTTTGGTAGTGGTTTGAGAATCGTATAGTGGACGCGAGCATCAATGCTGCAACCCTT
The DNA here is from genome assembly GCF_049804075.1 of Brevibacterium sp. FAM 24630. Classification (NCBI taxonomy): domain Bacteria; kingdom Bacillati; phylum Actinomycetota; class Actinomycetes; order Micrococcales; family Brevibacteriaceae; genus Brevibacterium; species Brevibacterium sp. FAM 24630. The sequence goes on from NZ_JBNBZD010000101.1 coordinate 134, forward strand.
TTGGGGTTGTGGTGTTATGTAATGTGATTTTTCTTGTCATCATCTTGTGTGATTGAAAGACAATATTTCGCGTACACGCCGCCAACCCTTTGGGGTGTGGTGAGTGTGTAAGAGCGCATGGT
>NZ_JBNBZD010000102.1:0-255 GCF_049804075.1 Brevibacterium sp. FAM 24630
AGGGGAGGGGGCCGTCTAAGGTGGGACTGGCAATTGGGACTAAGTCGTAACAAGGTAGCCGTACCGGAAGGTGCGGCTGGATCACCTCCTTTCTAAGGAGCACACATTCAGATCCCCACCGTCAGGAGCCGTTCGTGTTCCTGGGTGGGTTGCTCATGGGTGGAACATCACAACTTCCGCTCGTCCACTCAGCGTTGTCGGGGTGAATGCCTCGTCGATGTATGGGTATGAGGATGGGCTAGGACGAACACGTTA
>NZ_JBNBZD010000103.1:0-255 GCF_049804075.1 Brevibacterium sp. FAM 24630
CACCCCGGTATCGGGGAGATTCCTTGACCGAACATTGTGCGGTCTCGCAGCATCGCCCAGAGCACGTTGATGCGTCGGCGTGCCAGGGCGAGGATCGCTTGTTTGTGGTTCTTGCCTTCAGCCCGTTGTCGGTCGTAGAACGCCTTCGATACCGGGCACCATCGCGATGCCACTTGCGCGGCGAGGTAGCAGGCCCGCAGCAGTCTGCGGTCGTAGCGTTTCGGTCGGTGGTGGTTACCGCTGATGCGCCCCGAG
>NZ_JBNBZD010000104.1:0-255 GCF_049804075.1 Brevibacterium sp. FAM 24630
TGACGGACTTCCAGATCAGCCAGCTGGCCACCGGTCGTGTTCGTCGCGAACGCGGTCAGTCGGTATCCGTCGACATCGTCAAATCGCAGTTGGGCACCCGGGTGGGGACGTTCACGGCGGACGATGATTCGCATCCCGTCCGGCCAATCATCGAGGTCAAGGACACTGGTGAGTTCGGCAACATCGGCCCCTTTACGGGGACAACCGTCGGTGTCGTAGGCCGGCTCCCACGCTTTCAGTTTCGTCAGCTGGCGG
>NZ_JBNBZD010000105.1:0-255 GCF_049804075.1 Brevibacterium sp. FAM 24630
ATCGCCATCACCCTCGCACTCGGCGGCGACGCCCTCTCCGATAGCTCCGTCCTCCGCGACGAACCCGACCTCTACGGCCCAGTGGCATCGAACCCGACGATCACCCGCCTCATCCGCACCCTCGCCGTCGACGCCGATCGAGTACTGGCTGCTCTCAACACTGCTCGGGCGGCGGCGCGTGCCCGGGTGTGGGAACTCTCCGGGGCTCAGGCACCAAACCACGAGACAGATGCTTCGACTCCGCTGATCGTCGAT
>NZ_JBNBZD010000106.1:0-255 GCF_049804075.1 Brevibacterium sp. FAM 24630
TGACGGACTTCCAGATCAGCCAGCTGGCCACCGGTCGTGTTCGTCGCGAACGCGGTCAGTCGGTATCCGTCGACATCGTCAAATCGCAGTTGGGCACCCGGGTGGGGACGTTCACGGCGGACGATGACTCGCATCCCGTCCGGCCAATCATCGAGGTCAAGGACACTGGTGAGTTCGGCAACATCGGCCCCTTTACGGGGACAACCGTCGGTGTCGTAGGCCGGCTCCCACGCTTTCAGTTTCGTCAGCTGGCGG
>NZ_JBNBZD010000107.1:0-255 GCF_049804075.1 Brevibacterium sp. FAM 24630
GCGATGTCAGCGACTCGGGCAGCCGACCTGGCTCCACGCTTCTTCAACCACGCGGTGAGGCGTTTGACGCCCATGCGGCGGATCGCCGCTGGGGTCTGGTATCCGGTGAGCAGGAGCAGGGCAGCCTGCGAAGTCGAGTAGTCGAACGCGGCTTCCAGGGCGGGGAAAAACTCACCGAGGCTGGCACGCATCCGGTTGATCGCCCGCGTTTTGTCGCAGGCCAGGTCGGTACGGTGAGCGGTGAGCAGTCGCAGT
>NZ_JBNBZD010000108.1:0-255 GCF_049804075.1 Brevibacterium sp. FAM 24630
GTCCACCGCCGTCGATGACTTTCTGTCCCAGCGCTTCCAGGAAGAACGATTTGCCGGTTCCCGCGGGCCCACAGATGGCCAGGTTCTCCTTCCGCCCCACCCACTCCAGCGTCGACAGCGCCTGCTGCGTGGGTACAGGAATCGATGACACTTCCTCATCCCAGGACTCGAACGTCTTGCCCGTGGGAAACCCGGCCTGCTTCCGCCGGGTCGCTAACATCGCCGCCGATCGGCCACGAGATTCCTCGACTAACA
>NZ_JBNBZD010000109.1:0-255 GCF_049804075.1 Brevibacterium sp. FAM 24630
CTGTTCCCCGGCAGTCCGTGTGGTGGGTGTCACGTGGGGAATGGCGGGTTTGGATTTGCGTGGACGGGTTTGCCTGGTCTAGAGTTATATCTCGTTGCCCCGCCGGAAACACAGTCTGAAAGACAGGCTTTCCACCGGGCCTGACCAGGACAAACACGGTTTGTCACGGTGGTTGGGGATCGGGTGGGTGACGATAAATGAAACTGATGCCCCCAGTGAACACGCCCCTTTTTGTTGGGTTGTGGTGATGGGTGA
>NZ_JBNBZD010000110.1:0-255 GCF_049804075.1 Brevibacterium sp. FAM 24630
CGATACAGACCTTCGGCAGCATCATCACTGACCGGCAGCAGCCCGATGTCGTCAACGATCACGAGATCGGCTCGCAACAGCCGCTGAACAGTCTTCGTCACCTGGTCATCAGGACGATGAGCACGAACGAGTCCGCCCAGATCTTCCAGCTTCAGCCAGGACACGCGTCCACCGCCGTCGATGACTTTCTGTCCCAGCGCTTCCAGGAAGAACGATTTGCCGGTTCCCGCGGGCCCACAGATGGCCAGGTTCTCC
>NZ_JBNBZD010000111.1:0-255 GCF_049804075.1 Brevibacterium sp. FAM 24630
CGCATCCGGTTGATCGCCCGCGTTTTGTCGCAGGCCAGGTCGGTACGGTGAGCGGTGAGCAGTCGCAGTTCGGTCGCGATGTCATCGCCAAGTCGGATGGGTTGCAAGTCGCGGCGCATCCGGGCCTTGTCGGCGATGATTCCGGCGTCTTTAGCGTCGGTTTTCCCGTCGCCGCGGTAGGTGCGGGCAGCGTTGTAGACGGTGCGCCCGGGAATATAGAGCAGCGTCTGCCTGTGCGAGGCCATGAGCGCGATG
>NZ_JBNBZD010000112.1:0-255 GCF_049804075.1 Brevibacterium sp. FAM 24630
TGATGTCCGGTGGCCCACTCGAATTTGAGCTTGGGCACGATGAGTGGGCAGGAGGTAGTGTCCCGGTCTCTCACCGGTCTCTTCCACATTGAGCCTCCCAGAGCCTCCTCCATGACTGCGGTCTCGGCCCCCCCCGTTACCTTTTAAGTAGCCTCAACATCCGTCAGGATAGAAGGGGTCGCTGGCCTGAGGACCTCGGCATGATTCATGCCCCCAGTCGTCATGATCCGGGGGGTGTTGTCACCGAGGTTCGAA
>NZ_JBNBZD010000113.1:0-254 GCF_049804075.1 Brevibacterium sp. FAM 24630
GGACGAACCTCTGGTGTGCCAGTTGTTCCGCCAGGAGCATGGCTGGTTGGCTACGTTCGGGATGGATAACCGCTGAAAGCATCTAAGCGGGAAGCCTGCTCCGAGATGAGATTTCCATCCATACATTTTGTGTGGGAGAGGTGTCCTATAGATGATGGGGTTGATAGGCCGGGTATGGAAGCACTGTGAGGTGTGGAGTTGACTGGTACTAATACACCGATCACTCATCAACTCTTTTGTTGGGGTTGGTGTGT
>NZ_JBNBZD010000114.1:0-254 GCF_049804075.1 Brevibacterium sp. FAM 24630
CGCGACGGCGTCGGCCTTGAACTCCGAGGTGAACTCTCTGCGGGGCCGCCGCGGGGATTGGTTGGTAGTCATGTGCAGCAGTTTCCTTTCATCGGGTTCTGCTGTCTACTCAAATCATGACACCCCATCCACCGCGAACTCGCGCGCGTCGGGGTCACGCTGAAACTATTGCATAGCGAGTACCGTGACGCCTGCGCCACCACAGACTCGCCGGCGATGGGCTATGACCGCTTCTGCAAGACCTACCAGCACCA
>NZ_JBNBZD010000115.1:0-254 GCF_049804075.1 Brevibacterium sp. FAM 24630
TGACCAATTGTCGGTGAGCGTCGGGTGACGGCCTGGCGCTCACCGCCACGACCCGGTGGCGCTGAAAGGCAATATCGGGTGGCGCTCAACCACAATAGTCAGTGGCGCTCACACCACCGAATACTCAGGGACCACCCCGGACAATGTCGACCTGACCAATTCGCCCTTGAAAGGGGGCCCGAGACCGCAGTCATGGAGGAGGCTCTGGGAGGCTCAATGTGGAAGAGACCGGTGAGAGACCGGGACACTACCTC
>NZ_JBNBZD010000116.1:0-254 GCF_049804075.1 Brevibacterium sp. FAM 24630
GGATGCCGGATGCCGATGTCTACGCTCGATTGTTTCCTGGCCGTGGCCAGCATGAGAGTGTCTACGCCCAACCTGATTGGAGTGAAGTCCACCGCGAACTCGCGCGCGTCGGGGTCACGCTGAAACTTGATTCGTCCTTGGTTTGATGGAGGGTATGCGGTTACCCAAGAAAGGACTACCCTCAACACATCATGCCTACCTCGAAATATCTACCAGAAGTACGTGAACGAGCTACCCGGCTGGCTCTCGAGGCC
>NZ_JBNBZD010000117.1:0-253 GCF_049804075.1 Brevibacterium sp. FAM 24630
GCGACGGCGTCGGCCTTGAACTCCGAGGTGAACTCTCTGCGGGGCCGCCGCGGGGATTGGTTGGTAGTCATGTGCAGCAGTTTCCTTTCATCGGGTTCTGCTGTCTACTCAAATCATGACACCCCAATCAGCGCGATCCGACGCAGATCCGCATCGGGATATCGCAGTCCAGCCCGGCGGATGAGCCCCTCGACTTTCGCATGGGTGAACGCAGCATGAGCGTCATCGACAGCGAGCTGGATGCGCTCTTCGA
>NZ_JBNBZD010000118.1:0-253 GCF_049804075.1 Brevibacterium sp. FAM 24630
CTGCGGACACGGATCATCGGGGTTCCGGCTCGGATTGCTCACCGGGCCAGGAAACTGATCCTGCACCTGCCCAGAGCCTGGCCGTGGGCGACGGAGTTCTCCCGGTTATGGCAATCGGCGTTGGGACTGAATATTCGGCTTCTTGGGCGCCACTGCGCTCGTCTTTGAGCGCCACCTGTCTTGGGTGTCGACCGGCGTCGTGAGCGCCCCCGAATATTCGACTTCAGCGCCACCTGTTTCTAGGCTCCTTCTA
>NZ_JBNBZD010000119.1:0-253 GCF_049804075.1 Brevibacterium sp. FAM 24630
GGGCTATGAGATCCCTGCCCGGGCGATGGAGTCGTTCTTCGATCGCACCGAGACGGAATCATCGGCAGCCGACCGGGCTGCTTGAGGAAATAGTGTTCTCCTGTCGAAACAACTTGACACAGTCCAGGACTTCACTCCAATCAGGTTGGGCGTAGACACTCTCATGCTGGCCACGGCCAGGAAACAATCGAGCGTAGACATCGGCATCCGGCATCCCGGCTGCCTCGTCGTAGGACAGCCCCACGGCGTCAGC
>NZ_JBNBZD010000120.1:0-253 GCF_049804075.1 Brevibacterium sp. FAM 24630
GGGCTATGAGATCCCTGCCCGGGCGATGGAGTCGTTCTTCGATCGCACCGAGACGGAATCATCGGCAGCCGACCGGGCTGCTTGAGGAAATAGTGTTCTCCTGTCGAAACAACTTGACACAGTCCAGATCGACCAGCGCGGCCTCGACCGTGACGTCATCGCTCAACTCGGAACCGCCTCGTTCATCACCCGGCAGCAAAACGTTGTGTTCCAGGGGTTCACCGGGTCTGGCAAGTCGTATCTGGGGTCGGCG
>NZ_JBNBZD010000121.1:0-253 GCF_049804075.1 Brevibacterium sp. FAM 24630
TTCGCCGGCAGGACGGGCCGCATGGTCAGGTACCGATGTGCGGCCTGTCGGATGTGGAAGTGACACCGTTGGATACGGGTGGTCGGCCAGAGTCGCTTGATCGTTGTCGTCAATGGTCCGTTGCCATTGTGTGTGATCAACTTTAAGTAGGCCGGTTCAGCTCCAGAATCCAGCCAGTACAGCGGCTGGATTCCAGCCATAACAGCCCGTCTCTGCTTCTGTGCGCCACTCCCAGAAAACACAAAGTCATGGG
>NZ_JBNBZD010000122.1:0-252 GCF_049804075.1 Brevibacterium sp. FAM 24630
GGACGAACCTCTGGTGTGCCAGTTGTTCCGCCAGGAGCATGGCTGGTTGGCTACGTTCGGGATGGATAACCGCTGAAAGCATCTAAGCGGGAAGCCTGCTCCGAGATGAGATTTCCATCCATACATTGTGTGGGAGAGGTGTCCTATAGATGATGGGGTTGATAGGCCGGGTATGGAAGCACTGTGAGGTGTGGAGTTGACTGGTACTAATACACCGATCACTCATCAACTCTTTTGTTGGGGTTGGTGTGT
>NZ_JBNBZD010000123.1:0-251 GCF_049804075.1 Brevibacterium sp. FAM 24630
TCGAAGAGCGCATCCAGCTCGCTGTCGATGACGCTCATGCTGCGTTCACCCATGCGAAAGTCGAGGGGCTCATCCGCCGGGCTGGACTGCGATATCCCGATGCGGATCTGCGTCGGATCGCGCTGATCGACCAGCGCGGCCTCGACCGTGACGTCATCGCTCAACTCGGAACCGCCTCGTTCATCACCCGGCAGCAAAACGTTGTGTTCCAGGGGTTCACCGGGTCTGGCAAGTCGTATCTGGGGTCGGCG
>NZ_JBNBZD010000124.1:0-251 GCF_049804075.1 Brevibacterium sp. FAM 24630
GGGAGGCGTGTTCGGCGGTGAAGAGGTCGTGGAGGAGTTGTCGTTGTTTCGGAGTTGCTTTGGCGGCGGCTTCGGCGACGACGGTATGGCTGATGCCGGTGTGTCGTCCCGCGTCGATGACGTCTGTCAAGTCCCGGGTTTTCTAGAGGCTGAGCGTTCGTTCAGTTTCTTAGGCTGCTAATTCCTGTAGGCTCGTGTAGTGGGTTGCTTCGATTTCGGCGGGAGTCTGATACCCAAGCATTGAATGTAGC
>NZ_JBNBZD010000125.1:0-251 GCF_049804075.1 Brevibacterium sp. FAM 24630
TGCCTTCGAACCTCGGTGACAACACCCCCCGGATCATGACGACTGGGGGCATGAATCATGCCGAGGTCCTCAGGCCAGCGACCCCTTCTATCCTGACGGATGTTGAGGCTACTTAAAAGGTAACGGGTGCCCCTATGGTTTTCGTCAAGGGGTGACCAAGATTTCTTCGAATAGTCTTGCCGGCTGATGCTGGGCAGGACTGATTGGTCCGGGACGCAGTCTCGGACTGGACGTGGGTGCTTCGGAACCTG
>NZ_JBNBZD010000126.1:0-249 GCF_049804075.1 Brevibacterium sp. FAM 24630
TCACCGCGACCACCGGGCTGGTCCCGATCATGGGCCTCGCCCAGAAAGCCGGCCTGCCAGACCTCGCCGACGACAGGTTGACCGTGTCGACCACCGGCGCTGATAAAGGCGCGAACCCAGCAGCGAAACTCGCCACCCTCGTCGGCGGAATTGCCGCCGGGGCTGACTCGATCGATGACATGAACCTTCTCCGCCACGGCGGCATGACACACCTGTTCGACCGTGTCTACGCCCCTTCGACGCTGGGTT
>NZ_JBNBZD010000127.1:0-249 GCF_049804075.1 Brevibacterium sp. FAM 24630
GTTCCGAAGCACCCACGTCCAGTCCGAGACTGCGTCCCGGACCAATCAGTCCTGCCCAGCATCAGCCGGCAAGACTATTCGAAGAAATCTTGGTCACCCCTTGACGAAAACCATAGGGGCACCCCCCTTTCAAGGGCGAATTGGTCAGGTCGACATTGTCCGGGGTGGTCCCAACGCCGATTGCCATAACCGGGAGAACTCCGTCGCCCACGGCCAGGCTCTGGGCAGGTGCAGGATCAGTTTCCTGGC
>NZ_JBNBZD010000128.1:0-247 GCF_049804075.1 Brevibacterium sp. FAM 24630
TTCGAACCTCGGTGACAACACCCCCCGGATCATGACGACTGGGGGCATGAATCATGCCGAGGTCCTCAGGCCAGCGACCCCTTCTATCCTGACGGATGTTGAGGCTACTTAAAAGGTAACGGGGGGGTGCCCCTATGGTTTTCGTCAAGGGGTGACCAAGATTTCTTCGAATAGTCTTGCCGGCTGATGCTGGGCAGGACTGATTGGTCCGGGACGCAGTCTCGGACTGGACGTGGGTGCTTCGGAA
>NZ_JBNBZD010000129.1:0-246 GCF_049804075.1 Brevibacterium sp. FAM 24630
ACGCGATCTCCTCCCGCTTCCTGACCAACCTCAACGAACACACACCACTGCTGCCCACCAACCAGGAGTCGGCACAGACTTCGATGATCTTCGTCGATGTCGACGACACCGTCATCGATGTTCACTCTGCGTCGAAGCAGGGAGCTGGGTTCGGCTACCAAGGCAGTCGCGGCCTCAACGCACTGTTGGCGACCGCGTCAACCCGCGACTCCAGCCAGATCATTGTGGGCCAGCGTCTGCGCAAAG
>NZ_JBNBZD010000130.1:0-237 GCF_049804075.1 Brevibacterium sp. FAM 24630
ATCGATGTTCAGTCCTCGATGGGCTCGGAGGAAGTCCTTGATCGCTTTGTTCGGGCCGCCCTCTAATGGGTTCGTAGTCTTCGCGATCGTGTAGTCGTCTTCGGCTAGTTCTAGCCACGTGAACAGTTGCCGGTCGCGGAGGAGTCCTGTCAGCAGGTTGTGGGCTCGACGGGTCCGAAGATGCGTGTACCACCAGCGCTGTCCCGGCTTCACGTGTGCCGGTCGGGGTGTTCCTGG
>NZ_JBNBZD010000131.1:0-203 GCF_049804075.1 Brevibacterium sp. FAM 24630
GGTGAACGGAACCTCGGCGACTTCAGCCTTACTGACCCAGGCACCGGACTCCTCGTCATAGATCGCATCGGGGTACTCGATGCCAGTCCATGCGTCGTCGCTGATCGTTCCGATCGCTGCTTTGACCTTCTTATCCATACGCACGGTGATCGACACATGAGCCCCGGCATCGTGGGCGGCTTTGGCCACTTTTGAGGAGTAGT